>NZ_CATKPN010000001.1:0-309 GCF_949767245.1 Pseudomonas sp. IT-P176
AGCGAGCAGGTCCTCTCCGGTCTCCTTGCGCCAGGCGGTGGCGAAGTTATGGTGCAGGTGTTCCAGAATGGGTCCGCTGACCTGGCTGGAAATATCCTGGCGTGGAGTATCGCCACGGGGGCCGCGATTGGGTGCAGGTTTGGTGCCTTCAGCACGGTTCAGCGCTGTGTGGTCATCCGTGTCCCAGTACTCGTCGAGCATGTTGTGGCCCATGACGAAGCCAACGGCAATGTCCGTCTGTTCATAGTCGACCAGGACAGTTTTCTGATGGTGGGTCGGGCCGATGGCCATCGCGCCTAACGTGTCGAA
>NZ_CATKPN010000002.1:0-309 GCF_949767245.1 Pseudomonas sp. IT-P176
GGCGAGCAGGTCCTCTCCGGTCTCCTTGCGCCAGGCGGTGGCGAAGTTATGGTGCAGGTGTTCCAGAATGGGCCCGCTGACCTGGCTGGAAATATCCTGGCGTGGAGTATCGCCACGGGGGCCGCGATTGGGTGCAGGTTTGGTGCCTTCAGCACGGTTCAGCGCTGTGTGGTCATCAGTGTCCCAGTACTCGTCGAGCATGTTGTGGCCCATGACGAAGCCAACGGCAATGTCCGTCTGTTCATAGTCGACCAGGACGGTTTTCTGATGGTGGGTCGGGCCGATGGCCATCGCGCCTAACGTGTCGAG
>NZ_CATKPN010000003.1:0-301 GCF_949767245.1 Pseudomonas sp. IT-P176
TGGGCTGGATGTTTCGAGCGAGTGCAAGCAGATACTGAGCCAGCCCTCCTGCGGGGATCGGAATGGATGAGTGCTCTGCTGGCAGGGCTATTTGCATACCCTCGTAACCGCTGCGTACCTGTACCGTCAGGTGGAAAATCGATGCTTCCCAATCGTCGGGCAGGGTCTGGCGATGAGCCTGTTCAACGCTGTGCTTGAGCACGGCCAAGACGTTGTAAGCCAACACGGCCGACGCAAATCCCAGCAGGGCGGCCTTAGGGTTGCCCAAGGTTTCGATTTCGCTGTCCAGCACCGATTCCAG
>NZ_CATKPN010000004.1:0-297 GCF_949767245.1 Pseudomonas sp. IT-P176
TCGGCGACAGTGGATTTATCCACAGTCAGGGTGGCTTTCACCTCAGTGAGGGTGTCGTCGATGGTGACTTGGGCTTTGTCGCCCAGTACCAGGTTCTCGAAGGACTTGCCGTCGACGGTGGCATTGCTGACACCAACTTCCACGACTTGACCGTCTTTGTAGACGTCGTCGCCCTGGGCTTTCAGCTCGTATGGAACGCTGGTGGTGCCGGCTTTGATGACGACGGTGTCGCCGTTGCTCAGGGTCACGGTCAGGTCTTGTTTCAGTTCCTGATCAACCTTGACGGTGAACTTAGGC
>NZ_CATKPN010000005.1:0-291 GCF_949767245.1 Pseudomonas sp. IT-P176
TGAAGAGCAGCTCAGCCAGCCGTTCAGCTACCGCATCGAATTCACCAGCAGTGCCGGGGAGATCGAGGCCGCGCAGATGCTCGGCCAGCGTGGGCAGTTGAGCCTGTACGCCTTGGCGTCGAACGTGCCGGTGTTCAGCTTCAGCGCCCCCGACGTGATCCTGCCCCTGCGCACGTTGCGCGGTGTGGTCACAGCTTTTCGACGCCTGTCCGGCTCGGCCGATGAAGCCCGCTATGAGCTGACCCTGCAACCGCGCCTGGCGTTGCTGGCGCGGGGCAAGCAGTTTCGTAT
>NZ_CATKPN010000006.1:0-285 GCF_949767245.1 Pseudomonas sp. IT-P176
ACTGGTCAGCGTGAGCAAGGCCTGTTGTTCGAGGAGTTCAGCCAGGGTCGGTGCCTGGGCGTCTACTTGGGCTTTGGCCTGTTCAATGCGCTGTAACTTGGTGATTTCAGGAATGGTCTCGCCGCGCCCGAGGCTTTCGAGCATGCGCTGGGTGTTCAAGGAACCTGGGCCTACGCCATCTTTGCTGGCATTGGTGATCACAAACAGGTGCAAGTTGCCATGCAAGCCCGGATCGCGTCCCGCGCGGGTTTGGTCAGCCGCCGCTTTTTTGATGGCCTCGGCCAA
>NZ_CATKPN010000007.1:0-272 GCF_949767245.1 Pseudomonas sp. IT-P176
GAGTCGGGCAAGTTGCTCCAGAACAACAGCGTGGTGTCGCCAGATTCGGTGGGGTTTTGCAGATTCAGTTCGACACGCCGCCACTGGCGACCACCTTTGACTTCGATGATTTGCTCGCGCACGCTGCCTACCCCGACCGCGACAGACTCCTGCCAGTCGCTTTCCTTAAGTAGGCGTGGATGCTTGCTCGGTTCGCGAATGATGAACGAGGCTCCGGACTCTTCGCAGGCGTCCATGACGGGGAGCGTGCAATAGAGTCGATCAGCCATCCA
>NZ_CATKPN010000008.1:0-263 GCF_949767245.1 Pseudomonas sp. IT-P176
CCTTGATGAACGCGGGGGAACCGGGCATGGCCCTGCCGGTCGCCGGCTCAAGGAGCTTGGCCTTGGCCAACTGCCGAATCAGCACCTCGCTAGGCTTTTTCGGTGGGACATTGGCCAGTCGGGCTTCGAGCCACTGCAACTTGCCGTCCCAGGCCGGTAGCTTGGCTGGAGGTAGGGGGAGGATTTCGTTGATCTCGGGGACCTTCGGATCTGCGTAAGAATATCTTGCAAGTATCCGCCAGATGGTTTTATAGCGCTCAGCT
>NZ_CATKPN010000009.1:0-263 GCF_949767245.1 Pseudomonas sp. IT-P176
TCTTGATGAACGCGGGGGAACCGGGCATGGCCCTGCCGGTCGCCGGCTCAAGGAGCTTGGCCTTGGCCAACTGCCGAATCAGCACCTCGCTGGGTTTTTTCGGTGGGACATTGGCCAGTCGGGCTTCGAGCCATTGCAACTTGCCGTCCCAGGCCGGTAGCTTTGCCGGTGGCAAGGGGAGGATTTCGTTGATTTCGGGGACTTTGGGGTCTGCGTAGGAGTAGTCCGCTAGCAGACTCCAGATTGTTTTATAGCGCTCAGCG
>NZ_CATKPN010000010.1:0-259 GCF_949767245.1 Pseudomonas sp. IT-P176
GCGCACCGCCTGCCAGTAGCCGGTCTGCGGACACGCCTGGCCGCTGGAGCAAGTCGGTGCGGGAAAACCGATCTTGATGAACGCGGGGGAACCGGGCATGGCCCTGCCGGTCGCCGGCTCAAGGAGCTTGGCCTTGGCCAACTGCCGGATCAGCACCTCGCTGGGCTTTTTCGGTGGGACATTGGCCAGTCGGGCTTCGAGCCACTGCAACTTGCCGTCCCAGGCGGGGAGTTTGGCTGGAGGTAGGGGGAGGATTTCG
>NZ_CATKPN010000011.1:0-177161 GCF_949767245.1 Pseudomonas sp. IT-P176
CCACAACCTGGCGGTGGTGCGCCATGTGGCCGACCACGTGATGGTGATGTACCTCGGCCGTCCGGTGGAAATGGGCCCCAAAGAGGACATCTACACCCGCCCGCTGCACCCGTACACCCAGGCGCTGCTGTCGGCCACACCGACTATCCACCCGGACCCGGACAAGCCGAAAATCAAGATCGTCGGCGAACTGCCCAACCCGCTGAACCCACCGTCCGGCTGCGCCTTCCACAAGCGCTGCCCGTACGCCACCGAGCGTTGTAGCAGTGAAGAGCCGGCCTTGCGTTTGCTCGACAATCGGCAGGTGGCGTGTCATTACGCCGAGCAATTTCTCGAGGGGGCGGCCCGACAAACTGCTGCACGGGTATCTGTAGCTCTGCCACTCAACGCGTCCTAGCTTGCCGACAGACTGTTCACCGTGAGTCGTTGCGGTCGAGCAGTTGCAGCAGACTGTGCACATCCGTCAGCGCTGGCGCATGGGCGCCGGCATGGCGGCAAGATATGGATGCGCAAGCCGCTGAAAATCGCAGGCGCGCGCGCAGGTCGGAGATCCCCAGCAACTGCGCCGCCAGCCAACCGGCCATGCACGCGTCTCCTGCGCCCACCGTGTCTGCCACGTTCACGGCAATCGCCGGCTGCTCGAATTGGCTGTCCGGGGTGTGGAGAATCATCCCGTGCTCGCCTCGAGTAAACAGGATCTGCGCGTGAGGATTGAGCGCACGCAGCTCATCCATTGCCTGTTGTTCAGACAGTCCTGGATAGATATGCCGAAGGTCTTCGTCGGAGAGCTTGATCATGTCGGCAAGGGCGGTCATCGTCGGGAAGGTCTGCTCGCGATAATGGCTGTCCATCAAATTGCGCCAGTTCGGGTCAAAGCTGATCCGCTTGCCCGCTGCCTTGGCCTGCTGAGCTATGTTCACCAGCCTGCCGGCCAGTGGCTGTCGCGCCAGGCTGATGCAACTGAAATGACACAGTTGCGCCTGGTCGATCCATCCTTCAGGCATCAACTGCGGATCAAAAAACAGATCGGCCTCTCCCGCAAAAAAATACTGTGGGGGGCGGCTGGATGGAACGATGGCGACCAAAGGCGTGCGGTCTACCCGTTGGATAAACCGCCTATCCAGCCCTGCCGCTTGCGACTGCGCCACGATCTCGTCACCCAGTGAATCCATGCTCACCGAACCTGCAAAAGCGCAGCTAACACCCAAGCGACTGAGCGCGCGTGCCACGTTCCAGGGCGCACCACCCGGGTAGCCCTGCCACTGCCCAGGAGTGCCCTGGACAAGGTCGGTCAGCGCTTCGCCAAATACGACTGCGCGAGGCAATCCCATGCTCATTTCCTCAATGCTGTGTTGTAGGTAACTGCTGGCCAACTAGCTTGGACCGTTAATCACTGACGCACTATGCCTTGCTGTTGGCCGGACGGGTTCAGATATTAAAACCAGGTTTCCATCTGGATGCCGTACTGCCATACGCCACCTGCATTGAAGTCCGACTTGCCGAAGGAGTCAGCGGTACTGTATCTGTCCAGGTCCGACGACCAGTCCATGACACTGGCGAACACGCGCAATTCTGGACGTGTGAGCAGGTCGCCAACATCCGGTTTGAACGTCGGGGCAATGGTGAACTTCCAGAAGTCACCGTCGACCGCATTCCGTTGCAGGTAGCCCTTGGGGTCGAGGTCCATGGTTTGCCAGCTCACTTCGTAAGCCATCTCGAAGTTGCGGTTGATTTCATTGGCCAACCGTACGTTCAGGGTCATCCAGCGGTAATCGTCACCCTTGACGTACCGGTCCTTGCTTTGCTCGGCCAACAGGCTGGGGCCGATGCGCCAGCCCTGCGCGATTGGTGTCTCGCCGTAAACCGCCAGTCGCAGAGCGCGGGCGTCGTCGATCAGTTCGCCATCCGAGCCGATATTCTTGACCTCTGCCCCCAGGCCTTGCCCGTAGAGCAGCGCCGTCTTGAAGAAGCCTTGCCGGCCGAAGAAGTCTTTCTGGTGATTGACCAGCATGCTCTGCAAACCGGAATCCGCAGGCGACAGACCCGCTTCATTGCTGCGGATGGAAATATCGTTTTTCTTTGCCCCAATGGCATTGAACATCCACTGCCACTGACCCCTGTCGAAGAACTGGTTGGAGGTCAGGATGTAGCTTTCCACATCGGCATCGACACCGTCCTCACTGAAATCGCCGTAGTTACGCCCGACCAGGGAGTAATTCGAACGCCAGTCCTGGTTCATCTGCACATCGTAGATGCCACCGCCGGTGCCGGCCAGGAAGACCACGTCCGAGTCCAGCCAGTGGATATCGAAGTTATCCCGGTCGAATCGTTTGCCTGCCCACAAGGTGGAGTTCTCGAACACTGAGTTGCCCTTGAAGGCGGCGAGATGATCGAGTTCGGTGAACACCTGACGCACGTTGAGGTTGCTCTCGTCGGCCGTCCAGTCATTGGAACTCTCCACACCGTCGGCGATGGACACGGTGAATTTGGCCCGGGTGCCGTTTTGCGCATAGGTCTCTTTCGACAGGTCTATGCGCATGTACGTGTCGTCTTCGTTGCCAAGTCGTCCCACGGCACCACCGACTGAACCGGCTGGGGTTGTGTAGGGACCGCCGCGACCACCACCGAGCCCATCGTTGACCAGCAATCCGGAACGGGCATAGCCCTTGAAGCTGAAGCCGTCGGTGAGGTGTCCGCTGCTGCCCTGCTTTTCCAGGCTTTGCTGACGGGCTTCGAGTTTTGCCACACGGGTGTCCAGGGCCGGCGCCGAACTGGCTGCAGCCGTCGACGCTGCTGGCTGCAAGGCGGGAGTGGCAAGCTTGAGCTGTTGCAATTCCCTGGCAAGTGCCTGGGTTTGCTGCTCGGCAGCGGCAGCGCGTTTTTCCGCGGCGCTGGCACGGGCTTCAAACGCGGCCATGCGTTGTTCCAATGTCGCGGCCTGGGAGGTTGCCGCCGAGGTGCCAAGCACACCTGCGAGTAGCCAGCTTGATGCGTTCTGCATGTCGATTTCCTGTGTTGTTTTTATTGTCGTTGCTGCCGTGACTGGGCTCTTTTTCGCGAAGGGTGATTTGTCAAAAACCACGAAAAAAAAGATGCCTCATCGCAAATTCGCTGTTACATTTGGCGATGTTAACGTTAACTTTTATAAAAACAAAAATAAAGGGGCCTTTATGAAACTGCTCAAATCGATCTTTCCAGCAGCACTGTTCACCCTCTGTGCCGGGCTTCCAACCCTCTCGAACGCAGCCGATCTGACGATCTCCTGCGGTGCCGTGGGTGCGGAGTTGCAACTGTGCAAGGAGGCTGTCGAGGCGTGGTCAAAACAGACCGGTCACCACGTCGAGGTGGTTTCTACGCCTAATTCGGCAACCGAAAGGTTGTCGTTCTACCAGCAGATCCTCAGTGCGCAGTCCGCCGACATCGACATCATTCAAATCGATATGGTCTGGCCAGGGATGTTGGCCAAACACCTGATGGATCTGCGCGAGGTGCTTGCAGCCAACGCCACCCAAGGCTATTTCCAGACACAGGTGGATAACGCCACGGTGAACGGACGGCTGGTGACGATGCCGTGGTTCACCGACTCGGGCCTGCTGTATTACCGCAAGGACTTGCTCGAGAAGTACCACCTGCCGGTTCCCCAGACGTGGGAGGAAATGACCGCGACCGCCAGGAGTGTCCAGCAGGCCGAGCGCACGGCCGGGAATCCCAATGCCTGGGGTTACATCTTCCAAGGGCGTGCCTACGAAGGCCTGACCTGCAATGCGCTGGAGTGGATCAGCAGCCATCCGGAAGGCGGGCTGGTCAATTCACGAGGCGATATCGTGGTCAACAGCCAGGCCTCGAGAACGGCGTTGACCCTGGCCAAAAGCTGGGTCGGTGACATCTCCCCACGGGGCGTGCTCAATTACACCGAGGAAGAAGGTCGCGGCGTATTCCAGTCGGGCAATGCGCTGTTCATGCGTAACTGGCCGTATGTCTGGGCCTTGGTACAAAGCCAGGACAGCGCAGTAAAAGACAAGGTTGGCGTCGCTCCCCTGCCCCGCGGCGGCGACGCTGGCAGCCATGCATCGACCCTCGGTGGCTGGGGCCTGGCGGTGTCGCGGTACAGCGCCCAGCCAAAACTTGCCGCCGAGCTGGTGAGCTACCTGAGCAGTGCCCAAGAACAAAAACGTCGTGCGCTGATCGGCGCCTATAACCCGGTTATCGAGTCGCTCTACCAAGACCCTGAATTGCTCGCGGCAATGCCTTACTACAGCCAGCTGCACAGCATTCTCAACGCTGGAGTGATGCGCCCCGCCTCGATCACTGCCGATCGCTATCCACGGGTCTCCAATGCGTTCTTCGATCGAGTGCATGGCGTGCTGGCGGACGAGTTGCCTGTCGATCAGGCGCTGGTCGACCTGGAAAGCGAACTCACGCGCATCAAACGCCGGAACTGGTAAGTCAAAGGAAGGAAATCAGCATGTCTGTCTCTGCTACCCACGCCCCCGGTGACGAGCTCCTGCTCACCCGGGAAACGCCCGTACAACGTCGCCGAGTGCGCGCCGCCTGGTTGTTCCTGACACCCATGCTGCTGTGTCTGGCCCTGGTGGCAGCCTGGCCACTGCTGCGCACATTCTGGTTCAGCCTGACCGACGCCAACCTGGCGGACACCGATGGCGGATCCTTCGTTGGCTTGAGCAATTACCTGTTCCACAACGGTTCGTCCTGGTCGGGCATCCTGGTCGATCCTCAATGGTGGAACGCGGTGCGTAACACCTTGCATTTCACCGTGGTGTCGGTGGGCCTGGAAATCGTCCTGGGACTGCTGGTGGCGTTGCTGCTCAACATCAAGTTCACCGGACGCTCAATGGTGCGTGCGTTGATTCTGATTCCCTGGGCGATTCCGACCATTGTCTCGGCGAAAATCTGGTCGTGGATGCTCAACGACCAGTTCGGCATCATCAATCACATGATGCTCAGCCTCGGCCTGATTGACGCGCCCCTGGCCTGGACGGCCGATGCGGATCTGTCGATGTGGGCGGTGATCATCGTCGATGTCTGGAAGACCGTACCTTTTGTCACGCTGCTGATGCTGGCGGCCTTGCAGATGTTGCCGAGCGATTGCTACGAGGCTGCCAGGGTCGATGGCATTCACCCGCTGAAGGTGTTCTGGCGTGTCACGCTGCCGCTGCTGACGCCCGCGCTGCTGGTGGCGGCGATCTTCCGCATCCTCGATTCGCTGCGGGTGTTCGACGTTATCTATGTGCTGACCTCGAACTCATCGAGCACCATGAGCATGTCGGTCTACGCCCGCCAGCATCTGGTGGAGTTCCAGGACGTTGGCTACGGCAGCGCGGCTTCGACGCTGCTGTTCCTGGTGGTTGCGGTCATCGCCCTGCTTTACCTGTACCTCGGACGTCGTCAATTGGAGGTGCGCGCATGAGCCCGCGTCTACTGAAAAAAGCCATGTTGCGCCTCGGGTTCTGGTGTCTGATCGGGATATTGCTGCTGTATGCGGTCTTCCCTTTCTACTACGCCATCGTGACGTCGCTGAAGCCGTCCAGCGCCTTGTTCGAGGTGAGCTACTGGATCAAAAACCCCGACTTCTCCAATTATTCGGCGGTCCTGCATCAAGCCTCATTCCTGCAGGCCATCGGCAATTCGCTGGTGGTTGCCCTGTGCGTGGTGGCGCTGGCGCTATTCCTCAGCCTGACCGCCGCCTACGCCTTGGGCCGGGTCAAGTTCCGTGGCCGTGGCACGGTCTTGATGCTGGTCCTGGGGGTGTCGATGTTTCCCCAGGTCGCGGTGCTGTCAGGGCTGTTCGAGGTGATCCGCGCGCTGGGCCTGTACAACACGTCCTGGGCGTTGATCCTGAGCTACACGATTTTCACCCTGCCCTTCACTGTCTGGGTGCTGACCACGTTCATGGGACAACTGCCCCATGAACTGGAGGAAGCGGCAATCATGGACGGCGCGTCCCCCTGGGTCACGCTGACCCGAGTGTTGTTGCCGCTGCTCTGGCCCGCACTGGTTACCACTGGCTTATTGGCGTTCATTGCCGCGTGGAACGAGTTCCTGTTTGCCCTGACCTTCACCCTCACCGACACGCAACGCACAGTGCCGGTCGCCATCGCCTTGATTTCCGGCGGCAGCCCCCACGAGTTGCCTTGGGGGTTGTTGATGGCGGCCTCGGTGATAGTCACCGTCCCACTGGTGATTCTGGTGTTGATCTTCCAGCGCCGAATCGTTTCCGGTCTCACTGCCGGCGCGTTAAAGGGTTGATGCCCAACAAAGACAAGGAACAGCATCGTGATCAAACTGAAACTAGACAACGTCAACAAACAACTGGGCGGCGCGCGGATTCTGCGCGACGTCAGCCTCGAAATCGCGGCGGGTGAATTCGTGGTGTTCGTCGGTCCTTCGGGTTGCGGCAAGTCGACCCTGCTGCGACTGATCGCCGGACTGGATTCGATCTGCGGCGGCGACCTGCTGATCGATGGGCAGCGAGCCAACGACCTGGAGCCACGCGAACGTGGGGTCGGCATGGTGTTTCAGTCGTATGCGCTGTACCCGCACATGAGCGTCTACGACAACATCAGTTTTGGTCTCAAATTGGCCAAGACGCAAAAGAGCAGCCTGCGCGAACGCGTGCTGAAAACCGCGCAGATCCTGCAATTGGACAAACTGCTGCAACGCAAACCAAGGGAACTGTCCGGAGGACAACGCCAGCGTGTGGCCATGGGCAGGGCCATGGCGCGGGAACCGGACATTCTGTTGTTTGATGAGCCGCTCTCCAACCTGGATGCATCCTTGCGCGTACAGATGCGCAACGAAATCGCCCGGCTGCATGATCGGCTGGGCTCGACCATGATCTATGTGACCCACGATCAGGTTGAAGCGATGACCCTGGCCGACAAGATTGTCGTGCTCAATGGGGGTCGCGTCGAACAGGTCGGTTCACCGCGCGAACTCTATGAGCGCCCGGCCAGCCGCTTTGTCGCCGGCTTCCTGGGTTCGCCCACGATGAATTTCCTGCCCGCGCTCCTGCAGGCACCCGGTGAACACAGCCAGGTCGATACCGGTATCTGGGGCGCCACGTCCCTGCCCTTCGACAGCTCGAACCTGGCACCGGGCACGCCGCTGAGCCTGGGGATTCGCCCGGAGCACATGTCACTCAAGGCAGCCACGGGCAGCAGCGGCATCGCCGTGACCGGGGTTGAATACCTGGGCAGCGAAACCTATGTGCACCTCAAGACAGCGCAGGACGAACCGCTGGTCTGTCGTTGCGAGGTCAGCGCCGGATGGCAGGTCGGCGATCGGGTCGAGCTGCGACTGGAGGTCGCCCATCTGCACCTGTTCGACGCCGACGGCAGCGCCTTGAAGCGCTACCCACAGACGATTGAAACCCCATCGGATGGCGTCCCGTTGCGCTCGGCACGAGCAGGCGCCCTATGACTGAGTCCTTGAATCCCATGAACGCTCCCATGCCTGGCGCCCTCGAGCTTGCGCAGCATGCGCTGCGTGACGGCCTGTCTCGCGTCATCCACGACTATCGACCCGGGTATCACATTGCCCCCCCTGTGGGCTGGATGAACGACCCTAACGGAGTGGTGTACTTTCGTGGCGAATATCACGTGTTCTATCAGCACTATCCCTTCGAAGCGAAATGGGGGCCGATGTATTGGGGACATGCAAAGAGTGCCGATCTGGTCCATTGGCAGCATCTGCCCATTGCATTGGCGCCCGGCGATGACTTCGACCGAGACGGTTGTTTTTCCGGGAGCGCGGTAGTCTGCGGCGATACCCTGGCGCTGATCTACACCGGGCATACCTGGCTTGGGGAAGTCGGTGACGAGCGTTTCATCCGTCAAGTCCAGTGCCTGGCCACCAGCAGCGACGGCAACCGGTTCGTCAAGCATGGCGTCGTCATCGAGCGCGCGCCGCAAGAAGATATCATGCACTTTCGCGACCCCAAGGTCTGGCAGGAGAATGACTGCTGGTACCTGATTGCCGGCGCGCGCCTGGGCAATGTGCCGTTGCTCCCGCTGTACCGTTCCACGGACCTGCATACCTGGGAGTTCCTCGACTATGTGGCCAGCGGCAGCGAGGGTGATGGCTACATGTGGGAGTGCCCGGACCTGTTCCGCCTGAACGGACGCGATGTGCTGCTGTACTCCCCGCAAGGCATGCATCCCCAGGGCTACGAACGGCTCAATAAGTACCAGACCGGTTATCGAGTGGGCCGACTCGACAGCGAATGGCACTTCACGGGCGGGCCGTTTATCGAGCTGGATCACGGCCATGATTTCTATGCCGCACAAACCCTACTCGCCGCCGACGGTCGACGCCTGGTGTGGGCGTGGCTCGACATGTGGGAAAGCCCTATGCCGAGCCAGGCCCATCACTGGTGCGGCATGCTCGGTTTGCCGCGGGAGCTGGAACTGTGTACCGATCGCCTGTACATGTATCCGGCGCGGGAACTCACCGCTCTGCGCCAAGCGCCATTGCCGGGTACGCCGTGGTGGGATGAGTCGGGAACCCGCTGGGTGCCGGAAGTGAAGGGCGACATGCTCGAAATCCATGTGCATCTGGACCTGCTCGGCTGCACCGGGCAGGTGGGGGTCGCCTTGCGTTGCAGTGAGGACGGCCAGGAGGAAACGCTGCTGTACTACGATGCGGCCCTGCATCGTCTGGTGCTTGACCGCAGCCGCTCGGGTGCGCAAGTCAGCGGGCAGCGCAGCGTGGCGATAGACCCGGCACAAGAGCACCTGGAACTGCATGTGTTCCTCGATCGCTCGTCCATCGAGGTGTTCGACGAAAACGGTCAATTCACCCTCAGCAGTCGCCTTTATCCGCGGCCAGACAGTCTGGGCGTGAAGCTGCTTGCCAGTGGCAGTGGCGGGCGCGTCTCCATCCCCAACGCTTGGCCTCTTGCCTCGGGCTGGTTATGAGCCGCGTCATTGGAGTCGCGAGAAGCGCGGGCCCTGTGGCATGATCGCGCGTCAACCTGACAGGTTTCGCCTCGCATGACTTCAGTGAAAGACGTTGCACAGCTGGCCGGCGTGTCCCTGATGACGGTTTCTCGAGCGCTCAATAATCCGGAAAAGTTGAGCCCCGAAACCCTGCAGCGGGTGCGCCAGGCGATTGATCAACTGCAATTCGTGCCGAGCTTGTCGGCGCGCAGAATGCGCGGTGACAATCTGCAGTCGCGAACCATTGGTGTGTTCGCGCTGGACACCGCGACCACACCGTTTGCGGTCGAGTTGCTGCTGTCCATCGAACAGACCGCACAGCAAGCCGGCTGGAACGTCTTTATCCTCAACCTGTTGAGCAACCCGCCCACCGACCAGAACATCGACCTGATGTTGTCGCACCGTCCCGACGGCTTGATCTTCAGCGCCATGGGCTTTCGCCAGGTGAGCATTCCGGAGCGTTTGAAGAGCAAACCCCTGGTACTCGCCAATTGCCTGGCAGATGACAGCCACCTGGTGAGTTATGTGCCGGACGACGAATCAGGCCAGTATCGAGCCGTACACCATGCGTTGAGCCAGGGCTATCGGCGCCCGCTGTGTATCAATCTGCCCAAGCAAAGCCTGGCCTGGGGCCTGCGACAGAAAGGCCTGCAGCGTGCCTGTGAGGCATTCGGCCTGGCGCCTGACTCACTCCTGCAATACGACCTTTCCGATCATGACGCCTATGGTGAAACCGCAGCCATCCTCGACCGGCACATCCTCGACGGTCGCCCGCAATTCGACATTCTGATCTGTGGCAACGACCGTATTGCCTTTTGTGCCTATCAGTTGTTGTTCGGCCGCGGCCTGAAAATCCCCGACGATGTCGCCGTGCTCGGCTACGACAACATGATCGGTATCGCCGAGCTGTTCATCCCGCCGCTGACCACGGTGCAACTGCCCTACTACGAGATCGGTCGCCAGGCTGCCCGGCACCTGATCGAGACCCTTGAGGTATCGGGAACCCAGCCAGTTGATTGTCCATTGGTGGTCAGGTCATCTCTCCAGGAAACTCAACTTCCCTCCCCTGCTGGAAAAGCATGAGTTGGCGACTGGGATTCTCGGCATGATCAATGGTTATCTGGGTGACCGTGACTCGGGGCTGTCGCGGGAAAACACCCGGCGACTTCAGAGTCGCACTGGGTCGCTTTCAACGCACAGGGCTTCGAGCAGTACCTGCTCCAAGATAGCGAAGAAGCATTTGATGTGGGGCTGCTTCAATGCCTGAGGGCGGGTCACCAGGTAGACGTTCATATCGGGTAGATCGATATCCGCAAACAACTCAATCAAGTCTTTCGCCAGGACTCGAGGCAGCACGGCGACTCCCAATCCCTCTCTCACCGACTCGAGTTGCACGGCGAATGAACTCACGCTGATCTGCGTACGTTCCAAACCCGCTGCCTTTGCTGCACGCATTTGCGGCAACATGTCTTGTGGCGGAAGTAAGGCGATATTGCCTGCTGTGGCCGGGGTCAACTCAGGAAAGCGCTTCAGGTACCCTGCAGCAGCGAAGATGCCATAGGCAAGCTTGCCTATGGGTCGATAAATCAACGATGGCTCGCCCAGATGTACCGTGCGTACAGCAATGTCGGCCACACCGCGGACAATCTTGTGAAAGTCGGCTGAGACCAGCAACTCTACCGAGCAAAGCGGATGCGCAGTGGTGAAACGACGCGCAGCCTCCAATACCCGAGAAGAGAACCCCTCTCCCGCACTGACCAGAACACTGCCAGATAGCTCGGTCTGCACACCGGACAAATCAGCCACTGCTTGACGCCTCAGGCCTGCCTCCGCAGCGAGTGCGACATCCACCAGAGATAAACCCCGCGAGGTCAACCGACATCCCTCGACACCACGTTCGAGGAGTGGCTCGCCCAGAGCCGCCTCAAGTTGGCTCAGGCGACGAGACAGGGTAGACGCCGCGATACCTAGCAACTGGCCCGCTTGAAGAAAGCTGCCACGCCGCGAGACTGCCAACAACAGCCGCAGATCATCCCAATTTGCTTGCACCGCCATGCGCTCTTCCTTCCTTGGTTTGCAGATATGCAAATCCATTATGCCGTAGTGGTTGTTTTTCAGGAGAGATCTCAACGGTATATCTACTGGCCTTTGAAACAACGGGAATGGACTGTATGACTACTGGCCCCAACGACTATGCGCAACGCGCCGCGGCAGCCTTCAATCGCCGCGATGTAGAGACAATGCTTGCACTGGTGCATGAAGACTTTATCTACCTCGATAGCATGGGGATTCAAGTCGGTCGCCAATCCATGCGCAAACGCGAGACCGCGATTTTCGACGCACTGCCCGATGCGCAAGTGACTCTCACCCCATTCATGGTCGCGGACGATCGTTTGGCGTTGACGGCCTTGCTGAGCGGCACCTTTACCGCCCCGCTGGTGCTGCCTGGCCGGGTGATTGCCCCCCACGGACGGCCTATCACCCTCCACTATGCTGCGCATTTCACCTTCAAGGATGGGCTGGTGATCCGTGAGGAGGCGTTCTTCGACAGTGCTGTGTTGATGCCGTTAGCCCAACAGGGGGAGAGTTAATCCATGCGCAACGCATTTGTTACTGGCGCAACCGGCTTGCTGGGCAACAATCTGGTACGAGAACTGATCGCTCGTGGCTACTCCGTCAAAGCCCTGGTCCGCTCCAGAGCCAAAGGTGAACAGCAGTTCAACAAACTGCCGAAGGTGGAACTGGTCGTTGGGGACATGGCCGACGTCAGCGCATTCGCACCGTCGTTGCAAGGTTGCAATGTGGTGTTTCATACCGCGGCCTTTTTTCGCGACAACTACAAGGGCGGCAGCCACTGGAAAGAACTGGAAAAGGTCAATGTCATTGGTACGCAGGACCTGATTGATCAGGCCTACCGCGCCGGTATACGACAGTTTATCCACACCTCTTCGATTGCCGTGCTCGACGGTGCGCCTGGCACCTCCATCGATGAGACATGTCTGCGCGCCGACGCCGACGCAGACGACTACTACCGCAGCAAGATACTCGCCGACCAAGTCATCTTATCGTTCCTGGAAGCACATCCTGATATGCATGCCTGCATGGTGCTGCCTGGCTGGATGTGGGGCCCCGCCGACATCGGTCCGACCTCCTCGGGACAGTTGGTACAGGATGTCGTGAACGGCAAATTGCCCGGATTGATCCCCGGTAGCGTCTCAGTGGTCGATGCACGTGATGTCGCTCGGGCGCTGATAACCGCCGCCGAACATGGGCGGCGCGGCCAGCGCTATCTCGCGGCAGGCCGGCACATGACAATGCGCCAGCTGGTACCTATCCTGGGCCGTATAGCAGGGGTCAAGACACCCTCGCGCGAACTACCGCTCGTGCTTCTATACAGCTTGGCGGCTGTGCAGGAGATCTATGCGCGTCTTACCGGCAAGCCCATACTGTTGAGCATGGCCACCTTACGCCTGATGATACGAGAGGAGTACCGCACCCACTTCAATCACAGCAAGAGCGAACAAGAACTTGGCCTCAGTTTCCGGTCGCTAGAGCTGACAATCACTGACACCGTAGCGTGGTACCGCGATCACGGCTGGTTTGAAAAACACAATGCGCGGACCTCGAACAAAAACGCTCGTTCGACTTAGTCGAAAAGTAACTTTCAAAGCGCACCAGACAAGGAAGTAAATTCACTGTGAACAGGGAAATAATTCTGATGCGACATGGCCAGCCACAACTGGCAAACGTCGATAAAGTCTCAGCACTCGAGATGAAAGACTGGATCGAACACTACAACCGATCCGAAATCACCCAGCAGCCGGTTCCGGATGCCAGTCGGCAACTCGCTGCATCCGCTACGGTGATTGCTTCAAGCACGGCGCCTCGTGCGCTTAGCTCCGTGCAAGCGCTCGGGCTGAAACCGGTACTGGTCGACGCCGTTTTCTGCGAAGCCCAACTACCTTTTGGTCATTGGAAACGCCCACGGCTATCGCCCTTTACCTGGGCATTTATCCTTCGAATCTTATGGCTTTGTGGCTACTCAGGCAGCGTCGAATCGGCTAACACTGCGAGGATGCGGGCCAGCAAAGCCGCTGAGCTATTGCAGTCCCTTACTGGCGAAGGATCCGTCCTGCTGCTCGGTCATGGCTTCATCAACCGAATGATCGCCAAACAGTTGGTGAAAGATGGTTGGATTCGCCATAAGCGTAACGGTAGCCAGTACTGGAGCGCAGCGGTGTACCGCTATGTTGGTGTGTAAGTAGCGCTAGTTGATTCAGAGTAACTGCCTGCCGCTGGAAGCAAGGCAGCGAGTGAACCAGCACGAACTTTTTACACTCAGTCGAATTCTCTTAACAAGAACCGCCACAGTCGAGCCGCCCAGACATTGATCAACTCAAAGACATAATACAAATTATTGATTTACAACAAAAAATCAAAAAAATACAAACTGGCACAATAGTTGAGAAGGACAACCTTGCGCAGTTAAACGCTGCTGCACGCCGCTCATAACAATAAGGTTGGCCTCTCATGCACCATTCACTCACTCGTTGCACTCCCCTTACGCTCAGCGCTGCCCTGTTGCTGGCCGGCAGCACTTCACTTGCCCAGGCTACCGAAGGCGGTGTGTCGTCGTGGCCGATGGGCATTGAAATATACGGCATGGGTATCCTGCCGCCACCCGGCACCTACGGTCAGGTATTCGTCGGCGACTACCTGGCCGATACCCTGCGCGATAACGCTGGCGACAAGGTGGCCGACATCGATCTGCGCGTCACCACTGTCGTGCCTCGGTTCATCTGGGTCACCGAACAGCAGGTACTCGGTGGCAACCTGGGCTTCCACGCACTGCTCCCGCTCAATGACATACGGCTGAACATCAAGAACGGTCCACACGACCATAAGCGCGGCATCGGCGACGCTCACCTCGGCCCGGTGGTCGGTTTCCACCACAGTGACAAGTTCCACACCGCCGTGGGTGTCGACTTCGTACTGCCTACCGCCAGCGAGTACGACAAAAACGACCTGGTCAACCTCGGCACGAACTATTACACCGTACAAGCCGTGTATGCCATGACCTATATGGACCCCACGGGTTTTAACGCCGATGTGCGCCTGATGTACGATTACAACTTCGAAAATCAGGACACCCACTACCAGTCCGGCCGCGAGCTTCATGCCGACTACACCCTAGGCTGGGGCTTGGGCAATGGCTGGGTGCTCGGCGTTGGTGGTCACGCTTACAAGCAGGTGAGCGATGACCAGTGCAGCGCCTCCCATTGCGCCGTCGCAGCCTTGGTCGATGCCGCCGATGGCAACCGTGGCCGCTCTTTCTCCATTGGCCCGGCGGTACAGTACACCAGCAAAAACGGCTGGTTTTTCAGTGCCAAATGGCAGGATGAATCGGGTGTGCGCAACCGTGCCGAGGGCCAGGCCTACTGGCTGAAGTTGACCACCGCATTTTGATCAAGACCCACGCCCCACGACCTTCAACAGGTCGCGGGGCATTGCTTGTTGGAAGCGCCCAGGTCGCTCGCCGCCTCAGCTCCCCTTGAGACGATAACTGACTTGTGCGCGACTCATGCCGAGCATCTGCGCCGCCGCCGTAATGTTGCCCCCGGACCGTTCCATTGCCAGGCGCACCAGGCGTAACTCGATTTCCTCCAAGGAGGTGCTTAATACCCGCTGGCGTCCGGAGACGAAGTCCTGCAGGCTTTCCAGCGCCGGCTCAGCGAGCGCGCCCATGACACTATCGTCCTCGGCTGACGCTGACGGAGTACCCGTCGTTTTCTCACTGCGCTGGGCTGCCGACAAGCGCCCCTGCGAGGTCAGGCCGATGGCTGTTGCCATCAACGACGCCCCGGCCTCGGCCAGGTGCACGACATCCATCACCTCGCCGTCACCGGCGGCAATCACACCCCGTTCTATCAAGTTCTGCAGCTCGCGAATATTTCCCGGGAATCGGTACGTCAACAGCGCGTTGACCAGCCGCGTGCTGAAGCCGGCCAATTGGCGCCCGTGGCGCAGGCTGAAGGTGCGCAGGAAGTAACTCATCAGCAACGGGATATCTTCGCGGCGCTCACGCAGCGGCGGCAGGTGGATGGGGAAGACATTGAGGCGATAGAACAAATCTTCGCGAAAACGCCCCGCCTCAACCTCGCGACGCAGATCCACGTTGGTCGCGGCGATCACCCGCACATTCACCTTGATCGGCGCCGTGCCGCCGACACGCTCGATCTCGCCCTCCTGCAAGGCACGCAAAATCTTGCTCTGGGCACTGAGGCCGAGGGTCGCGATCTCGTCCAGGAACAAGGTACCGCCATGCGCCCGCTCGAAGCGCCCTGGGCGCGAACGATCGGCGCCGGTGAAAGCACCGCGCTCAACGCCAAACAGCTCGGCCTCCACCAGGTTCTCCGGCAAGGTCGCGCAGTTCAGCGCCACCAACGGCATATCCCGGCAAGCACTGGCCTGATGCAGGGTGCGCGCGAACAGTTCTTTGCCCACGCCCGATTCCCCGGTCAACAACACCGTTGCCTGGGTCGGCGCCACCCGTTGCAGCAACTGACTGGCAGCGACGAACGAGGCTGAAATACCCACCAACTGTTTGCTGTCGGCGGGCTCCTTCAGATCGGCAACGGTGGTTTCAATGCCCGAGGCGTAAGTGCTGCGACTGAGGAAGTCACTCGGATCGAGATAAGCCAGGTCGACATCGATATCGTCCCACTGGTCGGCCGGCTTTCCGACAATGCGACAGGCCTGATGACCCATTGCGCGGCATTCCTGCTCGCGGAACACCACCAGGCGTCCGAGCAGCGACGAGGCGTAGCCACTGGCATAACCGATCTCCATCCAGCAAGCCGGCTCGCCCCCCAGGCCAAAGGCCGCGATGTGCTCGTCGTCTTCGAGTGAATTGTGCCAAAGGAACTCAGAGTAGAAGTGACCGACGCCGGAGTCGATTTCGAAGCGCACCACCTCGACATTGACCATGCCTTCAAGCATGTGCAGTCGCGGCCCGGCGCTGTACAGGCTGGCGTGATCGCCTTGCGGCCACTGTTCGCTGACCTGCGCGGCGTCCCGCGCACCGGCCTGCCAGCCGATTCGCGTCAACAGGCCACGGGCCCTGTCGAACCCCAGCGCCTCGATCAGCTCGCGGCGGATGGCACCGAACGCAGAGCCTTGCAGCAACATCATGCGCTGGCCACACAACCAGATATTGCCATCCTCTGGGGCGAAGGCCACGGTCTCTGCCAACTGTTCGGCAGACGGCAGACCGCTGGCGCCGAACTGGCTCGCCCGGTCGACGAGCAAGCGCTTCTTTCGGCCAAGCATCTGCTTGAGGAATTCCTCGTCCGCTGGACGACCGGGCTTGTTGGACGGAGTACGAATCATGGGCAATCAACAAGAGGCAGGTAGGTAGCCTTTCAGTATGCTCACTCACCCCGCGGGGTCAATCTGCCAGCGGGTGACTCGGCGCTTCAGCCGCGCCCTTCGCTCGATAATCGCACATATTCTGTCCCTCCCAACGGTTGCAAAGCTTTCAACAAGCCTGCGACTTCTTCTGCATAAATTTCTGCACCCCCTGGTTTATCACTGTTGGGCGGCGATCATCACTCACCACCAAAAACAGTATATGCATTTGTTTTATAAGGTTTTTTAACTAGGAAACCGAGCCTGGCACAGTAATTGATACATCAGGTCATGTGCACGCTGACAAAACACCTATAAGAGAGAACGTCATGACCGCTACTCGTCCTGCCTATCAGAACCTTGAACTGCAACCGCTCGCCGGACAATGGCGTGCCGGCGGCACCGGTCGCTCGTTGGAGGTGTTCGACCCTTTTACTCAGTCGCGCTTGCTGCAGATCACCCTGGCCAACCGCGAAGACCTCAACGCCGCCTACCTCACTGCACGCGAGACCCAGGTCGAATGGGCCACGCGGGGGCCTGCCGCCCGTGGCCAGGTGCTGCTCAACGTCGTGAAGATTTTCGACGAGCGCCGCGAGGAAATCATCGACTGGATCATCCGCGAATCCGGTAGTACGCGTATCAAGGCACAGATCGAATGGGGCGCCGCGCGCGCGATCATCCTGGAGTCGGCCAGCCTGCCCAGCCGCGTGCATGGCCGTATTATTGCCTCCAACGTTCCGGGCAAGGAAAGCCGGGTCTACCGCACGCCGCTGGGCGTGATCGGTGTGATCAGCCCATGGAACTTCCCGCTGCACCTGACAGCCCGCTCCCTGGCACCTGCCCTGGCGCTAGGCAACGCCGTGGTGGTCAAGCCAGCCAGCGATACCCCCGTTACCGGCGGCCTGCTGCTGGCGCGCATCTTCGAGGAAGCCGGATTGCCGTCGGGCGTACTCAGTGTGGTGGTGGGCTCCGGCGCAGAGATCGGCGACGCCTTTGTCGAGCATCCGGTACCGGCCTTCATTTCCTTTACCGGCTCGACCCAGGTCGGACGCAACATCGGCCGCATCGCCAGCGGCGGTGAATACCTCAAACACGTGGCCCTGGAGCTTGGCGGGAACAGTCCGTTCGTGGTCCTGGCCGATGCCGACGTCGAACAGGCCGTCAGCGCCGCCGTGGTGGGCAAATTCCTCCACCAGGGCCAGATCTGCATGGCGATCAACCGCATCATCGTCGAGCAGCCGCTGCTGGAAACGTTCACCCGGCGATTCGTCGAGCGAGTCAAGGCCCTGCCCTATGGCGACCCGAATAGAGCTGAAACCGTGATCGGTCCCGTGATCAACAGCAAGCAACTGGCAGGCCTGCAAGAGAAGATCGCCACGGCGCAGGCCGAAGGTGCAACGCTGCTGGCAGGCGGACAGGCCCAGGGCAACGTCCTGCCGCCGCACGTGTTCGGCGGGGTCACGGCTGACATGGAGATTGCCCGCGAAGAAATTTTCGGCCCTCTGGTTGGCATCCAGTCGGCGCGTGACGCCGAGCATGCCCTTGAACTGGCCAACAGCAGTGAATACGGGCTCTCCAGTGCTGTATTCAGCGCGAGCCTGGAGCGCGGCGTGCAGTTCGCCAAACGCATCCATGCCGGCATGACCCACGTCAACGACATCCCGGTCAACGACGAACCCAACGCCCCCTTCGGCGGCGAAAAGAATTCCGGCCTGGGTCGCTTCAATGGCGATTGGGCGATCGACGAGTTCACCACCGACCACTGGATCACCTTGCAACACACGCCTCGGCAGTACCCCTTCTGATCCGGACCAAGGCTCCCACGAACCAACCTACCAATAAGAATAAGGAGTACGAAATGTCCTCACTGCTCAACAACCCGGTTGTGAAACGGACCTTCGCTGCTTGCTTTGCGTTGCCGTATGTCCTGCTGGCCGGAAATGCTGCCGCCGATGGCGATGGCGTCTGGAAAGGCGGAGAAAACGTTTACGCCAAGGTGTGCGGCCACTGCCACGAGAAACAGGTCGGACCGCAAATCACCGGCCGCCAGCTGCCACCGCAGTACATCACGGCAATTGTGCGCAATGGCTTTCGCGCCATGCCGGCATTCACTGCCTCGTTCATCGACGATCACTCGCTGCAACAGGTCGCCGAATACATTTCCAAAACGCCCGCCCCAGCGGCCAAGCCTTGAGGAGCCAGCCATGAACGTCGAACGTCGTGTACTGCTCAAGGGCATGGCTCTGGGCAGCCTGGCGGGTATAGCCATGGGCAGCTCCGGCCTGACCATGGCCAAAACGGTATTGGGTAGCCAGGCCCGTGCAGCGCTGCCGATCCTGGCCCTTGTCAGTGGCGAAGTCGCCGAATCGGCCTTTCTCGAGGGTATGGCTGCAAGCCCGGGAGGCAGTCAAGTCAAGGTGCAGCGCAGCGACCTCAGCCTGGAGTTCATTCTCGGCCTGGAACAACGCCTGAGCAGCGGTGAACCGCAACGCATGATCGGCTTGGTCGACGATGCCAGTGCCGCGCTGATCATTGACCTGGCGCGCAGTGCCGGTGCTCGCATGCAGTGGCTCGGCCAGCATCGGGCCACGGCCAACACCTCACAGCACCGACTGCTCAGCGCCGAAGCGGCCAGCGGCTGTGCTCCACAACTTGGCCTGAGCCTGAACACCTGCGGGACCGGTTTCAGTCTTACAGAACACCGCATGCATGGCCTACAAGCTCCGTTGCAAATGTCCGCGGCTGCCCGCCACAGCAGCGGCTCGGACCAATGGCTGGCCACGCTGGGCTACACCCTCGCTGCCCTGGGCACCACCAGCAACGGGCAAGCACCACAGGTCACCCGCCGAACGTCGCCGCTTACCGGTAATTTCGTTTCGTTTTCGATCGAGGCTTGAAGGAGCTAACCAAATGACTGAGCAAATCAACAAGACCCTGCTCCCGCGCGGTGTCGACAGCGCAAACTTCGAACAAGCAATCGCCAAGTTTCGCAAACTGCTGGGCGATGAAAACGTTCTGGTCAAAGACGATCAACTGATCCCCTACTCCAAGATCATGATCGCCGTGGACAATGCCGAGCACACGCCGTCTGCCGCCGTCACCGCCACCACCGTCGAAGAGGTGCAAGGCGTGGTGAAGATCTGCAACGAACACAAGATCCCGGTGTGGACCATCTCCACAGGTCGCAACTTCGGTTACGGCTCTGCAGCACCAGGCCAGCGTGGCCAGATCATTCTCGACCTGAAGAAGATGAACAAAGTTCTCCACGTCGACCCTGAACTGTGTACCGCCCTGGTTGAGCCGGGCGTGACCTATCAGCAGCTTTACGACTACATCCAGGAACGTAACCTGCCGTTGATGCTGTCGTTCTCCGCGCCGTCGGCCATTGCCGGGCCGTTGGGCAACACCATGGATCGCGGCGTGGGCTACACGCCTTACGGCGAACACTTTCTGATGCAGTGCGGTATGGAAGTGGTGCTGGCCAACGGCGATGTGTACCGAACCGGCATGGGCGCAGTGAAAGGCGACAACGCCTGGCAGGTCTTCAAGTGGGGCTATGGCCCGACCCTGGACGGCATGTTCACTCAGGCCAACTACGGTATCTGCACGAAGATGGGCTTCTGGTTGATGCCAAAACCGCCCGTGTTCAAACCGTTCGAAATCAAGTTCGAGAACGAGTCGGACATCGCCGAGATCGTCGAATTTATCCGTCCGCTGCGCATCGCCCAGGTTATTCCCAATTCGGTAGTGATCGCTGGCGTGCTCTGGGAGGCATCCACCTGCAACACCCGCCGCTCCGACTACACCAGCGAGCCGGGTGCAACCTCCGACGCGATCCTCAAGCAGATCCAGAAAGACAAGAACCTCGGCGCCTGGAACGTTTACGCCGCCCTGTACGGCACTCAGGAACAGGTCGACGTCAACTGGAATATCGTCATTGGAGCCCTGAAGCAACTGGGCAAGGGCCGAATCGTCACCCAGGAAGAGGCCGGTGAAACCCAGCCGTTCAAGTACCGCGCCCAGTTGATGTCCGGGGTGCCTAACTTGCAGGAATTTGGCCTGTACAACTGGCGCGGCGGTGGTGGCTCGATGTGGTTTGCACCGGTGAGCCAGGCCCGAGGCAGCGAGTGCGACAAACAGCAGGTGCTGGCCAAGAAGACCCTCAACAAGCACGGTCTGGACTATGTCGGCGAGTTCATCGTCGGCTGGCGCGACATGCACCACGTAATCGACGTGTTGTATGACCGCACCAACCCGCAAGAAACCAAGCGCGCTAACGCCTGCTTTGCCGAGTTGCTGGATGTATTCGAGAAGGAAGGCTACGCCGTATACCGCGTCAACACCGCATTCCAGGATCGAGTTGCGCAGAGCTACGGCCCTGTCAAACGCAAGCTTGAACATGCCATCAAGCGTGCGCTGGACCCGAACAACATTCTGGCACCGGGCAAGTCGGGCATCGACCTCGCCAACACATTCTGATTGCCCTTGAGGCCCCGCCAAGTCTGTCTTGGCGGGGCTTTTATGTGCGCCCAGCATGGGGGTCAGCCTGGAGGTCATCGATCACTGCCAAAACCACGTACTGGCCGGCTCTCGGGTGAGACGCCACTACCTGCATCACGACTATGCCGAAGAGCGGAAGCACGCCTGGAATCTGCTGGGCGATCGACTCAGTGCCGTAGTGTTGAGCCCTCATAGTGCGCAAACATCGTCGAGCACGTTCTTCAGTTTGATTTCGGCTTCATGACCGGCAGAAATCGGCCAATACAGTCTTCGCAGATAAACGACATCGGACACATCTGCGTTCCCAAAGCGCCGGCAAGCGACAACCCTTGAGGGCGGACAGTCGTCTTGCTATTCCAGAAAAAGAGGGCCCACTCCCTCTGTTGGCTCCACTTCATTTTTTATTTCTGACCAAGTACTCGAAACGAAACCATCAGAAGAATGCCCTCCAACCAAGCTTCGTCGATGTATGGAAGCGGCTATTAGGGTGGAGCAGAGTCTCTATGGACCATTTGAAAAAAAGCGCATCCGTGCTAAACCAATGTATTCAATATTATGTATTTTTGGATTCAATTAATGCGAACGATTCGTGTATTTGATGATTGGGTCCAAGGACTGGCAGCGCAGAACGGCCGCGAGGTGCCAGGCGCCGGCTCATGGGCGCTACGCTTTTTTGCTCGTCATGTGTCAGATGTTCGCCAGCGTGGCCAATGCGCCAGTTTCAGGAATGATAGCGAGCTAATATGCCCTCCAAAAAATCATCTTTAAGAATGGGCGGGCCTGGAGAAATTAGTACAAGCCCATTCCGTAGGTTCCCGGAAGTAGTTGACGCGATAGGGGGTTCCTCGCGAGGCGTTTTCAAAGACGCTGGTATCAGCCTTGAGCAATTTGCATATGAAGACAACCATCTCGGCTACATGGACGTTGCTCGTCTGTTCAACACGGCGTTCGAACACACTCAGTGCCCCCATATTGGCCTGTTGATCGGTGAGCGCTTTTCGCTGGAAAATTTGGGTCCGGTGGGTCAGCTCATGCGTCTTGCGACTACACCAGGCGATGCATTGAACGACCTGGTCGGGCATGCCAATCTCTACGATCGTGGCGCGACCCCACTGCTTCTTCCCTTGGCGGGCCAACACAGTTTGTTGGGATATGTCATTTATCGCCACGACCTGCCCAATCAATCATTACTTGTTGACACTGCCGTCATGGTTGGCCTGCAAATGCTGCGGGCCTTATTAGGCGCTAACTGGACGCCCGTTCGTGTGCAGTTTTCATATCGCAAGCCATCAGACATCACCCCGTACGTCAGAAAATTTCGCTGTAATATTCAGTTCAATGCAAGCATTTCCGGACTGGTAATAAACAATCAGAGACTCCGACAAATTCAATGTACGGCGAATCCACGCTTACACCATCTACTTAAACTGGCTATTTCGACCGCCACGTCACCTTTGACAATTTCAGAACAAATAAAGAGCCAGACATACGCTCTATTATTGAAAGGCCAGGCAAATTCCAAGCACATCGCCGGTCAATTCTCATTGAATGAAAGAACGCTGCGACGCCGGCTGGATGCGGAAGGTTCTCACCTTAAAGAACTGATCACCGACTCCAGAAGCAACTTCGCGCGGCAGCTCTTGAAAAATACCGATTTGCCGATATCCACAATCTCTCAGACCCTTCAGTACCAGGATCCAAACGCCTTCTCCCGTGCATTCAAAACATGGACAAATACGTCACCACAGCATTGGAGAAATGGGCTGGCGTAGCCTCCGTTGAGGGTGATTCAACAATTTCCATACACCCGTGATACCGCGCGTCGGTGTCCGAAAATGCAAGATACCTTTCTGATGATTGCCGTAAAGTGAACGCGACAACAGGCTGGCTGCAAAGCTGATCTTCGGTTTTTTGTGCTGTTCATGAGGCTGGCGATTAGTTGCACCTGCGGTTGGAGTTCCGTACAGACACTCAAGAAAGCCGCACGAATAAAAGACGGCGCCTCGACCTTGGGGCGATCTAAGCCATATCGATTGAGTGATCTGATAGAGAGGGATTTCATGCCATTAAATAAAAGTATGTTATCGATTACTGTTCTTGGTGCGCTGACACTCTTTACCAGTGGTCGCAGTGTTGCCGGTGGCCTGATGTTGTACGAAATCGCCACCGACAACGTCGGACTGGCCAATGCCGGTGCAGCGGCCCGGGCACAAGGCCCTTCGACCATTGCCAGCAACCCCGCCGGCTTGAGCTACCTCAGCGGAACACAGATCTCCGCTGGCGCTCAGGTTCTTTTTGGTGACTTATCGTTCGATCGGGACAGTGCAACCAATACGCCGGGCACTGGCAGCGGTAACGCGCTCGATCCCATACCGGGTGGCAGTTTCTTCATCAGCCATCAACTGGATGATCGGTGGTCCGTCGGTTTCGGCTCCTATGGCGATTTTGGTCTGGCTGTAAACTACGACAATGACTGGTCCGGCCGTTATTTCGTACAGAACGCGAGCATTGCGGGACTGTCACTGGTACCCAGTGTCGCCTATCGCTTCAACGATCAATGGTCCGTCGGCGTCGGACTGAAAGCCATGTACGGGATGCTGAAGAGCGAAGCCGCCATCGATCAGGCGCCGCTCGGACTGACACAACGGGGTGACGGCCAATACAAATACCGGGACAGCACCTGGGGTTACGGCGCCAACGCAGGCGTGATTTATGCCCCAAAGCCCGGTACCCGGATTGGCTTGGCTTACACCAGTCAGGTTGACCTCGACTTCGAGGATCGTCTGAATGTGAAGAGCAGTGCTCCGTTGGTGAGTCGCCTCAACAGCCTCAACACCAAAATCGACCTGAAAGTACCGCAAACGGCGACCCTCAGCCTGTACCAGCAACTGGATACGCAATGGGCTGTCCTGGCCTCGGTCAATTGGCAGGACTGGTCGAAATTCGGTGACATCGGCATTGACGTAGACACGTCCAGAACCGGTTCCCGGGCCGCTTCAATCGATGCGCATTACAAAGACACGTATCAATTGGCGCTTGGCGCTCAATACCAGATGAACCAGGACTGGGTCTGGGATTTCGGTGTCGCCTATGACACGTCCGCCGTGTCCGACGGTAATCGTACGCTCACCGTGCCCATGGGCGCCGCCTGGCGCTTCGCCACGGGCTTTACTTATTCACTGAATAAAGAGACAGACGTGAATTTCAGTTGGGTCACGGTGTGGATGGGGGACATGTCCGTCGATCAGCAAAAAACGCTGTCAGGCAATCGTGTCTCAGGCGAGTTCGACAACGCCTGGATTCAAGCCCTGACTGCCAATATGACTTGGCGCTACTGAGAAAGATCCAAGAGCGACTCCGGTGTCATGCCTAGTATCTAACCGCGGGCATGAACGCTCACGACGCCAGCTTGTACAAAACTAACGAGGTGAAAATGAACAGGAAGTCTCACAGTGGCTGGACATTGGCTGCGGCGGTCGTCGTAGGTTCAACGCTTTTCACCGGGTGCACGAGCAAGCTCGATCCGATCACACAGGCCGACAAGGCCGATGTGACCAAGGGCGTTCCCGCGCCGAGCCTGGAGCAAACCAAGGCGATCGCCGAGGAAGGCTTTATCTACGGCTTGCCGCTGGTCATGAACTACGCCGTAATGAACGAATTCGCGGTGGACTCCAAGTCCAGCCAGTTCAAGGCCCCCTTCAACCAACTGCACCACGATCATAAAGTCGCGACCCCCGCTGACACAGCCATCATTACCCCCAACAGCGACACGCCGTACTCCTTTCTCTGGACCGACCTGCGTGCCGAGCCGTTGGTGATCACCGTGCCTGCCGTTGCCAAAAAACGCTACTACTCGGTGCAACTGATCGACGGCAACACCTATAACTATGGCTACATCGGCAGTCGGGCCACGGCCAGCGCACCCGGGAGCTATTTGATTGCAGGCCCCGACTGGAAGGGAGCGACACCTCCAGGCATCGACAAGGTGTTCAGCTCCACGACCCCTTTCGCACTGACGCTGATCCGCACCCAGCTGTTCAATCCGGCCGACATGCCGAATGTCGAGAAGGTGCAGGCGGGTTACCAGGTACAGCCGCTGTCCGCTTTCCTCCATCAACCCGCGCCGCCCGCTGCGCCGAAGATCGCTTTCGTGCCAGCCACCACGGAGGGCATCAAGGCCAACTTCTTCGAGTACCTGTCGGCGGCGCTGCAGTATGTGCCGCCATCGGCTGAGGACAAGGCGATCCGTGCGAAGCTGGCCAGCATCGGGGTAGGCCCCGGTCGCAGCTTCGAATTCAAGGACCTCTCGCTCGAGCACAAGGCCGTGGTCCTGCTCGGGATGAAGGCCGGCGACGAAAAGGTCGACAAGTTCCTCTCCAGCGGCATGAAAAATATCAACGGCTGGAGCGTCGGTGCGTTCTTCGGCGACCAGGCGTTCTACAAAGGCGACTGGCTGATGCGGGCTGGCGCCGCGAAGGCTGGTCTGTACGGCAATGACGCCGCCGAGGCGATGTATCCCATTACGCGTACCGATGGCAACGGCCAGACGTTGGATACCGGCAAGCACAACTACACGCTGACTTTCCCCGCCGGCAAACTGCCGCCCGTCAATGCTTTCTGGTCGGTGACCATGTACGACGGCAAGAGCCAACTGCTGATCAAGAATCCGATCAACCGCTACCTGATCAATTCGCCGATGCTGTCGGCCATGAAAAAGAACGCGGACGGTTCACTGACGCTGTATATCCAGAAGGATTCGCCGGGCAAGACCAAGGAGTCCAACTGGTTGCCCGCGCCTGACGACACGGCCTATCTAGTGATGCGCCTCTATTGGCCGAAGGCCACGCCGCCTTCAATTCTTCCCGCAGGCAGCGGCAGCTGGCAGCCGCCGGCAGTGGTGGCATCGAAGTAACGCGACGCTTGCGACTGCTTGCGGTTGGCAAGCAGTCGTTTGATTGCTCAGGCTGAGATCCAGTGGGGCCTATTCCGAAGGGGCTAAGGCCACAGGGTCTGACCTTGAATAAAAGACATTCAGGAACATATCCCTCAAGGAGTACCGATATATGAATTTTTCGCACAAATGGATTGCGAGTGCTGCACTGAGCAGCTTGTTATTGACCGGCTGCGTATCGAAAGTCACTGAAGCCGAGCAATACTCGGGCTACCTGTCCAACTACAACAACTTGCAGGAAGTCAAAACGGCAAGCGGCGGTACAACAATGCGTTGGGTCAGTCCGTCGTGGAACTCGAATGCCTATGACACGGTAGTGTTCAACAAGCTGGAGCTCTATCCCGCGCCCAAGCCCGATGAGCGGGTCAACCAGCAAACGCTGACCGAGATCCAGAACTACATGACCAGTAAGGTCAAAGGCACCCTGGGTCAGAAATACCGTGTGGTTTCCAATACCAGCGCCGCGCCGGTGGGTTCCAACACCCTGCTGATGCGTGCGGCGATCACCGGGGTGAATGCTGAAAACGAAGGGATGAAATGGTACGAAGTGGTGCCGATCGCCGCCGTGGTCGGAGCAACACAGGCCGCCACCGGCCACCGTGATCAGGACAGCACTTTGTTCATCGAGGCCGAGATTATCGATGCGAGAACCAACCAGACGGTCGCCAAGGTAGTACGCAAGGTATTTGGTACAACGCTGGAAAATGAAAGTCAGAAGATCACCGCCCAGGACTTCAAAGCGGCGATCGATAAGTTGAATGTCGATCTTTGGGCGTTCATTCGCAGTTAAACCTTGATTGAACTGCCAACAACCGTTGGCTCAATACACTACCAATAACGAGGCGCACCGCAATGAAAGTAGTCCTGTCCTGGCTGTCAGTCATGTTGATGGCGGTGCTGATAAGTGCCTGTTCCGCCGTCGGCTCAACCGATGGCGGCGCTGGTGAAATCGAGATTCGCTCGGGGAAGATCGAGCAGATATCGCTGACGCAGATGCAGACCAACCACGACAGTGGTGTCGGCGCCGTACTCGGTGGCCTTGGCGGCCTGGCGCTTGGCAGCTTGATCGGGGGTGGCACCGGGCGTGACGTTGCCATGGTTGCCGGCGCGCTCGCCGGTGCTGCTGGCGGTAACTACGCCGAGAAGAAAAAGTATGACCAACCGGTCGAAGCGCAACAGATCATCGTGCGGGTCAGCAGTGGCGTGCTCGTATCGGTGACCCAACCGATCAATCCGTCCCTGGCCAAGGGCTCGAAGGTGTATATCCAAGGCTCAGGCAATGATGCCCGCGTTGTGCCGCAAGGCAGTTAAGGCTGACTGTAAACGGGACTCGACATGAACAAGTACATTGAACGACTCTTGCTATCACCTTTGTTTTTAGGTATTTCCGTTTCCAGCCAGGCTGACGATCAGGCGGAACTGGCTAAACAGTCATTAAATCCAGTCGCGGCACTGTACAGCTTGCCCATTCAGTACAACTGGAATCAGAAAATGGGGCCCTCCGGTAATGGAATCCAGAGCGTAACCAATATCCAGCCGGTATTACCCTTCACACTTAATGAAGATTGGAATCTGATTTCTCGCACGATCCTCCCGATCATTGATCAGCACGGGTTGGCACCGAGGGGTATCGCCGATAAAAGCGGAGTGGGCGACACCTCGCAAAGCTTCTTTTTCTCGCCTAAAAAGCCCACTGAGGACGGCTGGATCTGGGGCGCAGGCCCCGCGTTGTTGTTACCGACCGGCAGTGATGAGCTTCTGAGTAGCGAACAATGGGGAATTGGGCCGACAGCGGTGGCATTGAAACAAGCCAACGGTTGGACGACCGGTATTCTGGCGAACCATATCTGGTCACTGGACAACGACCCGGCCGATGACAAGGAGAAGGTCAACCAGACGTATCTACAACCCTTCCTGGTTTATACGACAGCGTCGTACACCAGTTTTGGAGTTAATACCGAATCCACTTACGACTGGGAAGCCAGCGAGTGGAATGTGCCGATCAACTTGTTCGTGACGCAATTGTTCAAAGTCGCCAAGCAGCCCATGAGCCTTCAGATGGGACCGCGATATTGGGCGGACAGTCCTGAAGAGGGTGCACACGGCTGGGGCTTTCGAGTGGCGTACACCCTACTTTTTCCTAAGTGAAACTAGAATATCAGCGGGCCGGCAGTTGACTATCCGATTCGCTCATCCAATACGAAAAATGGAGTTTCAAGTTCATGATAACCCCACTACCGAGAACATTTGGCTGTGCGATGGTATTGCTCGCGTCCATTGGATTTACGCACGCTCAAGCAGCGGACATCACTCCTGCCGAAACGAAAGCCATCGCCGAGGAAGGCTATATCTACGGTCTGCCCATCGTGATGAACTACGCGACCATGTACGACTATGCCGTGGACAAAAACTCCGGCCAGTACAAGGCGCCGTTCAACCAAATTCACAGCATGCACAATGTCTTTAGCTACAAGGACACGGCCATCGTCTCGCCGAACAGCGACACACCGTATTCCATGATGTTCATGGACCTGCGTAGCGAGCCGATCGTGCTATCGGTACCAACGGTGGAGAAACCGCGGTACTACTCGGTGCAGCTAGTCGATAACAACACCAACAACTTCGGTTATATCGGCAGCCGTACCACCGGTAGCGAAGCCGGCGATTACATGCTGGTCGGCCCAGACTGGAAAGGCGTGACCCCGCCTGGCATCAAGAAGGTGTTTCATTCCAATACACAACTCCTCTTCGCGATCTTTCGCACCCAGCTCTACAATCCGGCGGACATGCCAAACGTAGAAAAGATCCAGTCCGGTTATGGGGCCCAGCCGTTATCGGCATATCTCAAGCAGCCCGCGCCGCCTGCCGCGCCGGCGATCAACTTTCCGAAGTTCGACAAGGCCCTGGCGAAGACCGACTTCTTCAAGTATCTGGGCTTTGCGTTGCAGTTTGCCCCGGTCACACCGGAAGAAGTGGCGATCCGCGCGAAGCTCGCCCGTCTGGGCATTGGCGCCGGCAAGGACTTCAACTTCCAGGATCTCTCCGCCGAGCAAAAGGCCGCAGTGGTCGAAGGCATGCAGGCTGGGCATGCGAAGGTCCAGGGCGCGGTCAATCATCTCGGCACACAGGTCAATGGCTGGAACATCGTGAGTTCCGGCGGTAATGCCGCGTTCTACAAGGGTGATTGGCTAAAGCGCGCCGCCATCGCCCAAGCGGGCATCTATGCCAACGACGCCGAAGAGGCTACGTATCCGATGGCCAAGGTCCTGTCCGATGGTACGCCGCTCGACGGCAGCAAACACAACTACACCATCACCTTTCCCGCTGGACAGCTTCCGCCGGTCAATGCCTTCTGGTCGGTGACGATGTACGACGGCAAGTCGCAACTGCTGATTAAAAACCCGATCAATCGCTACCTCATCAACTCGCCGATGCTACCCGACATGAAGAAGAACGCAGACGGCTCGCTGACGCTCTACGTCCAGAAAGACTCGCCCGGCGCGGACAAGGAAAGCAACTGGCTGCCTGCACCGAATGATCTGATCTACATGGTGATGCGCCTGTATTGGCCGAAGACGCAAAACCCTTCCGTCCTGCCTCCTGGCAAAGGCACGTGGAGTCCGCCCGCGATCGTTAAAATCAATTGAGTTCACCTGACAATCGGTTGTAGCGGGCGTCAGGGTTTCGCACAGGCCCTGACGTGCGCAGTGATACCCAAAGGCCGGCGGTGGCCGCAAACCGTAGATGTTGTTGTTTTGGCGTTATTTGCACGGCACTGCGCATGCCGCGATTCAACGCCATTGGATGGATCCCCCTCCTCAAGAGGGGGGCGGTGTGAGCACGGCCTGTTCACTATGCGCTTGACGCACCGTGTAAATCCTTCCACCGTCCAAGAGAACAATAAGCATGTTTTATGAAAACATCGACACCTCCTCCATCAACGACGAGGACCTGCCGTGGGTTCCGTTCGCACCTTACAGCGATGAAATCTTCATCAAATACATCAAGTGCGACCCGGTTCGCGGGGAAACCATCACCCTGCTCAAGGCCCCGGCCGGGTCTTCTCTGCCCAAGCACCATCACTCCGGCACGGTCATCGTTTACACCATCAAGGGTGGCTGGAAATACCTTGAGCACGACTGGATCTCAAAACCGGGCGGCGTGGTGTTCGAAACCGCAGGTTCCAGCCATACGCCAATCGTGCTGAGTGAATATGGCGATGAACTGATCACCTTGAACATCACCCAGGGCGACCTGCTGTATTACGACGATAACAACAACGTCGTGGCCATCGAGAACTGGAAATCCAGCGTGGATCGTTACCTGGCGTTCTGCAAAGCCAATGATATCGAGCCCAAAGACATCACCAGCTTTGCGGTCTGACCAGCCTTCCAATCTCTCGGCCGTCCGGTGTTCGACCGGGCGGCTGCGCCGTTGCAATGAATAAAAAACGGAGACACCCATGTCCCAGAAGCTGCAACCCGCCGGACGTTTCACCCTGAAACTCTGCGCACTGTTGGCCAGCTCGGTCGCATCCGCACAAGACTCACTGCCCTTCCCCCCGACGCCTTCGGCCAGTGACGCCAAACCGACGCTGCAAGAATCGAAACACCAGAAACGTCAGCAGCAATCCCGGCTTCCTGCCGAGGCCCCCAATATTCTGGTGATCATGCTCGATGACGCCGGCTTCGCGCAGTCCGATACCGTCGGCGGCGCGGTCCATACGCCGACTCTGAGTCGAGTCGCCGACAGCGGTGTGCGCTACAACGCTTTTCATACCGCGGCCATCAGCTCCGCTACTCGCGCCGCATTGCTCACCGGACGCAACCATCACCGGGTTGGCAACGGCGTCATCGCAGAGCTGGCCACCGATTGGGAAGGTTACACCGGCAAGATCCCCAAAAGCTCGGCGACCATGGCCGAAGTGCTCAAGCAATATGGCTACAGCACCGCTGCATTCGGCAAATGGCATAACACACCACCCCTGGATACCACGGCGGCCGGTCCTTTCGATACATGGCCGACGGCTTACGGTTTTGAAAGTTTCTACGGTTTCCTGGCCGGCGAAACCTCTCAGTACGAACCGCGCCTGTACCGCGACACAACGCCAATCGAACCGGCGCGAGATCCGAAATATCACCTCAGCGAAGACCTCGCCAATCAGGCCGTAAACTGGTTGCAAGACCATCAGACATACGCGCCGGCAAAACCATTTTTCATGTATTGGACACCGGGTGCCGTACATGGCCCGCACCAAGTGAATGCGCAATGGGCCGATAAATACAAAGGCAAGTTCGACGGAGGCTGGGACGCCTATCGTGAGCAGACGTTCGCTCGCCAGAAAGCCCTGGGCTTTATCCCCCGGGACGCCGTCCTCACCCCACGCCCGGCGGAGCTCCCAGCCTGGGACAGCTTGTCTTCCGAACAGAAACAGTATCAGGCACGGTTGATGGAGGTGTATGCCGGCTTCCTGGAACATGCCGACACGCAGGCCGGCAAGATCCTCGACGAACTGGAGCGTGAAGGTAAGCGCGACAACACGCTGATCTTTTATATCTTCAGCGACAACGGCGCTTCTTCCGAGGGGATGGAGGGCACGATTAATGAGTTGTTGGCCCAAAACGGGATTCCAGTTCCCAAGGAGCAGCAGCTGAAAGTCCTCGACGAGATGTATGGCGGCTTGTCCGCGCTCGGCGGTCCCAAACTTGAAAGCATGTACAACGCCGCGTGGGCCTGGGCAGGATCAGGGCCATTCGTAGGCACTAAACTGGTCGCCGGCTACTTCGGCGGTACCCGCACGCCGCTGGCCGTTTCCTGGCCGAAACAGATCAAGGCCGACGCCAGCGTTCGCGGACAATTCCACCATGTCAACGACATTGCCCCGACGGTCTACGACGTGCTGTCGATCACGCCACCCAAAGAGGTCAACGGTATCGCTCAGGACCCAATGGATGGCGTCAGCCTGCGCTACACCTTCAACGACGCTCAGGTGAAGTCGAAAAAACCGGTGCAATACTTCGAAGTCTTCGGCAGTCGCGGCGTCTACAAGGATGGCTGGATGGCCTCGGTCTTTGGCCCGCGCAAACCCTGGGTGCAAGGCTTCGCGCAGTTCATGGGCTGGAATCCGGCGAATGACCGATGGTCGCTCTACAACCTGCAAAACGACTACTCCCAGGCCAACGACGTAGCCGCGAGCAATCCGCAAAAACTTGCGGAGCTGAAGGCCGAGTTTGACGTGCAGGCCAAGGCTAACCATGTCTATCCGATTGGCGCCGGTCTCTACCCTTTCCTCGATCCGACTGCACGAATCTCCAGCAGCCAACGCGAATGGCATTTCAGTGATCGTGTCCAGCGCTTTCCGGAGTTTGCGGCCCCCAACCTGCGCAATCAGAACAGTAAAGTCGTCGTCGACGCCGAGGTTCCAGCTAACGCCACCGGCGTGTTGTATGCCTTGGGCGGTATCGGTGGCGGGGTCAGCCTGTACATGGATGACGGTTTCCTGAACTACGAGTACAACGCGCTGGCTATCTCTCGAGTCAAACTGCGTTCGGCCGAACGAGTACCCGCAGGCAAAGTCAGTATCGAAGTGCTGACGACCCTGTCGTCAGCCAAGCCCGGAGCGCCGGCCAATCTGAGCCTGCGACTTGACGGGCAGGAAGCCGCCAAAGGGGTGACACCGTTCACTCCGGCACTGACGTTCACCGCCAGCGAAACCTTCGACGTCGCTCAAGACCTCGGTTCCCCCGTCACCCTGGACTATTTCGAGCGTGCGCCCTTCGCATTCAATGGCAAGGTCAAGGATGTACACGTGACGTATTTGCCTTGACCCTCAATGCCGCCCGGATAACCGGGCGGCAGACTGATGACTCCCGGACCCTGCCCCCATGCCTACCCACGAAACCCCGCCCCAGGGCTTGCATCTGATGGCCAAACCCGTCGGGCCGATCTGCAACCTCGATTGCAGCTACTGTTTCTACCTCGAAAAAGAACAGCTTTACCCGCCCAGGGAACGCTTCAGCATGACCGACGAGGTGCTGCGTCTGTATGTGCAGCGCTACATCGAGGCCCAGCCCACGCCTGAGGTCGAATTTACCTGGCAAGGCGGCGAACCGACGTTACTGGGGTTGGATTTTTTTCAACGCGCGGTCCTGTATCAACGCCAGTTCGCAGGGAACAAAGTCATTCGCAACACGCTGCAGACCAATGGCACGTTACTCAATGACGACTGGTGCGCGTTCCTCGCCCGTGAACGCTTCATGGTGGGGATCAGCCTCGATGGCCCGCGATTCGTTCACGACCTCTATCGCCCCGACAAGCGCGGACGCTCAAGTTTCGATGAGGTGATGCACGGTCTCGAACTGCTCAAGCAGCATGGCGTAGACTTCAATGTGTTGGTTACCGTGGCGCACGATATCGCTAGATTCCCCTTGGAAATCTATCGATTCCTCAAGTCTGAGGGCGTTCGTCATATTCAGTTCAATCCCGTGGTGGAACGCGTACCAAGCGCCTCACAGGTCAGTCTGGGTCTGCATTTCGCTATCCCGCCGGAATTGCGCTTGCACGTGGTGCCGGAGCCCGCGATGGTGACGGAGCAAACGGTTGCCCCCGAGGCCTATGGCGATTTTCTCATCACGATTTTCGACGAGTGGGTACGCCAGGATGTCGGGGAGGTTCATGTCATGAACTTCGAATGGGCACTGGCCTCATGGTGCCAGCTGCCGGCCTCGGTGTGCCTGTTCAGCCCGCGCTGCGGCAAAGCGGCGATCGTGGAGCACGACGGCAACGTCTACTCCTGCGATCACTACATGTATCCCGAGTATTTGCTGGGCAACCTGAAGACCGATGATCCTGCCGTGCTACTTGCCTCTTCTGCGCAACAAGCCTTTGGCGCCGCCAAGGAAGAGACACTGCCGACGTATTGCCAGCAGTGCGATTACCGCTTCGCCTGCCATGGCGAATGCCCGAAAAACCGCTTCATGAACGCACCCAACGGCGAGCCGGGTCTGAACTACCTGTGTCCGAGCTACAAGAAATACTTTCGTCACCTGACGCCCTACATGAACGCCATGGCCCAACTGGTCAGCCACAACCAACCCGTGGCGTTGATCATGCAGGCCTTCGCCGGCCCGCTGATCGTGCCCCTGGATAAATAGCCTTTCAGCTCTGAAATCTGAAGTCGCGAAACTGCTCGCGAAGCTTCATCTTTTGCAATTTGCCGGTGGCGGTATGCGGCAGCGCTTCGACGAAGGCCACATCGTCCGGCAGCCACCACTTCGCCACGCGGCTTTGCAGCACCGTCAGCAGATCGTCTTTGCTCGCGGTTCTACCAGGTTTGAGCACCACCACCAACAACGGCCGTTCCTGCCATTTGGGATGAGGGATGCCGATCACTGCCGCTTCGGCAACGGCCGGATGACTGACGGCAGCGTTTTCCAGATCAATCGAGGAAATCCACTCGCCACCCGACTTGATAACGTCCTTGGCGCGGTCGGTGATCTGCATGTAGCCGTCAGTGTCGATCGTTGCGATGTCACCGGTATCGAGCCAGCCCTCGCTATCAAGAATCTGCCCTCCCTCGCCGCCGTAATACTGGCTGGCGATCCATGGTCCCTTGACCAGTAGAAGACCGCTTGCCTTGCCGTCTCGCGGTAGTTCAGCGCCTTGCTCATCGACAATCTTCATTGACACCCCAAACAACGCCCGCCCTTGTTTGGCCTGCAGGTCGAGCACTGCTTCCAGCGGAGCATCACGGTGTTTGGGTAGCGGATTACAGATGGTGCCCAGCGGGGACATCTCGGTCATCCCCCAGGCATGCAGCACGCGCGCATTGAAACGGCTTTCAAACGTCTCGACCTGGCTGCGCGGCGCGGCGGCTCCGCCGATCACCACCCGGTTCAGGCACAGCTCTGTCGCCGGTTGCAAAGCCTGCGCCTCAACATGCTGTTGCAGCATCATCCACACCGTCGGCACACCCAGCGCCAGGGTCACCTGTTCATCCCGCATCAGCGTGTAGAGGCTCTCGCCGTCAAGTGCGGCGCCCGGCAACACCAATTTTGCGCCACACATTGCGGCGGCATACGGCATTCCCCAGGCATTGACGTGGAACATCGGCACGACCAGCAACGCTGAATCCGCCGCCGATAGACCGAAGCCATCCGAGGTACACAGCGCCAGCGAATGCAGGATCGAAGAACGGTGCGAATACAGCACACCCTTGGGATTGCCAGTGGTGCCCGAGGTGTAGCACATGGACGACGCCGTGCGCTCATCGAACTCAGGCCAGATGAAGTCATTGCTGTGCCCGGCGATCAGGTCTTCGTAGCACATTAAACCAGGCACATCGATTGCCGGCATTTGCTCCCGCTCACACAGAGCGATGAACGCCTTGACTGTCTTCAGGCGCGGCGCGATCTGCTCGACCAACTCAGCGAACGACAGGTCGAAAAGCAGGTACTGATCCTCGGCGTGGTTGGCGATGAATTCGATCTGCTCGGCGAACAGCCGCGGGTTGATCGTATGCAGTACCGCGCCCATGCCCGACACACCGAAATACAACTCCATGTGCCGGTAATCGTTCCAGGCCAGGGTGCCGATTCGCTCGCCGGGTTGTACACCCAACGCAACCAGCGCACTGGCCACTTGTTTAGCGCGTTCGCCGATGTCGGCATAAGTGCAGTGATGCACCGATCCATCTGCCATGCGTGAGGCAATTTCGGTGTGCGGATGCGCCTTCAGCGCATGTTCCAGAACGGAAGAAATCAACAGCGGTTGATCTTGCATCAAGCCCAGCATGGTTTTGTGTTCCTTTTATTCTTGTTTGATGTCGATGTTTCAGACGCGGCAGAGACTCACAGGTAGCCGTTTCAAGGGGCACGACGGAGCAAGAAATGCGACAGCGCCGGGATCAGCACCAAGGCGCCGACCATGTTCCAGATGAACATGAAGGTGAGCAGGATGCCCATGTCGGCCTGGAACTTGATCGGCGACCACGCCCAGGTGATGACGCCCGCCGCCAGGGTGATGCCGACCAGCGCCACCACTTTGCCGGTGAACGCCACGGAGTTTTTGTAGGCTTCGGTCAACGACAGACCGGCACGCTGCTGAGCCAACTGAACACTGAGCAGGTACAGCGCGTAATCGACACCGATGCCGACACCCAAGGCAATCACCGGCAAGGTCGCGACCTTCACGCCCATGCCCAGCCAGACCATCAACGCCTCGCAGAGAATCGACGTCAGCATCAACGGCACGACCGCCACCACCACCGCTCGCCAGCTGCGGAAGGTGATGAAGCACAGCACGATCACCGCGCCATACACGTAGAACAACATGGTGCGATTGGCGTCGCGCACGACGATATTGGTCGCCGCTTCGATCCCGGCGCTACCGGCGGCGAGCATGAACTGCCGATCGTCGTTGCTGTGTTCACGGGCGAACTGATCGGCCACTTTGACCACGTGATCGAGGGTTTCGGCCTTGTGGTCGGAGAGATAAGCGATCACCGGCATCATTGAACAATCACTGTCGAACAGTTCCGGGTTGTTCACCGAGGCCTGTTGCGCGCCGTAGTTCAACACGTTCTGGTTGCGCGCGACGGTCAGCATTTTCGGGTTGCCTTCATAGGAACCCGCCGTGATCTGGCGCACAGCGTTGACCAGCGACACGGTAGTCTGCACACCCGGTTGCTGTTGCAGCAGCCAGCCGAGACGATCGGCTTCCACCAGGGTTTCGTACTTCAGGCATCCTTCGCTGGCGGTTTTGACCATGACCGCAAACTGGTCGCTGGACAGCGAATAGTTGGCAGTGATGTAGGCGTTGTCGCGGTTGTAACGTGAGTCGGCGCGCAGCTCGGGTGCGCCCGGATCGAGATCACCAATCTTCAACTGCGTGCTGACCATGAAGCCACCTACCGCCAGCAACCCGGCCACCACCACCGCCACTGTTGCCCAACGACGCTCGGTAAAGCGGTCAAGCAGGCTCCACACATTGCCCAGCCCTTTCCCTTTCAGCTCCTGACTTTCCTGACGCAAGCTGCGCGCCGCCGCCTTGGGACTGACACCCCAATAAGACAGCAGCACTGGCAGCAACACCAGGTTGGTAAAGATCAAGACCGCCACACCAATGCTGGCGGTGACGGCCAGGTCCTGGATCACCGGAATGTCGATCAGCATCAGCACCGCAAAACCTACGGCATCGGCCAGCAATGCGGTCAGTCCGGCCAGGAACAGACGGCGGAAGGTGTAACGCGCGGCGACCAACTGATGGGTACCGCGTCCGACGTCCTGCATGATCCCGTTCATTTTCTGCGCACCGTGGGACACGCCGATGGCGAATACCAGAAACGGCACCAGAATCGAAAACGGGTCGAGTGCATAACCGAACAAGGTGATCAGGCCCAGTTGCCAGACCACCGCAACCACCGAGCACAGAATCACTAGCGCGGTGCTGCGCACGCAACGGGTAAAGCCAAAGATGATGGCAGTAGCGATCAGCGCTGCGGCGCCGAAGTACATCATGATCAGCATCAGGCCATCGATCAGATCGCCCACCAGTTTGGCGAAACCGATCACGCGGATCTTGATCGGGCCTTTGCCCTCTTCACCGGCGAGGTGTACCGCGCTACTGCCGGCAAACTCAAACTTGTTGCGTAGCTGCTCTTCAAGCATCCGCGAAAAATGGTGATAATCGATTGCTGCGCCCGTGACCGGATCCTTCTCCAGCAGCGGCACCACAATCATGCTCGATTTGAAATTATTGCCGACAAGACTGCCGATGATCCCGGAACGGGCGATGTTCAAGCGCAGTTGCTCGACCCCACTGGCCGAGCCGTTGTAGGAGTCCGGCATGACCGGGCCACCACGGAAGCCCTCCTCCGTGACCTCGGTCCAGCGCACGGCAGGCGTCCACAATGACTTTATCCAGGCCCGATCCACGCCCGGGGTCAGGAACAAGGTGTCATTAACCTGCTTGAGCACCTCCAGGTATTTCGGGTCGTAGATGTCGCCGTCGGTGTTTTCCACCACCACCCGAACCGTATTGCCCAGCCCGCGCAACGCCTGACGATTCTCTAGGTAGTTTTTGATGTACGGCTGACTCTGCGGAATCATCTTTTCGAAGCTGGCATTGAGCGTCAGCCCAGTGGCCGCGAAATAGCTCAGCACTACCGTCACGATCAGGCAGGTCAGCACCACCAGCAGGCGGTTGTTGAAAATCAGGCGTTCAAGGACATTGCCGGAGCGTGCATCGAAGCCCTTCAGCTCTCGGATCACCGGCATCGTATCGAGGTTGTAGTTACCCATGAAATGGCTCGTCTCTTTTTATTATGTGGGATGTGGGCTCATTCGAAGGGCAACTGGCGCAAGCCCCGTGCGCCCGCGACCACCACGACGTCTGATGCGATGGCCTGCGCCGCAGCGGCGGGCCCCAGGCGGTCTTGAGGCTTTAGCGTGAAACTGGCGCCGTCGTCGGTGCTGACAAGCACATGCCCGGCCTGGCTGACCAGGATGATTCGGCCGTCGGCGGTGATCGTGCTCGCGGTGATGCTTGAGGACAGCCCCAGTTCAACCTTGTCCCAGTTCACGCCGTGATCGACGCTGCGATAAACATTGCCCCGCAGGCCATAAACGAGCACCGAGCCCGGCTTGCCGGTGATGCCGAAATAGCTGCCGCCGTAGGGCGTCGGGAGGTTGATGAAGCGTTGCGTTGCCGGGTCCAGTTTCAATACCAGGCCTTGCTCGCCGACAATGAACAGGTCATCGCCGATTGCTCGTATCCCGTAGAAATTCAGCGCTCCCGGATTGTCGGTGCGATCCATCAACGGAACCCAGTTCCGGCCGCCGTCTTCAGTGCGGAAAATCAGATTGAACGCGCCGACGATATAGCCGGTTTTATCATTGGCGAACCAAACGTCCAGAAAAGGTTTGTCAGCCCCTTCATCGACCATTCGTTGAGCCTCGGCCAATAACGCCTCATTGGGCTGTTGCCCTTCATGCCTCTGAAAATGTTCGAGCATGATCTGCCCCAGCTGACGGCCATCGAGCTGACGCTTCCAGGTTTCACCCCTGTTGTCGCTGTGCAACACAATGCCGTCGTGCCCGACCGCCCACCCCTGCGTCGGGCTCGGAAAATGCACGGCCACCAGATCGGAACTCACCGGCACTTGTGCCTGGTGCCAGCGGACGCCGTTGTCATCGGAATAAAAAATATGGCCGCGTTGGCCCACGGCGACCAGGCGCTGACCTGCACGGGTCAACCCGGTGAACACCCCGCCAATCGCCTTGTCACTCTCAATCGCAGGGCTCGACAGCACGTCGACAAAGTCAGCGGCGACGACGGATCTGGTGAATGGGGCAGCCAACGCCAAAATTAGCGCAGTGAGCGCAATCCATCTAAATGTATTCATGAGGTCTACTCGGCAAAAAAAGCCGCCGAACAGTGCGATACACACTGTCGGCGACAAAAAAACACCTGCGTTATGGCTCAGCGAATACCCGTGCCGGCCAATGACTCAGGTGCCCACTGCGCTTTCGAAAGCGGGTCGATGTACTTGACGCCGCCGTACGGGCCGTAGATGCCGGTGATGTTGTAGCTGCCAGAGACCAGGTCATAAATCATGTGGTTATCGGAATTCGGCGCCTGCACGTCATAGCTGTATGCCAAATGTGCAAAGGACCCGCGGTACAGCTTGCCGCTGGCGTCATATTCATCCGAGGCCAGGGCGATCCAGCTGTCTTCGTCGAGGTAGAAGGTGCGCTTGCTGTAGATGTGGCGTTTGCCCGGTTTCAGCGTGGCTTCAACCACCCACACGCGGTGCAACTCCCAGCGCACCAGGTCCGGATTGACGTGATGCGGCGTGGTGATATCCGCAGCGACCTTGTGGTAGTTCAACTTGTACGTGTTGTAAGGAATGATCATTTCCTTCTTGCCGACGAGTTTGAAGTCGTAACGGTCCATTGCGCCGTTGAATACCCAGGCATCGTCATAGGTCGAAGCACCGGCCGAGCCAGGGTTTGGTGTGTCGTAGGCGATATCCGGTGCGAGTTTCACGCGGCGCTGACCAGGCAGGTATTGCCAGCCACGACGCTCCATCTTCAGAGGGTTGACGGCATCCTGCACCAGGATAGCTTCGCCTGCGCGACGGGCCGGGGCCTGGTAGTAGAGTTTGGTCTTGAAGAACAGATCCGTCTCTTTCGCCGGTTCCGTACGCTTCGGATCGTATAGCGGGTACTCCAGATAGCCATTACCGGTCGTGGCCAGTATCGCCCGGCCGGAACTGTCGACGTTCCAGGAGTCATATTTGATATTGGTGGCATAACCCTGATAACGCAGCAGGTGGTTCCACATGGCCTCATAGCCATCTTTCGGGATCGGAAACGGAACACCCGGCAACGCGTTTTCCAGTGCTACCCCGCCTTCGAGTGTCTTGGTGCCGACGGCATTTTTTGCGGTGTTGTCCAGCAACCGTTGAGGTAGCGCAACGCTGCGATGGGTCGGAAACACATCGACCCGGAACGTCGGGTAACGCTTGAGCAGTTCTTGCGTGGTCGCGGTCAGTTTGTCGGTGTATTGACTGAGGTTTTTGCCTTCGACGACGACGCGTGGCTTGTCGGCCTCGTAAGGGTCCGGACGGAACGAACTACCGGGTTGAAAACTGGCCGGCGCCGTGGTGAGACCGCCGGTGTAGGACGGAATGGTGTTGTCGGCATTGCCGGCCTTTTCAGCGCCGACGCCTGTCAGGCTGTTGCCGAGTTTGCTTGCTTCATCAGGGGACACGGCTGCGTGTGCCGCACCCGCGATGGCAACGGTCAAGGCAGTGGACAAAAGCGTATTGACGAACTTCATGGAGTGACTCCTGCTATCAAGCAAAGACTTCGATCAAATGGTCGTTTTGAAGGTAAAAGTGACCATGCCCCGATCCTTGAGCTGAGGCTGAGTACCGCCGAAAGCAGTGGTCTGCCCCGGTACGCAGTTGTATTGGCCGTTGGCCCCTGGTGCGGCACCCTCGCCCTGTGCACCTGCACCACCGGCTGAGCCGCAGGTGTCGAACGGACCAAAGTTGTCCACGTACTTCAGGTCAAACCGGTACTGGTTGTGCACGTCCATGCCAACGCCCACCGAGTAACTGCCGGAATCCTTGTTACCCCCGAGCTGAACCGACGAGTTGCCCGCAAGGCCGACGCTGTAGTTGGCCGGCAGGTACATATCGATGCCGGGGAACACCTGGTACCAGGTCGGGTTGAAGTTGACGCCCAGGACGTAGTTGTCCCTGGTGACCTTGTCGACACCGCGATACCAGTCTTCGCCTTTGAACAGTTGCTTGTTCTCGGTGACGTCCAGCCAGCGGCTGTAGGCGAGTTCAACCAGCAAGGTCGAACTGTCCCAGACCGGTGTCGCACCGAAAGTGGTCAAGCCGTTGAGCACCGCGTGCACGGTGTTGCCCCGGGCCACGCCGTTATCACCATCAAAGCTGCTGATGAAGCCAGGCAAACCGGCGGCACCGGCCACCGGATTGACCGTTGCCGGCACGCTGGCCAGCGGCATGTTGTGGCGATAGTTCAGGTCGAGACCGACGCTGACACCTTCGATGCTTTTCGACAGGCTGATGCCGTAGATATCGATATCGTCGACATAGAACTGGTTGTAGCTGCCGGCATTGCCGGAGATCAGTTGCGCAGGGCCGACCGCCGTTGGCTGCAACACCAGGTTGGGCAGAATGTCGGAGGTTTTGCGGTAGTAGAAACCCAGCGTACCCTGCAGCCATTCCGGGCTCCACTTGGCCATCAGGCCAAAGTCACCCTGGTTGTCCGGGGTAAACGTATGCCCGTTGGACAGCCGTAAAAACTGGTTGGCACCCAGTGGGCCAGGTGTACCGAACAGCGGGTTTCGGCCGCCGATCAACGACAGGTTGTGCCCGCCATTTTGAATGCCGTCGTTGAACCCCAGATAAGTACCCGACTCCGGCAACCGCGCGGCGTCCCAGTCCAGGAAGTACTGCGCGGCGAGGGTCAGTTCCGGGTTGACCGTGAGGCTGGTGGACAACTGATTACGCGGAATGAACAGTTCTTTGGCTTCTGTTCCCGGGACCGCCAGCGACTTGGAAATATCCAGGCCGGATTGGCCATAACTATTGCTATGGGCAAAGGCGAGGATGCTTTCGCCCCAGTAAACGGTGTGCTTGCCGAGCTTGCCGCTGAGCAGTGACTCATCGCCGACTTCAGTGCTGCCAAACACGAAGGCATCAAGGATTTCCGAAGAAGGACCGTTGTAATACCGATCGGCGTAACCGCTTTGATGATGAGAGTCCGGCTTACCGTTGTTGAGCTGATTGGTCGAGGCGTTATCGCTGCCAATATCGTCGTAGGCGTGGTCGTACCAAGTGTTGGCGCTGACACGGAAACCGACTTTTTCTTTGTAAACCACGTCCAGTTCGGTCAGCACATCCAGTCGTTGAGAAACGGGACTGCCGGAGGAGAAGTTGCGATCCCCGTCATTGTTGTTCCACGAATTGGCCAACTTGCTGTTGGGGGCTTCCACGCGCTGGGCGTAGTTGAACTTCAGCGTGTTGTCGAAGCGAACCGCAAAGTCTTCATTCCCCGTGTTGATCTCCACAGCCCCTACGGGCGCAATGCCCAGGCCGGTGAGAATGGCGGAGGCCAACAACCCTTTGCGAAGGTTTGCATGGCAGATCTTATTATTTTTGTTCATCTAGCTTGCCACCTGCTCTATGGTTTACGAAAAGTCATGGGTTGAATAACGGCGTAGTGAGCCTCCTCTCAGGTGCGCTGCAAAAGGGTGACCGACACCGCCCGGCCCAGGGCGGTGCTATGTTGTAAAGCCGTGCGGGCACCAGCAATTTGCCTGCCCTCGGCCACGCCGCGCAGTTGCCAGACCAACTCGACCAGTTGCGCCAACCCGGTGGCACCCGGGGCGTGACCACGTCCCAGCAAGCCACCCGATGGGCACACCGCATTCATCTGTCCTTTCAGGCGGCGTCCTTGCTGCACGAATCGATCGATCTCGTCTTCCCGGCAAAAGCCCAACGCGGCGCTATTGACCATGAAGTCGCCGACGCTTTGGTCGTGCAGTTCAACCACGTCGATGTCTTCCGCACCGAGGCCCGCCTGCTGATAGGCCAGTTGCGCGACTCGCCGGGTAGTTGCCTGTCCGAGCACATCCAGCACGCAACCCGATTCCTGCTCTGAAGCGCTGTCACTGCCCCTGACACTGGCCAGCACGGTGACGTCCACCCGAGCGCCGAAGCGCAGGGCGAAGGCCGGGGTACAGAGCAGGATGGCCGCAGCACCGCAGGCGGGCGGGCACAGATAAGGCGCGAGCCAGTCGTCGCGATCCGGCATGCGGTTCAATACGGCGTAGGGATTGCGCCCGGCCTGAGCCCGTGCCTGCTCAAGCACCTGATCGAAGCTGCTTTGAGCAATGCCCATGCGTGTCAACAACCAGCTGGTTTGGGCAGCGAACAACAGTGCCGGTTGTTGTCGACGCTCGATAAAGCCGATGGGGTGCTCAGCCTGCCTGACCGTCGCCAAATCATCGCGAGCGAGATCTTTCAAACCGAAAAACTCACGATTGGAAATGCCTGCCGGCATGCACTCGACACCCACCAACAGGACACATTCAGCCTGGCCGCACAGCAGGCTATTGCGGGCCAACTGGAAAGCACTGCTGGCCGACGCACAGCCATCGCCGAGGCTGAAAATCGGCACGCCCGAGTAGCCAATCTGCGACAACATTTGCTCGGCGACACCGGCTTCTGCGTGTACGCAGGAAGTAAACACCTGGTCGACCAGGTCATAGTCGATCCGCGCATCGGCCAGCGCCGCACGGATGGCTTGCCCCGCCAACGCCGCATGACTGTCAGAGCCACCCAGCGGTAGAAACGGCACCATTGCTGCACCGGCGATCAGCACTTTTTCAGACATAAACCTGCTCCCACTCGCCGATACGTTGGCGCATTTGTGGGTTCAGACTATTGCGAAGTCGAAAAGCGAACCCCCCCATTGACTGGGGGGGCGGCAGGAAATCGATTTTTTTTGGGGGGCGGGGGGGGGATTGAAAGATGATCCGTACGGATCACCTCGGGTGGTGGACTCGCATTAGCCCGCTGTCTCGAGAATTCCCAGCATGTATGCACGCGCGACAACATGCTGTCTGGTACCGGCCTGGAATTTTCCAAACAGGTTTTTCAAGTGCCACTTCACGGTTTCCTCGCCGACATTCAGCGCCAGGGCGATTTGCTTGTTGGACAGGTTGCGAGCCAATAGCTGCAACACCTCGCGTTCCTTGGGCGTCAGGAGACGACTCGCGGACACGCTCAATGGGGTGGGTTCCGGTCGCGCAACAGGTGCGGGCGTAGCGGTCGCCGTAAGCAATGGGACCGTTTCACCCTGAAGCGTCCGCTCCCATTTGATCAGGTCCGGATGGGTGTCCTGCACTACGCGTAACATACCGTTTTCTTGCGCGAGGCTGACAGCCTCCAGCAAATAGTCAGTGCCGCCCTGCCCCGTCGCCCGCAGTGCCAGTGCCCTGAGCAGCTTGATCTGTACGATGTCTCGCCCACGACGCAGGTGTTCGGCTGTTTCGCCAACCTTGTCCAGCACCGCCAGCATCGCCTCCCAGTCACGTTGGGCCAGTAAGGCATAAGCGTTGGCTACCCCGGCCAGCAAGTCCAGCTCCGGACCCAGCAACCCTGCTCGCTCACGGGCAATAACCGGCGTGAAACTGTCCAGTCGTCGCCATAATGCCTGGCAGGTATCGCTGCGTCCCTGCAAGGCATGCAGGCGTATTTGCTCTCCCAGGGAGGCAATGCAGAATCGTGGAATATTTCGCTCTTCTCCAAGGGCGAATAACGCCTCGAGCAGATCCTGCCCGCGATGCCCCTGCCCCTGGAGCGAGGCCAGTCGAGAGGCGGCGAGGAAACCCTGCACAATGGCATCGGGGGAGGCCAATCGCTCAACGATATCCAGCCTGTTCGCCAGCACCGTAGCGGTCTCCTGGACTTCCCCCTGTTCCAGCAACACCGTCGCCAGAGCGCTCGCTAACATGACCGCCACCGGACTGCGCCGACCGATGTCCCGTTCGGCATGCAACAGGCTGTCGTGCAACGCCGTGCGCGCCGACACCATTCGACCCTCGTATAAATAAGCAAGGCCGACCACCCACTCGCCATACCCGCGTACGGCATCAAGGCCAGGACTACCCGCGTAAAGCGCTGCTCGCTGAAAGATTCGCCGGGCTTTCTCCGGTTGTCCCTGCAATAGCGTCAGACGGGCGACCTGGGTCGCGACAATGGCTTGCACCTTGCTCGAGAACGAAGGCAATCGATCGACCCAAGGCATGATGAGTCCATGCGATTCATCCGGACGATCCGCAAAGTAGGCGGCTGCGGCAGCGATGGCGGCAGCTTCACAACGTGTCGCCTCGTCGGCGGACGGATGCTGTTCAATAGCAGCAATCAATTGCGCCGCTTCTGCCTGACGTTCTCCCAATGCCAATGTCCAGGCCGCCGCCAGGCAGATGCGCGGATGCGACAACACGTCAGCGGGGCCAAGCTCCTCGACCCACTCCAGCACCCGGCTGAACTGCCCTTGCAACATGACTTCGTACAGGCATTTGCCGATCAACGTATAGGCCGGTTGGGGCATGCCGGCCAACAGATATTGCCGGGCGGCCTGCTCCAGGAATCCGTATTGTTCCAGCCACACAGCGCCGCGCCGGTGATAACCCTGCCGCTCCTCCAACGGCAAGTCGGCAAAACGGCCGAGCAGAAATTCCCGCGCCAATGGATGGATGCGCACCCAGTCACTGTCGATACTTTCAACAAAAATCGGTGTCGAGGCACACAATTCCTTCAGCAATTCACCCGAGCGAGCGTTACCCGTCAGCGCTTCGCATAACAAGGGCTGGACCATTTCCAACAATGCAATGCCGGTCAGAAAGCGAACCTGCTCCTCCCGAAGATGTGCGAGCAGACTGTCGACGAAATATCGCTGGATATCCCCCAGACAAGTCGACAATTCTTCGACTGCAGCACTCCGATTCGAGCTCTTCTCCAACGCCGAAATCGCTAATTGCAGGCCAAGCGGCCAGCCTTCGGTTATCTCGTGCAACCGCACGCAGAGGTCGGCATCGACCCTTGCACCGAAACGGTCATTGAGGATGGCGAGCGCCTCTTCCACATTCAGTCGTAAAGCCGCTGTCATGATCGTCGTGAAAAGCCCTCTTGCCGCGAGGTCCGCCACCTGCAGATTCAACCGTACCCGAGAGGCCATTATGATGCGCAAATTGGCCGGCGCGTTGTGCAACAGGTACGTCAGGGAGTGACGGATCGTCAGCTCGGGCAAGGTATCCGCTTCATCCAGAATCAATACGGTTTCACTACCCAGATCAGCCACTTCCGCCAACCACTGCGTCAGCCCTTCCTGTTCGTCACGCCCCAGTCCCGCAATAGGCTCGAATGCGCGGGCAAACGACGGCCGACCGCTGCCAATTGCCATGGCAACTCCCAGCCCCTGGACAAAACGCGCACTATCATCCTGTGCATCCAGCGTCATCCAGGCCACCACGGCGCCGTGAGATAAACATTCACGGCGCCACTGGGTCAGCAGAAAAGTTTTGCCAAAGCCTGCCGGCGCTTGAACGGCGATCACCACTTTGTCGGTCAGTTCCTGGGTATGGAGACCCAGGCGGTTTCGCATCCGTGCTGATTTCTGACTACGCGGCGGTGTCGTTTTGAGGATCAGTTGGGGCTCTATGCAGTCCATTGTTTCAGACCTGAGTGGTTGAGCGACGCTTACCCAAGGAGCGTCTTAAGATCGCTGGATACAGTTCCAAACGGCCGAACACTACCATGGAATAGTCCGATGACTTGAACACCGGTGCAATCCAACACAAGCCGCTTGCGTACTTCGGCGGAGTGACCTGCTCGCTACGCCAAAGAACCCGCTACCGTCCAGCCAGGACTCTGTATTCGGCCGGCGTACTGGCGTGCGCAACCTTGAAGGCTGCAGTCAGGTGGCTCTGGGAGCTGAAGCCACACTCCAATGCCACATGCAAAATGGGTAGATCGGTCTGCATGAGCAGATCACGTGCATGTTCCAGTCGTAGATTCATCACATAGCGATGGGGCGGCATACCCATGGCACGCTGAAACAGCCGTCGGAAATGAGCCGGGCTGACACCCGCCTGGCCAGCCAGCGTGCTGATCGAGAGTTCCTGCCCCAGATGCTCGCGAATGTAGACCAGTACCGTATGCAGGCGCGCCAGATGAATATGCGGCGGATAAATACCTCTGCTCGCGTCAACCCGTAACGCACGATACACCTGCTCAAGCATGACCATGGCCAATCTTGCCATGAACCCCTGATCAGCCCCTTTCCCAAGACTTAGCTCATCCATCAATTGCCGGGCCGCTGCGCTCACCAAGCCATCACTGACGGGCAATGGTGCCTGCGCGCCAGCGCATAGTTCACGCAATTGTCGAAACACGCCATCAGTGCGCTCGGGCAGATAAAAGACCGCGAAATCAATGCTGCCGGAATAGTGCCATTGAGTGGCACAACCTGCAGGCAGCAGCATCGACAAGCGGGGCATCGAGGTTGAGCGCAACTCGCCCCCGGCCCCCTCATCCGCCCGCGAGCCACCGAACTGGGTCAACAGGGCCATGAAGTCAACGGGCGGGACGGATAGATCAGTCGTATGCAGGAAGTAGCGCTCCGCATACAAGGGGATTTCCCTGCACACCAGGCCGCCCAGCAAGGGCAATCCCAGTGTTTCATGGACCTGTTGCTGCGGATTCATGGGCATCTCGGGATGAGCATATTTTGACAAATATGACCGCTTTTCAGGTGAGTTGTCGATGTCGGGAAGAACAATAATCGGCCAAATATTCCGCCACTCGCCTTAATGCGAGGCGGGCACAACCGCTCGCCCGCATAACTGATCACAGCCAGGAGAACAGCGTGAGCAAGAAGACCGTCACTGTATTCGGCGCCACCGGGACTGCGGGCATCGCCTGCGTCAATGAGTTCATTCGCCAGGGCCTGGTCAATATCAATGTACTGGCGCGCCGCTCCGGCCAGGTGGAACGCTCATCGTCGGGCATCAGCAAGAGTGAGGCGCAAAAACAGCTGCAGTACGCCGAATGGGCGCGTCAGGGCGTGACCATCAAGGAGGTCGACGTCACCGTTACCGAAGCGCTGGTCCCGGCGCTGCGCGGCACCGACTACCTGGTGTCCTGCGTGCCGCTCTATGCAACCGAATCGCAGATGCCGCTGATCTTTGCCGCCAAGGAAGCCGGGGTCGAACGCTTCGTGCCATCCGAGTACGGCGCGATCTACGAATTCGAACAGTTCTGGCAAACCGACACCACGCACCGCTTGATGGCCCGGCAGAAGGCGTTCATCCGGCGCATGATCGAATTGGCCGGCATGGACTACACCATCATTCCGGCTGGTGCCTGGATCGAGTACTACATGCTCGAGCCGGTGATGGTGATGGGCGATCCCGACGTCAAGCTGGCCTGGTCGACCGGCGCGGATGTCGGTCGCATCATTGCGCATGTGCTGGCCCACCCGGCCTCGCGCAATGCGATCTGTCCAGTCGCGGCCACGGCCTGGTGTTCGTGGAACGAGCTGCTGGCCGCGCGCGAACAAGCCATGGGGCGCCCGATCGAGCGTAACGAGTTGACGCCCGAGCAGTGGCGCGCAGCCTACGCGGCTTCCCGTCCCGGTGCCATCCAGACCCTGCTGGCGATCGGCGTCGCCATGGTCGATACCCCAGCGGGCATGTCGCTGTGCGGCCACTGGAACAAGACCTTCCTCCCCGAGTTCAAGGGGACGCCGCTGCAAGAGCTGTTCGTCGACACCGTTGAGCCCTTCGTCGAGGCCACGCGCGCCACGCTGATCGCCGCCGGCGAACTGCCGGCCGACGCCTGACGCATCTCGAAAACCAAAGTGCAGGCCATAAGAAAAACCGAGTGATATGACGAGGCCCATCATGAAACTAAGTAACCGGATCAACCTGCCTGACATTTCAATAACCGGCTTTGAAACGCCCCTGAACGAGGTCGAGCGCGGCATCCAGGACAGCGTGCATCGCTTTGCCAAGGATTTCATGCGCCCCCTGGGTCAGGAACTCGACAAGATGACCGCAGAGCAGGTGGTCGCCCCCGGCTCGCCGTACTACAGCGTGTTCAGCGAAGCCGCCAAGCTGGGCCTGGATTCCGATCTGCTGGCCGAACTGCCGCCGGAAACGGCTGTACGCGTCGAATCCATGATCGGCGAGGAAATGGGCTGGGGCGATGCCGGCCTGGCGGTTTCCCTGGGCGTCAGCACCTTCCCGAACGAGATGGCCAAAGCCGTAGGGAACCAGGAGCTGATCGATCTGAGTGCCGGGAAAATCGGCTGCTGGATGATTACCCATCCGGACAAGGGTACTGACGCCGGCGCCTTCGACATGCAGCGCGACTGGGTGCCGGGGCAGTTAGGCAACAAGGGCAATCTCTTCGCCAAGGTCGGCGAGCACGAGATCGTCATTAACGGCCAGTGCTCGGCCTGGGTGTCCAACGGCGCGGTGGCCCAGGTGGCTCTGGCCTACATGACCGCCGACTATGGCAACGGCTTCTACGATGCCAATGGCTTGCCCTATGGCATCTCTGTAATCGTGCCCCTGGACTTGCCCGGTGTCAGCAAGGGCAAGCCACTGGAGAAGATCGGTCAGCGCGCCCTGCCCCAGGGCGAGGTGTATTTCGACAACGTGCGGATTCCCAAGCGCTTCGCCGTAGCCCTGCAGGACGAGTACTACGGCAACGTCGTTTCGACCTGGTCGTTCGCTGGCACCCACATGGCGCAATGGTTCACTGGCGTGGCACGTTCCGCCTTCGAACTGGCCCTGGCTTACTGCCATGAGCGCAAGCAGGGTGGCCAACTGCTGATCAACCACCAGCTTACCCGCTACCGCATCGGCGACATGATGCGTCGTGTCGAGCTTTGCCGGGCTGTCGCCCGCCGCTCCCTGGCCTATGCGCGCCTGTCCCCGCAGGGGCACCCCTGTGCCACGGCTTCCAGCAAGGTCACCGTGACCGAAGAGGCCATGCGCGTAGTCAGCGATGCCTTGCAGATGTTCGGCGGCAACGGCCTGACCCGCGAGTACCCCATGGAGAAGTTGTTCCGCGATGCCCGCGCCGCGCTGATCGAAGACGGCGAGAACATGATGCTCACCACCCGCCTTGGCTTCCTTGTCCAGGAGCTCTACGAAGACGGCTGGCCCCAGTACTGATCCCAAACCCGACTAACAATAAACTTTGGAGACAATAGAAATGGCTAAGTATCCCGTAGTTGTCTATGGCGCCAGTGGCTACACCGGCATGCTGACCATGGACTGGCTGATCGACCAGAACATCCCCTTCACCGCTGTGGCGCGCGATGCCAAGCGCGCGCAGGAAATGATGGCGCAACGTGTGGTACGCCTGGAGTCCGCGACCTATGAAATCATCGAGGCCGAGCACAACGTCGAATCGCTGAGCGCCGCCTTCAAGGGGGCCAAAGTGGTCTGCAACACCGTTGGCCCCTTCGTCAACTTCGGTTTGACCACCGTCGAGGCCGCGCTCAAGGCCGGCTGCCACCACATAGATACCACCGGCGAGCAAAGCTACGTCCGTCAGGTTCGCGAGCAATTTGGCGAGCTCTATCGTCAGGCTGGCCTGCTGGTTTCGCCATCGCTGTCCTACATGTTCAGCTTCTCCGAGATCGCCGCCGAACTGGCGCTGGAAACCCCCGGCATCGACGTACTGGAAACCGCCGCCCTATGCCGCGGCCCGCGTGATGTCGCCGGGGTCAGCCTGGGCTCGGCGGCCTCGATTTTCGAATTGTTCCACCGGGAGCAGTTCTACCTGTGGGAAAACAAGCTGGTGCAGCACCCAGCCACCGCTTCGTTCAACATTGTCGACCCCAACTTCATGCAGCCGGTTTTCTGCCTGCCTTGGGGGGGAACCTCGCTGCCAATTTACTTCGAGCATGATCCGCGCGTGCGCGCCTGCACCTCCGCGGTCGGTTTCTACGACAACAATGTGATGCCGATGGTGCATGGCCTGAGCCAGAAGTGGGAAGCGGAATACAAGCACCTGTCCAAGGAGCAGCAGGACGCGGTGGTGAAGAGCCTGGTAGAGGCCACCACGCCGAGCATGCCGCCCCGCGAACGCACCACCTTGCAACGCAGCGTCGACATCGCTATCGGCCGCGGTCACCTGGCTGCCGTGCGCGCTACCGTGCATGGCGTCACACCCTATATTTCCACCGGTGCCCTACAGGCCGCGGCGGCGATCAGGCTGCTCGACGACGACACCAACAAGGTCGGCTTCGCTTCCGGTTCCAAGGCTTTTGGACACCGCTATCTGCTCGGTTTCCTGGAAGAACGCGGCCTGGCCCGTGCCACCGTTACCAAACTCTGATTACCGGCACAGGAACCACTTATGGCCATCATCGACTTTTACGATCGCGGCTGGGGCATCAACCCTGCCGGGGTCGCCTACATCCAGGGCGAGCGCTCTTACACCTTCAACGAAATCGGCGAGCTCTCGTGTCGCATCGCCAACAAGCTGCTCGCACTGGGCTTGCCGAAGGAAACCAAGGGTGCCGTCTGGTCAGGTAACGACGTCACCGCCTGGGCCTGCACACTGGGTCTATGGCGCGCCAACATGACTTGGATTCCAGTCAATGCGCGCAACTCGAGCGAAGAGAATCACTACATCCTCGACGCATTCGACTGCGAGGTGATGTTCTACCAGAACGATTTCGCGCAAATCATCGCCGAGCTACGGTCCAGGCTGCCTAAGATCAAACACTGGATCTGTATCGATGCCGATGCTGTCGATGCACCTTCGTTGGAACTATGGAGTGCCGGCCAGCCGGCGAGCCGTCCCGAAGTCGCTTATGACATGGACGACGTGGTGGCGGTCTCACCCACTGGTGGCACTACGGGCACGCCAAAGGGCGTGATGAACACCCACCGCAGCGTGCAGACGTTCATCGCCCACTTCATGCTGACCTGTGCTTATCGCAATGGTGAAAAGCCGGTGAATATGGCCGCCGCACCGATGACCCACACTGCCGGCCTGTTGTCCGTACCCTGCACGGCGCAAGGTGGCACTGTAGTGGTCATTACCAAACCCGATCCGGCATTGATGTTGAACGCCATTGCGCAGCACAGGGTCAGCGAGCTCTTTCTGCCGCCAACGGTGATCTACAGGCTGTTGGAAATTCCCGGTATCGAGACGCTGGATTTCTCCTCGGTGAAGTACCTGATGTACGGCGCGGCCCCCATGTCGGTAGACAAGCTGAAGAAAGCTATCGAGATCTTCGGCCCGGTCATGACCGGCGGCTATGGTCAGACCGAAGCGCCGGCCAGCATCGCCAACTTTCGTCCCGACGAACATCTGGTGGGTGGCCAATTCGCCGACGACGAACGCCTGTCCTCGGTCGGCCGCCCTAACCCGCTGATCCGCGTCGAAGTGATGAGCGACACCCACCAGATCCTGCCGCGCGGTGAAACCGGTGAAATATGCGTGCGCGGCGACCTGATCATGAAGGGTTACTACAAGCAGCCGGAGAAGACCGCCGAGACCATCGTCGACGGTTGGCTGCATACCGGCGACATCGGCCATATCGATGCCGAAGGCTATCTGCACCTCACCGATCGCAAAAAGGACATGATCATTTCCGGCGGCTTCAACGTCTATCCCAGCCAGGTCGAGCAAGTGCTGTGGGGACATCCGGCCGTTCAGGACTGCGCCGTGATTGGCGTGCCCGATGAAAAATGGGGCGAGGCCGTCAAGGCCGTGGTCGAGCTCAACCCAGGCCAGGAAACCACCGAGCAGGAGCTTATCGAGCTGTGCAAGGCCAGGCTGGGCAGCGTGATGGCACCGAAGTCGGTCGACTTCACTACCAGCCTGCCACGTAGTCCGGTGGGCAAGGTGCTGAAGAAAGATCTGCGCCAGCCTTATTGGGAAAAATCAGCTCGGAAGATCTGACGGGAAAAAATCGAGGTCGATCCCAACCTCGGTCTGCACGTGGCCGAGATACGCCTGCCTGATCCTGGTAACGACCAGCAACTTCAGTAAGCCGCTGCCCAGGCGCACCCAACGTCAACCACGCCGTGGGGTGCGAACTGGACACTGACCCACTGAATATAAGGAATTTTCAATGAGCAATATCTATATCGCCGGCATCGCCATGACCGTCTTCGGTCGCCACATCGAACGCAGCCTCGACGACTTGGCACGTGAGGCTTTCCAGGGCGCATTGAAGGACGCCCACTGCACTGCCGCCGATCTCGATATCGCGTTTTATGCCGGCATGACCAATGGCCCATTGCAAGGTCAGCTCTCGATCCCGGGTCAGGTCGTGTTCAGCAAGATCGGTATTGAAGGCATTCCTATCTATAACATCGAGAATGCCTGCGCTTCGGGTAGCTCAGCCTTCAATTTGGCCGTGCAAAGTCTCAAGGCCGGTACAGCCAGTATCGCGCTGGCGTTGGGTGCGGAAAAGATGAACATCCCGGATAAACTGAAGGCCCTTTCGCTGTTCGAGGCTGGTTGGGACGTCTCTCGCGCCGAAGAGAATTATCAGACGCTGGTAAAAATGGGCGAAGGTGTAGTGCCGCCCACCGGGTCGGAGTCGGACAAGCCTTACAGTAAGTTCATGGCCATCTATGCCGCATTGTGCCGTCAGCATATGAAAACCTACGGCACCACGCAGCGGCAGATCGCAGCGGTGTCGGCAAAAAACCACACTCACTCGGTCCATAACCCCTACTCACAATTTCGCAAAGCCTTCGGTATCGACGAAATCCTCGCCGCCCCTCCGATCACCTACCCGCTCACCCTGCCAATGTGCGCGCCGCTGTCGGACGGTGCAGCAGCCGCCATCCTGTGCACCGAGGAAGGACTCGCACGCATCGGTGCCGACAGGAGCCGCTGCATCAAGGTAGCGGCCAGTGTCATCCGTAGCTTCAGCCATCGACGGCTCGATCAGCCGGAACTGAACGTCGGTCACCTGGCAGCTAACCAGGCCTATGAACAGGCGGGCCTGGGGCCGCAAGACATGCATGTCGCCGAAGTCCATGACGCCTCGGCGATGGGCGAAATCATTCAGGTCGAAAACCTGGGCCTGGTCCCGTTCGGTCAGGGCGGACCTGCGGCTGAACGTGGCGAATTCACGCTGGGCGGGCGCATCCCGATCAATACCTCAGGTGGCCTGGAATCGAAAGGCCATCCACTCGGCGCTACCGGGATCGGACAACTCTACGAACTGGTGACGCAACTGCGCGGAGAGGCTGGCGCACGCCAGGTACATGGCGCACGCCATGCAATCCAGGAGAACGGCGGCGGTTTGCAGGGTATTGAGGAGGCAGCCGTCGCGATCCACATTCTCAGCAAATAGTTGTTGTCAGCCAAAAACTTGTAGTGGCCAAACCAATCAAAACAAGAAGGATAAAAAACATGTTCCAAAACAAAGTAGTCGTCATCACCGGCGCAGGATCAGGCATTGGTCGGGAGTTGGCTATCCAGATGGTGGAAGCTGGCGCGCACGTCGCCCTGTCGGACATCAACCAGGTTGGTCTCGACAAAACCATGAAGCTATTGCCTGACGCCAGTAAAGCCAAAGGTTACCTCCTGGACGTATCGTCCTGGGACGCCTTCCAGGCCCATGCCGACGAGGTAAAGCGAGATTTTGGCACGGCGCACTTCGTCATCAATAACGCAGGTGCCGCAGTCATCGGGACAGTTGCCAACACCTCCATCGATGAGTACGAGTGGCAACTCGGTATCAACCTGTGGGGCGTGCTGTACGGCACCAAAGCGTTCCTCCCGATGATGCAGGCCCAGCGGGAAGGCTGCATCGTCAACATTTCCAGCGTATTTGGCCTGGTAGGTTTCCCGATGCAAAGCGCTTACAACATGTCGAAGTTCGCCGTACGGGGTCTCACCGAAGCACTATGGTCGGAACTTGAGGGCAGCGGCGTGCGCGCCGTGTGTGTGCACCCTGGCGGAATCAAAACCAATATTGAAAAGGCCGGACGACGCTGTAAAGCCGCCGGTAGTACAGAAGAAAGGTTCAAAGCGCTTGCCGACAAGATGCTACTGACGCCAGCGGCAGATTGTGCCGGCGACATCATCAAGGGGCTGCGCAAAGGAACCAAACGCATTATCACAGGGAACAAGTCGAGCACCTTGTTCTGGATAAGCAGGCTGTTCCCCAATAGCTATCCGGCATTACTCAAGCTGCTTGGCTGAGGCCCGGAAGTTAAGATGTCTCAGCGCGACGCGAAGCGTCACCACCTCTCAGGAACAATTCCATGACCGACAGTTATACACGCAAGCTGTTTATTTCTGCCGCCTGCTTCAACGTATTCGCAGGTCTTCCATTACTCGTAGCACTACAACCCGTAGCTGCACTGTTGGGGCTGCAAATTACCCCTACCTCAACCCTCTTCATTCAACTCACCACGTGCCTGGTTATCATATTCGGCTGGGCCTATTGGATGATCGCTCGCGATCCGCTGCAGTATCGTCCCTATATCCTGCTCGGGATAATCCTGAAAGTACTGTTTGTTGTGGTGGTCTATGGTCACTGGCTGGCGGGCAGCATCCCCTGGCCATTGCCAGTAGCGGCATCGGGCGACATCGTCTATGCATTACTGTTCTGGCGTTATTACTTATGCATCCGGCCATCATGCCTTGCGTAACTAAACCGGTTACCACTGATGCGGCAGTAACTGATCGATTTCACTCGCCCGCTGCGTCGGCAGGTGTGTGAGAACATCCTTCAGAGGCATACGGATCATAACCATTCAGCCGCGCAAACTGGATCATATTTATGATCAGGGCCGCGCGTTTACCGCTGCAAAACGAACCTGCGAAGAGCCAGTTTTATGTCCAAGAACCCAAGGGCGGATCTGGTTCTTGGCCCAATTGTTGTCAATCGGGCCGGCCCCGCCATTGAGGTAGTGTGACAGCGCTGCCCACCGTTTCAGGCTGTAATTGAGCGCCTTATTGATGGCCGTGCCTCCGGGCGTCAGATGACGCTGGGCGATCATCCATGCATGCAGCATATCCATCGCCGGTACGGCTAAATAGCGTAAATTTTCTCCAGCCTTGTTCATGAGACGACTGCCAGATAAGGCATCAATTCACGCGAACGCAGTGAGGATTCCACTGAAAGCCAGTCGTTTTGTAGGGGTAAAAACGCCGTAAAATAAAAAGGGGTCGCGAGATAGAATCTCGCAACCCCTTGAATTATATGGTCGGGACGGAGTGATTCGAACACTCGACCCCTAGCACCCCATGCTAGTGCGCTACCGGACTGCGCTACGCCCCGACTAGGCGTGTTACCTGTTGCTGTTCTCGACGAACGCTCAAGAATATAACGCAAGCTTTTGAAAACTGGAAGTATTTAAAAGCAGAATTTTATTTCTTGAGGACCACCAGTACATCTTCGAGCTCGGAGATCATCTGGCGGATCATCTGTTTGTACTGGGTGGTGTCGTCTTTGGCTTCATCGCCGGACAAACGCAAGCGTGCGCCGCCGATGGTGAACCCCTGGTCATAAAGCAACGCACGGATCTGCCGGATCATCAGCACGTCTTGGCGCTGATAATACCGGCGGTTTCCGCGGCGTTTGACGGGGTTGAGTTGAGGAAACTCCTGTTCCCAATAGCGTAGTACGTGCGGTTTTACCGCACATAACTCGCTGACTTCACCAATGGTGAAGTAGCGTTTGCCTGGGATGACGGGAAGCTCGTCGTTATGACTTGGTTCCAGCATAAGCCTCAACTCGGGCCTTCAACTTCTGCCCTGGACGAAAGGTGACCACACGGCGAGCCGTGATCGGGATTTCTTCTCCCGTTTTCGGATTGCGGCCAGGCCGCTGGCGTTTGTCCCGAAGGTCGAAGTTGCCGAAACCGGACAACTTCACCTGTTCGTTGTCTTCAAGAGCGTGCCTGATTTCTTCAAAAAACAGTTCGACCAATTCCTTGGCCTCCCGTTTGTTCAGGCCCAGCTCTTCATACAGACGTTCCGCCATTTCAGCTTTCGTCAGAGCCCCCATACGTCACTTCCTTAACGTGGCGTTCAACCTTTGTTCGAGCGAGGTGAGGATGTTTTGCGTCGTGGTATTCACCTCATCGTCATTAAGAGTGCGCGATGGATGCTGCCAGGTCAAGCCAACTGCAAGGCTTTTTCTATGAGGATCAATGCCTTTACCCTGATAAACGTCAAAGAGCCTGAGGTCTGTCAGCCATTCGCCTGCATTTTCACGGATTACATCCATGACGGCACTGGCGGCAACGCCTGCGTCGGCCAGCAACGCGAGGTCACGGCGCACTTCAGGAAAGCGCGATAACTCGTGGAATTTAGGCATTTTGCCCAAGGCCACTTCGCCCAATACCAGCTCGAAGACGAACACCGGACGGTCGAGACCGAGGGTTTTCGACAGTTCGGGGTGCAGCGCGCCGATGAAACCGACTTCGCGACCTTCACGCTCGATGCGCGCGGTCTGACCCGGGTGCAATGCCGGGTGGCTGCCCGGGGAGAAGGTGAACGAGTCCAGTGCACCGGCGAAGCCCAGCACTGCTTCCACGTCTGCCTTGACGTCGAAGAAATCCACCACGTCGCGGCCCTGTGCCCAGCCTTCCGGCAGACGGCTACCGCAGACTACACCGGCGAGCATCGGCTCTTGCTTCAGACCTTCCAGCTGACCGACAAAACGCAGGCCGCTTTCGAACAGACGCACGCGATCCTGCTGACGGTTCAGATTGTGCTGCAGGGCCTTGACCAGGCCTGGCCACAAGGACGAGCGCATGGCTGCCATGTCGTTGGAGATCGGGTTGGCCAGCAGCAGCGGTTCAACGCCCGGATTGAACAGTTCGAACTGTTTCGGATCGATGAAGCTGTAGGTGATCGCTTCCTGATAACCACGGGCTACCAGTAGACGACGCAACTCAGGCAGGTCGCTACGGGCTTCGGCCTTGGCTTGTGGTGCCAGGCGCGCTTGCGGGTAACGGACCGGCAGGCGGTTGTAGCCGTACAGGCGGGCCAGCTCTTCGATCAGGTCGACTTCCAGGCTGATATCGAAGCGATGGCTTGGCACTTCAACGCGCCACTGCCCTGCCCCGTCCGCCGCGATAGTCAGGCCCAGGGCGCTGAGCAGCCGCTCGACTTCGACCGGATCCATTTCCATGCCGAGCATCTGGGTGATGCGCTGGGCACGCAGGGTGATCGGCGCGATTGACGGCAGGTACTGCGCGTTGACGGTCTCGATGATCGGGCCGGCATCGCCGCCGGTGATGTCCAGCAGCAGGCCAGTGGCGCGCTCCATGGCTTCACGGGCCAGTTGCCAGTCCACGCCGCGCTCGTAGCGGTGCGAGGCATCGGTGTGCAGGCCGTAGGAACGGGCCTTGCCAGCAACCGCGATTTGGTCGAAGAACGCGCTTTCCAGGAAAATGTCCCGCGTCGTGGCGGATACGCCACTGTGCTCGCCACCCATCACACCGGCGATTGCCAGGGCACGGGTATGGTCGGCGATGACCAGGGTGTCGGCGCGCAGGCTGACTTCCTGACCGTCGAGCAGGACCAGTTTTTCGCCTTCTTCAGCCATGCGCACGCGGATCCCGCCGTTGATTTCGGCAAGATCGAAGGCATGCAGCGGTTGGCCGAGCTCGAGCATCACGTAGTTGGTGATGTCGACGGCGGCATCGATGCTGCGCACATCGGCGCGGCGCAGACGCTCGACCATCCACAGCGGCGTTGGCTTGGACAGGTCGACGTTACGGATTACCCGGCCCAGGTAACGCGGGCAGGCGGCGGGTGCCAGCACTTCTACCGAGCGCACTTCGTCGTGCACGGCAGGCACGGCAGCCACCACTGGACGGGTTACCGCAGCGGCGTACAGCGCGCCCACTTCACGGGCCAGGCCAGCCAGGGACAGGCAGTCGCCGCGGTTCGGGGTCAGGTCGACCTCGATGCTGGCGTCTTCCAGGCCCAGGTAGACCCGGAAGTCTTCGCCTACCGGCGCATCGGCCGGCAGTTCCATCAGGCCGTCATTGCCCTCGCCCACCTGCAGTTCGGCTTGCGAGCACAACATGCCGTTGGACTCGACGCCACGCAGCTTGGCTTTCTTGATCTTGAAGTCACCTGGCAGTTCGGCACCGATCATGGCGAACGGAATCTTCAGGCCCGGGCGCACGTTCGGCGCTCCGCACACGACCTGGAAGGTTTCGGCACCGTTGCTGACCTGGCACACGCGCAGCTTGTCAGCGTCCGGGTGTTGCTCGGTGCTCAGCACCTCGCCCACTACGACGCCATTAAACACACCGGCGGCCGGGGTAACGCTATCGACCTCAAGACCGGCCATCGACAGACGAGCAACCAGCTCGTCGCGACTTACCTGCGGGCTTACCCAGCCGCGCAGCCATTGTTCACTGAATTTCATCCTGCTCTCCTAAAAATTCGTTACGACTAGCGAAATTGCGCAAGGAACCGCAAGTCGTTGTCGAAGAACAGACGCAAGTCGTTCACGCCGTAACGCAGCATGGCCAGACGCTCCACGCCCATGCCGAAGGCAAAGCCTGAGAACTCTTCCGGATCAATGCCGGACATGCGCAGCACGTTCGGGTGCACCATGCCGCAGCCCATCACTTCCAGCCAGCCGGTCTGCTTGCAGACGCGGCAGCCTTTACCGCTGCACATCACGCATTCCATGTCGACTTCAGCGGATGGCTCGGTGAACGGGAAGTACGAAGGACGGAAACGCACGGCCAGTTCTTTTTCGAAGAACACCCGCAGGAACTCTTCGATGGTGCCTTTGAGGTCGGCGAAGTTGATATCGCGATCGACCAGCAGGCCTTCGACCTGGTGGAACATCGGCGAGTGGGTGATATCCGAGTCACTACGGTACACACGGCCTGGGCAGACGATGCGGATCGGCGGCTGTTTCGACTCCATGGTGCGGACCTGTACCGGCGAGGTATGGGTGCGCAACAGCATGTTGGCGTTGAAATAGAAGGTGTCGTGCATCGACCGGGCCGGGTGGTGGCCTGGGATGTTGAGCGCCTCGAAGTTGTGATAGTCGTCTTCGACCTCAGGGCCTTCGGCAATGCCGTAGCCAATGTGGGTGAAGAACTGTTCGATACGCTCCAGAGTCCGGGTAACCGGATGCAGACCGCCTGAGGTCTGGCCGCGGCCAGGCAGGGTCACGTCAATGGACTCGGCGGACAGTTTGGCAGCCAGGTCGGCGGCTTCAAACAGCACCTTGCGCGCATTGAGAACCTCTGTGACACGCTCCTTGGCAACGTTGATCAGGGCGCCGACTTGCGGACGCTCTTCTGCCGGCAAATTCCCCAGGGTCTTCATCACCTGAGTCAATTCGCCCTTCTTGCCAAGGTAGTGAACCCGGATTTGCTCCAGGGCATTGATATCTTCAGCGCTTTGCACAGCCTCTAGTGCTTGAGAGACGAGCGCATCCAGGTTTTCCATGTACAGACTCCAGATACAAAATAGGGGAAGAGCTTGAAGGCTCTTCCCCTATTTATGACGTTTACCACCTTGGGCTACAGGAGTAACCCAGGGTGACTGTCGGGGGTACTTAAGCCAAGGTGGCTTTAGCTTTCTCGACAATCGCAGCAAACACCGCTTTTTCGTTCACGGCCAGTTCAGCCAGAACCTTACGGTCGATTTCGATGGACGCTTTTTTCAGGCCAGCGATGAAACGGCTGTAGGACAGACCGTTAACACGAGCACCAGCATTGATACGAGCGATCCACAGAGCGCGGAACTGACGTTTTTTCTGACGACGGTCACGGTAGGCGTATTGGCCAGCCTTGATTACCGCTTGCTTGGCAACACGGAATACGCGTGAACGCGCGCCGTAGTAGCCTTTAGCAAGTTTCAGAATTTTTTTGTGACGCTTACGGGCAATGACGCCACGCTTTACACGAGCCATGAGTTACTTCCTCTATTCTTGACTAAAATTAACGAAGGCGCAGCATGCGCTCGACTTTTGCCACGTCAGACGGATGCAGCAAGCTGCTACCGCGCAGTTGACGCTTACGCTTGGTCGACATTTTAGTCAGGATGTGGCTCTTGAAAGCGTGCTTGTGCTTGATACCGTTAGCAGTTTTCAGAAACCGCTTAGCAGCACCACTTTTCGTTTTCATTTTTGGCATGTTCGGATACTCCGCATTCAGTTGATAAACATAATCAGAAGGCCTGCCGTGCCCTGATGATTACTTCTTCTTTTTCGGGGCGATGACCATGATCAGTTGGCGTCCTTCCATCTTAGGATGCTGTTCGACCGAACCGTACTCGAGCAAGTCACCTTCAACTCGCTTGAGGAGTTCCATCCCCAGCTCCTGGTGGGCCATCTCACGGCCGCGGAATCGCAAGGATACCTTGGCCCTGTCCCCATCACTCAGGAAACGTACCAGGTTGCGCAGTTTTACCTGGTAATCCCCTTCCTCCGTCCCTGGACGAAACTTGATTTCTTTAACCTGGATCTGCTTCTGGTTTTTCTTGGCCGCAGCAATCTGCTTCTTCTTTTCGAAGATCGACTTGCCGTAGTCCATCAGCTTGCAGACAGGAGGTACTGCATCGGCGGAAATTTCCACCAAATCGAGCTTGGCTTCTTCAGCCTTAAGAAGCGCGTCTTCAATTGACACAATCCCAAGCTGCTCGCCCTCAGCCCCAATTAACCGAACCTCGCGTGCCGAGATATTCTCGTTGATCGGGGCTTTCGGTGCAGCTCGTTTATCTTGTCTCATTTCACGCTTAATAATAATTACTCCGAATCTGGGCGACCACGCCGGGAAACCGCTTGCGCGAGAAACTCAGCGAACTGGGCGACGGGCATCGAGCCCAGGTCAGCACCTTCACGAGTACGCACAGCGACAGTCTGCATCTCGACTTCCCGATCTCCGATAACCAAGAGATAGGGAACCTTGAGCAAAGTATGCTCGCGGATTTTAAAGCCGATCTTTTCATTTCTCAAGTCGGACTTGGCACGAAAACCGCTTTGATTGAGAGTTTTTTCAACTTCAGCGGCAAAATCTGCCTGTTTATCAGTGATATTCATGATCACTGCCTGGGTCGGAGCCAGCCACGCAGGGAACGCGCCCTCGTAATGCTCGATCAGAATCCCGACAAATCGCTCGAAGGAACCCAGGATCGCCCGGTGCAACATGACCGGGTGCTTGCGACTGTTGTCTTCGGAGACGTATTCGGCTCCCAGACGGATCGGCAGGTTAAAATCGAGCTGCAAGGTACCACATTGCCAGACGCGACCGAGGCAATCTTTTAGCGAGAACTCGATCTTCGGACCGTAGAACGCACCCTCACCCGGCTGCAGATCGTACGCAAGGCCCGCGCTGTCTAGCGCTGCGGCCAGTGCCGACTCGGCGCGATCCCACAGCTCGTCGGAACCGACGCGTTTTTCCGGACGAGTGGACAGCTTCATTTCGACTTCGGTGAAGCCGAAATCGCGATAAACGTCCATGGTCAGCTTGATGAACGCAGCGGACTCGGCCTGCATCTGCTCTTCGGTGCAGAAGATATGGGCGTCGTCCTGAGTGAAGCCGCGCACCCGCATGATGCCGTGCAGCGCACCCGATGGCTCGTTCCGGTGGCAGGCACCGAACTCGGCCAGGCGCATCGGCAACTCGCGGTAGCTCTTCAGGCCCTGGTTGAACACCTGCACGTGGCATGGGCAGTTCATTGGCTTGATGGCGTAGTCGCGGTTTTCCGACTGGGTGGTGAACATGTTGTCGGCGTAGTTGGCCCAGTGCCCGGATTTCTCCCACAAGCTACGGTCAACGACCTGTGGAGTCTTGATCTCCAGGTAGCCGTTGTCGCGCTGCACCTGGCGCATGTACTGCTCGAGCACCTGGTACAGGGTCCAGCCGTTCGGGTGCCAGAACACCATACCCGGTGCTTCTTCCTGGAGATGGAACAGGTTCAAGCGCTTGCCGATCTTGCGGTGGTCGCGTTTCTCGGCTTCTTCGATGCGCTGGATGTAGGCCGCCAGTTGCTTCTTGTCAGCCCAGGCAGTGCCGTAGACGCGCTGCAACTGCTCGTTCTTGGCATCACCGCGCCAGTAGGCGCCGGACAGCTTGGTCAGCTTGAAGGACTTCAGGAAGCGGGTGTTCGGCACGTGCGGGCCGCGGCACATGTCGACATATTCTTCGTGATAGTACAGGCCCATGGCCTGCTCGTTCGGCATGTCCTCGACCAGGCGCAGCTTGTAGTCTTCGCCACGCTGGGTGAACACGTCGATCACACCGGCACGCGGGGTGACTTTCTTGATTACGTCGTAATCTTTCTCGATCAGCTGGTGCATACGCTGTTCGATGGCCGCCAGGTCGTCCGGGGTGAAAGGACGCTCGTAGGCGATATCGTAATAGAAGCCTTCGTCGATGACCGGACCGATCACCATTTTCGCCGTCGGGTACAGCTGCTTGACCGCGTGGCCAATCAGGTGCGCGCAAGAGTGGCGAATAATCTCCAGCCCCTCTTCATCTTTGGGCGTGATGATTTGCAGGGTGGCGTCGCTGTCGATGACATCACAGGCGTCGACCAGCTTGCCGTTGACCTTGCCGGCCAGGGTGGCCTTGGCCAGGCCAGCACCAATGGATGCCGCGACTTCAGCTACGGATACCGGATGATCGAACGAACGTTGACTGCCGTCGGGAAGAGTAATAGTGGGCATGGCGCCTCCTCTCCTAGTGGTGACCCCTACCAAAGGTCACGTGGGTTGGGATGAGCAGCCAGTACGCGATTCAGTCCAGGCCATCCAATGATGAACGCCTGCCTTACAGCGGCAGGAGCCTTGCGGCCAACCGGGAACCGAACCAGAGTGACTGGAGATCAAATCAGGGTTCTTCGGGTATCAACCGCGCCTGGCGAATACATCGTCCAGGGCCTGAAAATTCCCAAGCGTGGGATGCTAGCACAGATGAACGGTCATCGCCGCGCGCTTGTTGCGTTGCCGCGGATTTGCGCGGATTTGCCGCCACAAGTGAACTTGAGATGTACGAACCCCCTCAAATGCCCTGAGAATCGCGACACCTTACTGACCCACAGGAGTTTCCGTCATGCGCCTTATCCGTCTTTTTGCCCTTGCCGCGCCATTGGCCATGCTGCTTCCGCTGAGCGCCCAAGCAGCCTGGCCTGCAGGCGCGCGTGATGCCTTCATGAAGGATTGCACCCCGGCTGCCGCCCAAACCATCGGCGAGGCAAACGCGAAGAAACACTGCGCCTGCGGTGCCGACGAGTTGAACAAGAAGTTCACCACCCAGGAAATCACTCAACTGATGAGCAAGCAGACCCCGCCTTCACCTGAACTGGTGAAAAAGGCGCAAGTCGCAATTGCCGCCTGCAAGGCCCAGTAAACAGCGTTTCGAGGGGGTGTTTTTACCCCGAAAAGTGGCCTGAAACGGCGAAAAAACTGCCAGAACCAACAATTTATGCAGGTTTTACAGCTTTTTTTATCGCTTTTATTTTTGGCTGAAACCCTTGTAAACCGGGGCTTTCAGGCAATTTCAGCGAGAAAGAAAGCGCAACGGCAGAGCAAACCGTGCTGCTGGGGGGGTTCCAAGTCGAACATTTCGACTATGATACCCCGGTGTGCCCAGTTGGCCTGAGCAGCACAGTACTACTGAAAATATATGTTTCTTGGAGATACACCATGTCTAATCGCCAAACCGGCACCGTTAAATGGTTCAACGATGAAAAAGGCTTCGGCTTCATCACTCCTCAAGGTGGCGGTGACGACCTGTTCGTACACTTCAAAGCTATCGAAAGCGACGGTTTCAAAAGCCTGAAAGAAGGCCAAACCGTTTCCTTCGTGGCTGAGAAAGGCCAAAAGGGTATGCAAGCTGCACAAGTTCGCCCAGAGTAATTTCCCGGCGCACTAAAAAAACCCCGTCCATGTGACGGGGTTTTTTATGGGCGTTATTCCAGCCGCTGCGCTGTCAGCCGCAGTTGACCCGGGTAATTACCAGGCTAGCATCGGTGTTCAGGTTCAAGCGATCGGAACGGTATTCCAGGGTGATCATGTCGTTTGGCCGCAGGATCCGCGCGCTCTGTGAGCCGGAACGGGTGCGAGCCTCTTCGAGCAATTGTGGCGAAGCTTTCTTGCCGATGGTGAATTCGGCGGCTTTGGCCTCACAGCGACCGGTGCCCGCCCCTGCCACTACGGGGTCTTTTGCCGACTCGGTGGTGCTGCTGCAACCTGCCAACATGACCGCGGCCAGCACAGTACCCAATGACGCGAGCTTCCAAGGCATGAAGCCTCCTTACAATAATTAAGCTGAATTCGTGCGACAACCGACCACCATTGAGACGTTTGGTTCATGGTTGCGGCCATCACCTTGCCCTCAAACGCGTCGAGCGCGCAAGTTTGCCCGAGCCATCGCGCGCCGCTCAGCGCACAATCGTCACTGAATATGAACAGGTTTCAATAGACGTCGATGTAGTCGTAGGGCGGATTTGGCCAGTTCTCCTTCAGCGCGTTGAAGATCTGCATGACCCACACTTCATCGCTGGCGGCGATTCGTCCGACGTAACCCGAGCCCTTGGCCCAGGTCTCCAGGCGAAACAGCAGGCCGTCGATCTCGCTGCCGCCGACAACGCCCGAGGAAATGTAGGCGATACCGCCCTTGGTCACCCGCAATTGGGTGTGCTCATCGTCGCTGGCAGCCGCGAGCAACTGGCGTACCGCCTCCAGGCTCAAGCCGTCCGGGGTGTTCAAATCAATCTGCACAGCAGGGTCCTTGGACAGTAATCGAAGACCAAGTGTCGCATAGCCCTCCTTTGATGCCTAAGTCGGAGTGCCAAATGCGCGGCAAAATGGTTAACTCCTCTCTCAGACTTTTCCGACTTCACGAGCGCCATCATGACCACCGTAAGTATCGACGCCGACATCAAAGCCAAATGGCCACAGGGCCATAGCTCCTACAGCCCTGGCAGTCCGGAAGAGCTTGCAATCATCAGTATCGATCTACTGGTCAAGGAACTGGGGGCCGACGCGGCCCACACCTTCATCGCCCAGATTTTCGAGAAGTACCCTTCCGAGCACAAGGGCAGCAGCGCCTTGGAGCGCGAGTAACCCCCACAGGCTGGTACCCACGGGGACAAGCCTTATTTCAGGCGCGCCAGGCGCTCGGTCAGCAGGTCGAAGAAGCCCTGGGCATCGCCGCTTTCCACCCAGAAGGCATTTTTTGGCGCCTTGAGGCCGTCATACCAGTCGACGATGGTCTGGCCGAAGGTCGGGCCTTCGCGGCTGTCGACCACGACATTCACGGCGCGCCCACTGAACAGCTCAGGCTTGAGCAGGTAGGCGATCACGGTAGCGTCATGCACCGGGCCGCCTGTCATGCCGTAATGCTCCATGTCGCCCTTGACGTATTCATTGAGAATATCGCCCACCAGCTTGCTGGCCTTATTGTTCAGCGCGGCAATCTGCTGCAGGCGCGCCTCGCTGGTGAGGATCTTGTGGGTCACGTCCAGCGGCAGGTAGGTCAGCTTCACGCCGCTCTTTTGCACCACCTCGGCCGCCTGCGGGTCGGCGAACAGGTTGAACTCGGCCACCGGGGTGATGTTGCCGCCATTGAAGTGGGCACCCCCCATCACCACCACTTCCTTGATGCCCTGCGTGATGTCCGGAGCCTGGATCAGTGCCAGTGCCAGGTTGGTCTGCGGCCCCAGCATGGCGATGGTAATGCTGTGAGGCTTGGCGGCACGCAGGGTGTCGATCAGGTAGTTGACCGCATGGCCTTCGGTCAGCCCGGCCTTGGGCTCATGCACCGCCACCCCCGACAAGCCTTCCTTGCCATGAATGTCCTCGGCATAGATCGGCGTGCGCAGCAGCGGCTTCGGCGCGCCGGCATACACCGGCACCTCTTCGCGCCCTGCCCACTCCCGGGCCAGCCGCGCGTTGCGCGAGGTCTTGTCCAGGCGCACGTTACCGGCAACGGTGGTCAGGGCGCGAATGTTCAGCTCCTCGGGCGATGCCAGGGCAAACAGCAGCGCCACCACATCGTCGGCACCCGGGTCGGTGTCGATGATCAGGTCAATCCGGGGTGCCGCGTGAGCAGCTGTAGCGGTAAGCAAGGACAAAAGCAGCAGGCTCCTGAGCACATGATGAATCTGTTGAGCATAGCGGTGCATGGCGCACTCCTTGTGCGTGAATGAAACGGATCAGGTTCAGAACGTCACCCCGGCCACCAGCACGATGTTGCTGTACGGCTGGCATTCGCCGGTGCGCACAATCGCCCGTGCCCGGCGGCTGAGTTGCTTGAATTCTTCGTGACTGAGCAAGCGCCGCTCGCCGATCGCTCCCTCGGCCGTCAACGCCTCGAGCACCGGCAGTGCCAGCGGCTGCTTGAGCAGGATTTCTTCGGCCAGCACGTGGCTTTCGACCTGCATCTCGCTGAGCACCACCTTCAAGGTGCTGACAAAATCAGGAATGCCCTGGGTCAGGGCCAGGTCGATCAATTCGACACCGGGCGGCACCGGCAGACCGGCATCGCCGATCACCAGCATGTCGCCATGTCCCAGCGAGGCGATCAGCCGTGACAGGGCGACGTTGAGCAGTGGGGTCTTTTTCATGGCGCGACAAATCCTTGAACGTCGGACAGGCGAGGAATCGAAGGTTGCGCGCCGGCACGGGTCACCGACAGCGCAGCCGCCACCTGACCAAAACCAATGGCCTCGGCTTCGCTTTTGCCGCTGGCCAATGCCGCGGCAAAACCACCGACAAACGTGTCGCCGGCTGCCGTGGTGTCGAGCGCCTTTACCCGCGGTGCCGGGAAGTGCTGAAAACCCTGGCCATTGGCAAACAACGAACCCTCGGCGCCGAGGGTGATGATGACCTTGCCGGCCCCCATGGCGATCAACTGGGTAGCCGCGGCCTTGGCCGTTTGCAGAGAATCCACGGGCAGCCCGCTGAGCGCCGCGGCTTCGCTCTCGTTGGGAATCAGGTAGTCGATGCTCGCGTACCACTCCGCCGGCAGCGCACCGCTGGCCGGTGCCGGATTGAGGATCACCGTCTTGCCCAGTTCGCGACCACGGCGCAGCACATGCCCCACCGTTTCATACGGCACTTCCAGCTGACAGATCAGCACATCGGCCGCCTGCAGGACCGCGTCAAACTGCTCGACCACGGGCGGCGTCAACGCGCCATTGGCACCGGCTACTATCACGATTGCGTTCTGACTGAGGTCGTCGACCACAATCAGTGCCACGCCACTGCTACCCTCGACAGTGCTGAGCGCCTGGCAATCAATCTGCTCGGCCAGCAAAGCCTCGCTCAGCTCCCTGCCATAGGCATCGCTGCCAACACAGCCGACCATCGCCACCTGCGCGCCCAGGCGTGCCGCGGCCACCGCCTGGTTGGCGCCCTTGCCGCCCGAGACCGTGGCGAACGACTGCCCGATCAAGGTTTCGCCGCCACGGGGCAAGCGCGGCGCACGGGTCACCAGGTCCATGTTCAAACTACCTACAACCACTACTTTCGCTGGCATGTATCGATACTCATCAAGTCGCTTCAGCGCAAAGAGTCGAAGACGCCGGACAACGGCGCAGTCGACTCTCGCAGGACAATGCTGGGCGTCACGATCTGCTGATCGGTCGCCAGTTGGGGGGCCGCGATCCGGCGCAACAGCACTTGCGCCGCCATCTCTCCCAGTTGCAGGATCGACTGGCCGACCGTGGTCAGCGCCGGATAGACGTAGCGGCTCATTTGAATGTCGTCGAAACCGATCACCGACAGCTCGCTCGGCACCCGGATGTTGCGTTCAGCAGCCGCGCGCAGCACGCCGATGCCCATCATGTCGTTGCCGGCGAATATCGCCGTCGGTGGGTTGCTCGTCAGCAGCGTAGCCGCCGCGTTGTAACCGCCGGTGCTGGTGAAGTCACTTTCGAGCATGCGCTCGGTCGGCACCTGCACCCCCGCCTCTTTCAACGCCCGGCAGAAACCGGCCAGGCGCATCTGGGCGACGCTGGTGTGCGCCGGACCACCGATGCAGGCGATGTCACGATGGCCCAATTGCAGCAGGTGCTGGGTTGCCAGGTAGGCTCCGTACTCGTGATCGATGCGCACCAGGTCCGCATCCAGCCCTTCCAACCCGCGGTCGACAATTACCATCGGCGTACGCACGCCCGCCAGGCCCTGGGCCAGCCCGCTGTCACCACCGGCGGAGGCGACGATCAGGCCGTCGATGCGCTTTTCCAGAAGCACCCGCAGGTAGCTGCGCTGCTTGTCCGGGTTATCGTCGGAATTGCACAGAATCACGCAGTAGCCATTACGCTCGCAGTAGTCCTCGATGCCCCGGGCCAATTCCGCGAAGTACGGGTTGAGGCTGTTGGGCACCAACAGGCCGATGGTCGCGGTGGTCTTGGCCTTGAGCGAGCGAGCCACGGCGCTGGGCACGTAGTCCAGGCGCTGGATCGCCGCCTCGACTTTCAGCCTGACCTCCTCGCTCACCGGACGGGTCTTGTTCAGTACATGCGACACCGTGGTGTAGGAAATCCCCGCGAGCGCCGCCACATCCTTGATCGTTGCCATGCTTAGCTCCGGCGCCGGGCGCGTTGGCTGCGATAGGTGTCGAGCACCACCGCAATCACGATCACGGCACCGGTAATGATGCGCTTGGTCGGTTCAGTGGCGCCAATCTGCGCGAGCCCTGCTGCCAGTACGGAAATGATCAGCACGCCGAAGAAGGTACTGATCACCGAACCGCGCCCGCCCATCAGGCTAGTCCCGCCGATCACCACGGCCGCGATGACTTGCAGCTCCAGGCCGGAACCGGCATTCGGGTCAGCCGCCTCCAGGCGCGAGATCTGGAACAGCGCCGCGACTCCAGCCAGCAACCCCATCAGGCTGAACACCAGAATCTTGTACGGCTTGGGATTGATCCCCGCCAGGCGCACTGCCTCTTCGTTGGTGCCGATGCCAATCAGGTAGCGCCCAAACACGGTACGAGTCAGCACCGCCTGGGCGATGAAGATGATCAGCAGGGCGATGATGAACGACGGCGAGATACCAAAGGCTATTGGATTGGACAGCCAGGCGAAGGCATCGCCGATGTAGGCGGTACGCGAGCCGGTCATCTGGTAGGCCACGCCGCGGGCCATTTCCAGCACCCCCAGCGACACGATGAACGAGGGAATGCGCCAGGCTACGGTGATCGAGCCGGTAATGGTCCCGGCCAGTGCCGCAGCGGCCATGCCCAGCAGCGCTGCCGGCAGGACACTCCAGCCCCAGCCGAGGATCGCCACGCTGACCGTGGATGCCGCCAGGGCCAGCACCGAGCCCACCGACAGGTCGATCCCGCCGATGATCAGCACGAACGTCATGCCGACCGCCAACACCATCAAGTCGGGAATCTGGTTGGCCAGGGTGCTGAAGGTGTCGTACGACAGGAAATGACTGCTCAATGCCGAGAACAGCGCAATCATCGCCAGCAAGGCACCTGCCAGGCCCAGATAGGTACCCAGGCCGTAAAAGTTGCCACTACGTTTGCCAGCGGACACTGCAGTTTTCATGGAAGATCCCTAGGCGCTGCTTCGTTGAGCAACGCATCACGTTTTTGGTAGCCGGCAAAAGCGGCGGCAAGCAAATCATCCTGGCTCCAGCTGTCGCGCTCGAAGGTCTCGACCAGCCGCCCCGCCGACAACACGCCGATACGGTCACAAATCAGCATCAGTTCTCGCAGGTCGCTGGAAACCACCACCAGCGCCTTGCCTTGACGCGTCAGGTCGCCGAGCAAGGCGTAGATATCAAACTTGGCCCCGACGTCGATACCGCGAGTCGGCTCATCGAACATCAACACCGTACACTCGCGCTCGAGCCAGCGGCCGATCACCACCTTCTGCTGGTTACCGCCGGACAGTTCGCCCACCAGTTGGGTCGGGCTGGAACTGCGAATGCGCATGGCATCGATCTGCCGTTGTGCCAGCGCGGTCTCTGCGCCCGGGTTGACGATCCCGCCCCTGGAAATCTCCGGCATGTTGCCCAAGGCGATGTTGGCACTGATCGACTGCGTCAGCAGCAGGCCCTCGCCCTTGCGGTCCTCGGTGATCAGCGCGATCCCGTGGCCCACCGCATCGGCCGGCGAGCGGATGTTCACCACCTGCGCAGGAGACCCCAGGGCCACCGTGCCGCTGTCCGCCGCGTCGGCGCCGAAAATCAGGCGCAGCAGCTCGGTACGCCCGGCCCCGATCAAGCCGGAAATGCCGAAGATTTCCCCGGCGCGCACCGTGAAAGACACATCCAGCACCTTGTCCGCCCGACTCAAGCCATTGACGGTGAGCGCCGCGGCCCCCATCTGCCGAGGCCCCAGGTCAATGTGCTCACCCAGCTCGCGGCCGACCATCAGGTTGACCAGTTGCTCGCTGTTGTAGTTGGCCATCGGCTCGACGCAGACCAGTTGGCCGTCGCGCAACACCGCAATGCGCTGGGCCACCCGTGCCAGCTCTTCGAGCCGATGGGAGATATAAATGATCGCCACGCCCCGGGCTTGCAGGCGACTGATCTGTTCAAACAGCATCTCGACTTCACGGGCCGTCAGCATGGCTGTCGGCTCGTCGAGAATCAGCACATGGCAGTCGCCGATCAGGTTGCGGGCGATTTCGACCATTTGCTGATGACCAATGCCCAGCTCTCCCACCAGCGTGTCCGGGTCGATTGCATCGAGGCCGACCTGCGCCATGGCCTCGATCGCCGCACTGCGCAGGCGCTTGCGACTGATCCAGCCGCCGTTGCTGGGCAGGTTGTCGAGAAACAGGTTTTCCGCCACCGACAAGGTCGGTAGCAGGTTGAGCTCCTGCATGACCATGCGGATCCCCAAGGCTTCGGCCTGGGCACGACTGCCCGGGCGATACTCCTGGCCCTGGAACTGCATATGCCCGGTAGTCGGGGTGACCAGGCCGCCGATAATCTTCGACAGCGTGCTTTTGCCGGCACCGTTCTCACCGGTCAGCGCCAGCACTTCGCCGCGCATCAGCGTCAGGTCAATGCCGGCCAACACCGGTTGCGCATACGTCTTGCCGATACCGCTGACCGCAAGGACCGCGCTCGAGGCACTCACTGACATAACAAACTCTCCATGCGCTCGCCCGCACGGGCGAGCGCCATTGTGATGCCAGACAGGTTATTGGGTGACCAGTTCAACCGGCGTTTCGATCACGCCTTGTGGGCCACTGTCGACCTTTTCGCCCTTGAGGATCTTCAGCGCGGTTTCGATGCCAAACACCGCCTGTTTCGCTGCGAACTGGTCGGCGGTGGCCAGGACACGACCGTCCTTGAGCATCGGTTTGATGGCATTGATGTTGTCATAACCCACCACTTGCACCTTGCCCGCCTTGCCGGCTGCTCGCACTGCGGAAACGGCGCCTACCGCCATGCTGTCGTTACCGGCCAGCAGGGCCTTGATCTGTGGGTATTCGCTGAGCATCGAGGAGGCAACCTGATTGCCCTTGTTGATCTCCCAATCACCGGATTGCAGAGACACCACCTTGATCTGCGCCGCCTCCATCGCATCCTTGAAGCCCGCGGTCCGTGCCTGGGCGTTGGTGGTGGTGGAAACCCCTTCGATGATGCCGACTTCGTCACCGGCCTTGAGTTGCTTGGCCAGGTATTCCCCAACCAGGCGTGCGCCCTTGCGGTTGTCCGGACCGACAAAAGGCACGCTGATGTTCTTGCTCTTGAGCACATCCGGGTCGAGCTGGTTATCAATGTTGATCACGGTGATACCGGCGTCGACGGCCTTCTTGATCACCGGCACCATCGCCTTGGAGTCGGCGGGTGCGATCACCAGCGCATTGACCTTGGAAACGATCATCTGCTCGACAATACGAATCTGGTTAGCGGTGTCGGTTTCGTCCTTGATCCCGTTGGAGACCAGGTCAAAATCGCCAGGGTGTTGTTTCTGGTAGGCCTTGGCGCCATCTTCCATGGTCAGGAAGAACTCGTTGGCCAGGGATTTCATGACCAGGGCGACCTTGGGTTTTTCAGGGGTGTCGGCGAAAGCCGAAGAGAGGGGCACAGCGGTGGCGGCGGCAGCCAGCATAGCGACAGCAAGAAGACGTCCAGCGAATGGCAGCTTCATGGGTTCACTCCGATCTTATGATTATTGTGAGCAACGCGCGCATCGCCCGCAGCACCACAGCCATTGCTGTTCTTCACAGGCACCGCTGCGCAAACGTTTGCGTAGACCGAACTATGCGAACCCTGCCGCTATTTGTCAACGACTGGCCAAGGCCTGGACACTCAAGCGGTGGTGTTGACCAACCCGCCCGACGAACCTTTGCCCAGCTCCTTGGCCAGGGCCGCCGCAGTTTGCATCAGGGCTGCGCTGGTTGAGGCAATCTGCCCTTGAATGCCCGCGACCATCGTCGCCTTGGCTTCAGGCGCCAGATTGGACGCAGCCTGGGCAGCAGCCAACTGCTCCTGTTGCTTTTGCAATAACGCCTGCAACTCCTTCATGCGCTTTTGCAGGGCTTGCACCAGGACATTGCCACCGGACTCTGCGGAGGACGGACTTGGCTCGGCCTGTTGCCTGGAGCTGACCACTGGTTTGCCAGCGCCCTCCTCCTCGACCGGCAGCACTTCGCCCGAGGCGTTTGCCAGTGCCTTGTCGGACGTCTGGACAATCACCAGGGGTTTGTCGCTGACACGAACCGTCAGGCCAGGGGTTGAACCGATTGCAATGGTCATCTGAGCTCCTTGGAAAAATGATCCTTCAAGGAACATCGGCCGGCGCAGCGTTTTCTTGAGTGCCATCCATTGCCAGTGACGTAGGAAGATTACCCAAACTCAGTAGGACTTTTCGGACAACCGAACGCCGTTCGCAGATTTCGTCGGAATTCCGGACACGCCTCGTTACATTGCCCTCAAGAATCTATATTTAATCGTTACAAATCAATTACTTATAAGTTTATTGAGTCTTCTTCACGGCTGGTACAAATCCTGCTCTAACCCCCTACCCCCGGCATACAGATCGGCCTGGGGGAATCTAGATGAACCTGCATCAGCACCGTCATCACTATTAGAGAGAAAATAATGAAATCTGCCTTCAACACCCTTGTTCCGGGCGCCTTGGCCCTCCTGCTGCTTCTGCCGACAGCCCTGCAGGCAAAAGAAGTCGCCAACCAGCAAAAACTGGCGAATGTGGTGATCCTCGCTACCGGCGGCACCATTGCCGGCGCTGGCGCCAGTGCCGCCAACAGCGCGACCTACCAGGCCGCCAAAGTCGGGATCGAGCAACTGATCGCCGGCGTACCCGAGCTGAGCCAAGTGGCCAATGTTCGTGGTGAGCAAGTGATGCAAATCGCCTCCGAGAGCATCACCAATGAAAACCTGCTGCAACTGGGCCGCCGCGTGGCCGAGCTGGCTGACAGCAAGGACGTCGACGGCATCGTCATCACCCACGGCACCGACACCCTGGAAGAAACCGCCTACTTCCTCAACCTGGTGGAAAAAACCGACAAGCCAATCGTCGTGGTCGGCTCGATGCGTCCAGGCACTGCCATGTCGGCAGACGGCATGCTCAACCTGTACAACGCCGTCGCGGTAGCCGGCAGCAAGGACGCACGCGGCAAGGGCGTGCTGGTGACCATGAACGACGAGATCCAGTCGGGTCGTGATGTCAGCAAAATGGTCAACATCAAGACTGAAGCGTTCAAGAGCCCATGGGGCCCGCTGGGCATGGTCGTCGAAGGCAAATCCTACTGGTTCCGCCTGCCGGCCAAGCGCCACACCATGGATTCGGAATTCGATATCAAGACCATCAAGAGCCTGCCTGACGTAGAGATCGCCTACTCCTACGGCAACGTCAGCGACACCGCGTACAAGGCCCTGGCTCAATCCGGCGCCAAGGCGATCATCCACGCCGGCACCGGCAATGGCTCGGTATCTTCGCGTGTCGTGCCGTCCCTGCAAGCCCTGCGCAAGGATGGCGTGCAGATCATCCGTTCTTCCCACGTCAATGCCGGCGGTTTTGTCCTGCGTAACGCAGAGCAGCCAGACGACAAATACGACTGGGTCGTGGCGCATGACCTGAACCCGCAAAAAGCCCGGATCCTGGCCATGGTTGCCCTGACCAAGACATCCGACAGCAAAGAGCTGCAACGGATGTTCTGGGAATACTGATTGATTGCGTGCGACCCGCCCGGGTTGCACGCTTGCCCTCCTGACTCGCCCGCCCGGGCGAGTCAGCGCCAACCCTGGCGCCAGCACTGCAAAAAAAACCTGCGGACGCACACTAAAACGCAAAACCTGTGGTCTGAGAGATCTTCTTGATTTTAAGCAGTTGCGAAAATGCTTACAGTTAAATACTGTATGCACGTACAGCTTAATAAGGACTACCCCGTGGCCACCTCCCAAGCAAACAGCAACCCACCTGGTTCTTACGAACGCATGGGTCTACGCATTCAAAAAATCATCAATTCGCCGAACGCACAAAAAGCCAAGGCTGCACTGATCTTCCGTCTCCCCGATGAGCCGATTGATGAGTGGGAACGCCTGCTTGAGGAAATCGCCGAGAACGACAACGTCACCCTCGCCCACCGCGACGACGGTGGCGTGCAGATTTTCTGGGTAGTGCCGAAGGAAGATTGAGTCGATGATGGTTCGTTGTTTTGCTTTGCTGCTACTCCTGGTGGCGGCCAGCGCACACGCGCAGGCGCCACGTACGTTTAACGAAGCGAAAAAGATCGCCTGGACGCTCTACGCGCCGCAGTCCACCGAGTTCTACTGCGGCTGTAAGTACACCGGCAATCGGGTCGACCTCGCGGCCTGTGGCTACGTGCCACGGAAAAACGCCAACCGCGCGGCACGTATTGAATGGGAACACATAGTGCCGGCCTGGCAGATCGGCCATCTGCGTCAGTGCTGGCAGGAAGGCGGACGGCAGAACTGTACCCGCCATGATCCGACCTACCAGCGCGCCGAGGCCGACTTGCACAACCTGGTGCCCAGCATCGGCGAGGTCAACGGCGACCGCAGCAATTTCAGTTTCGGCTGGCTGCCGGTAAAAAGCGGGCAATATGGTTCGTGCCTGACCCAGGTCGACTTCAAGGCCAAGAAGGTCATGCCGCGCCCCTCCATCCGCGGCATGATCGCCCGCACCTACTTCTACATGAGCAAGCAGTACGGCTTGCGTCTGTCCAAGCAGGATCGGCAATTGTACGAGGCCTGGAACAAGACCTACCCGGTGCAAGTCTGGGAGCGCCAGCGTAACCAGAAGGTGGCTTGCGTCATGGGTCGCGCCAACGAGTTTGTCGGCCCGGTAGACATGAAGCTCTGCAGTTAAGACGAGGCCCGGGGCATAGCGCCCCGGGCCCCTGACAAGCTAGCTTCCAGCCTTGTTGTAACGCCAGTACCCCATGAGGTTGAGCATTTGCCGAGGAATCTGCCGCTCACCGACCAGGTACTTGCGCACACTCATGACAGCAGCACTCTCCCCAGCGATCCAGGCATAAAAAACAGCACCCTGGGCGGAACCGGTTTCCCAGAGAATCTCCTGGTCGATATCGATGTCGGGCAATGCCCCAGGGTCGCCAACTGCTGAATTGAAATCCGGTAGTTGGGCGCTCTGCACGGCCTCAACCATCAGCATGCCCGCAGCGCCAGACGCACGCTCATCACGGATCAGCCATTGCACCTCGAGCCCCGGCCACTGGGGCACCGGCAACCGGTCAGCGGCCGCCTGCACTTCGAAAAACGCCTGAGTCGCGGGCGGCGCGTGCTGCCCGGCCAACTCTTCAAGTATGCCCAGTGCCGCTGGCAGTGCGGTGGCATCGGCCATCAGCAGCAACTGCCCCAGCTCCATGAGCGGCTTCCATTCGAAACCACCGGTTTGCTCGGCGCTGAAACGCCGGTCAGGTGCCACGATCTGCAGGCTCGCGCCCGGCTGGGCATACAGTGCCCAGCGTGAAGCCGGACCTGTTTCGCCATGCAGGACAAAGTCGATATCCACCTCGCCCTGCGCAGGACGCAGGTGGCGAATGGTGTAGGTGCGCATCGCCGGGCGTTGCGCCAGAGGCAGGGAGCGGTAGCCGGTGTGCCAGTCCGCATCATGGGCCAGCCTGGCAAGGCTGCCATCGGCGGCCGGGAAAAACAGCTTTACCCGCTGGTCCGGCGCCCAGGTGGCCATGCCGGCCACCATGGGGCCGGCCAGCGTCACGCGCATCAGATGCGGGCTCAGCACCTGCTTTCGTTGCAGGACGGCGTCGAACACTGTGTAAGGGGCAGCGCGGGCCATGGGGACCTCCCTGAGGGTGATGAGTCGTTATCCCCTATAGACGGATAACGTCACTCACCCTTTAGGCAGGCATTACTTGACGCTGTTGTGCTCGATGACCAGGGTCTCGATGTTCTGTTTCTTCGCCTTGACCAGGGCGGCGGCCACCTGGGCCTGGCGTGACTCAGCCTCAGCCTTGGAATTGAATGGCCCTACCAGCACACGTTGTTTGCCGTCTTGCGTGACGACGTAGGAAACAAAGCTATGCTCGATCAACCACCCGGTCAGATCGCTGACAGCCTGCGGAGTCGAACCTTGCACCAACACATCCCACTGCGGCACAGCGACCTCTGCCGGACCGGCCACAACCGCCGCCTGGGGCTTCTTCGGCCCTTGCCCGGCCTGCTCACCGCACCCGGTCAGCGCCAATACCGCGATCACCCACATCAATTTGCGCACAGCTTTTCCCCCTGAATGCCAAAGGCGCAGATCTTATCACTCAAAAATGCCTCTCAACCCAAGCAAACAGGGGATAAAACAACGAGAATGATGATTGCAGCCTCTGTATAGTCGCACCCCGGGAATTAATGCAGCGTCTACGCGTCAGAAAGAAGCACCCAAACCGTGACACTTCGCACTAATCTATACGTATTACCGACATCTGCACGTGTGTCAGGTGCCCTACAAAGCTATCAAGGAGAAGATCATGCTGATACTCACCCGCAAAGTCGGTGAAAGCATAAACATCGGTGACGACATTACCATCACCATTCTGGGCGTTAGCGGCCAGCAGGTCAGAATCGGCATCAATGCCCCGAAAGACGTTGCGGTGCATCGAGAAGAAATCTACCAGCGCATCCAGGCAGGCCTGACTGCCCCGGAAAAACCGCAAACCTGAGCCTGAACAGCAATCAGTAGCCAGCCTGCTTTTTAGAGTAATGGCTGGCTAAAGATTCTGCGCCTCACCAACAACGTCGATACTAACGGGATCTCCCCAGACGACGCTGTCAGCCGATTCTCTTTTCTCCCGTCGAAACCGACGCCCGCCCAAGCCGTCAGCCGAACGTCACTGCGCGTGCCATGCCCGTGGCTGCTACCACCATCAACACAATCAACAACGCCTCGACATGACAGATACGGGCAAACAGCGCTGTGCGCCCGACATCGATCGGAGCCTGCCGGCCCAATGCGATCCGCCATTTGATCAACGCCAGCATGGGCGCAATTTCCAGCAGCAAAATGATGATGAACAAACTCATTTTCAGGTGGAACAACGGCTGGTGCAGATAGTAGTCCGTGCCCTTTTCGTAGCCGCCAAAGGCCCGCAACCCTCCCGTCAGCAACAGGACGATCGCCGAAACGCCCCAGAAGTTGTCGGCCAGCAACACGCTGCGGGCCCCGCCGCCATCGGCCGTCACTCGTCGAAAAGCCGTGGCACGGGCCAGCACCGCCCACAACGCGAGGCCATAGGCCAATAGATGAACCGCCGCAAGCAACCAGTGAACAGCCATGGGTTTGACTCCCCTTTCAGGACGGAAAAAACAGCTGCGTCAGTAGTAGTTCATCGCGCCGGACTTCGCTTGCCAGGCGCTAATCGCAGCCCGATTTAAATCAACACCAAAGATAAATCCCTCCGAACAAAACGACTTGTCCTACATCCTGAGATGGCGTAATGGAACTACGATTGCCGGACCACCCCTGCAAGGATTTGCAACACTTGTGATCATCTACGCTGCCACCGCATTTTCCACCCTGGTTGTCATCACGCTCGGCATGGCCGCCTGTGGCTGGTACCGCCATCTGCATCATCACGAATACGAGCCGCTGCCTTCCAGCAGCGAACAGGTAAACCTTCGGTAAAAACGGTTGCCCATCGGAATTTCAGCCCACGACCTTGATCTAGTGGCAAGTTGCCGCTATTGCTTAGACTCACGTTCACGCGGGTCAGAGGAGGCGAGCATGGTTCCAAGATTTGTTGTAGTGCCGGCGATTCCTGCCCAGACCCAATCCTTGCGCACAGGCAAACGCTCCTACTGCAAGGCATCCCCCACAGGATTTAACCTCTACGACAACCGGGACAAGCTGCGCTTGCAACACACCTACCCCAGCCGCTTGGAGGCCGAGGCCGCATGCCAGCGACTCAACGCCGAACGCCTACCGCACCTGACGTCAGTGCCCCTTAACTGTGACAAAGGCTGTCCGCCAAACGCCTGACCTGCTCAGTCGCAGCCTCGCGAGCCGGTAAATCCTGCGCCTCGCCCAAGATGGTTTTCTCGATAATCACTGCGTGGGAATCACTGATCCCGATAAATTGCAGCCAAGCCGCCACGTAAGGCTCCTGGAAGTCGAAGTACTGTGCCGGCGTGCTCGACTGCGACGAAAAATCCAGGCCGCGGGCGTAGACCACCACAGCCTTCTTGTTATGCAGCAAGCCATACAAGCCACGCTCGGGGTCGAACCCGAACAACAGGTCTTTCTGCGACACCAGGTCGATGAAGTGCTTGAGCTTGTAAGGGATACTGAAATTCCACAACGGCACGGACAGGACCAGCAGGTCTGCACGATGCAGCGGCTCGGCCAACGCCCTCAAGGTACTCCAGGCGGCTTGCTGCGCGGGCGTCAAGGCTGTGCCCGCGAGCCCGGCGTACTTGGCGTCCATGGCATGCTGGTCAAACTCCGGGAGTGCCATGGCCCACAGGTCGAGGGTGACGATTTCGGTGTCCGGGTGATGCTCCTGATAACGCGCGATGAAACTGCGGGCAACCTGCAGGGATGCCGAACGCTGTTTACGGGGCGAACACTCAATATGTACAAGCCTAGCCATGGATGACCTCGAGGATGGGAATCTGGAGGGCATTGCAACATAGCGCCACTTGAAATATAAATCGTGATTAATTGCTCAATTGATCACGAATAGAACTATGTTCGACATCCTGCTACTCAAGACTTTTGTCACTGTGGTCGATGAAGCCGGCTTCAGCCGCGCCGCCGACAAACTGAACCTGACCCAGTCCGCGGTCAGCGGTCATTTGCGACGCCTGGAAGAGCAGATCGGCAAACCGCTGCTCAAACGCACTACCCGCTCCCAGCAATTGACGCCCGACGGCGAACGCCTGATCGGCTATGCCCGCACGATCCTCGCGCTGAACCGGGACGCCTGGGCGGAGTTGACTCGCACGCCCTTTCACGGGCGACTGCGAATCGGGCTGTCCGAGGATTTTGTCGAGGCGCGACTGTTGCGCACGCTGCAAGCTTTCGCCGCACAGTACCCGGGCCTGGAAATCGACATCCAGGTGGGCATCCCCGGCACCTTGCTTAACCAGATGAAGCAAGGCCATCTGGAGTTGGTGATCGGCTCGGTCTGTGAAACCGACGAGCCGGGCCAACTGCTGTGGCAAGAACCCCTGGTGTGGGCAGGTCCGGCGCAGCCTGTGACCTCGCTACCCAGCCCCCTGCCCCTGGCGCTCTTCCCAGAGCCGTGCCCTTATCGCGAGGTGGCGCTGACGCGCCTGGCCCAGGCGGGCATCCCCCAACGTACGGCAATGTCCTGCACCAGCACTGCCGGATTGCGAGCTGCGGTGTTGGCAGGTTTTGCGCTGGCACCGATGGCGGCCAGTCAATTGGGCCAGGGGCTGACGGCGCTGGGTGCCGAGCATGGCTTGCCGGACTTGCCTGATGCGCAGTTCCGGCTGTTTGCCGCGCCTGAAGCGGATCAACCGATAGTGGCCGCGATATCGGCACTGATTGTCGAATATTGCGCGACGCGAAGGGAACCGTAACAGCCCAGGCTTGAGCCCTACAGGGTGATCGACGTTGCCGGATAAAACAGCGTATTGAGCACTAACAGGATCATCCAGAAACCAATCTCCAGGGTTTCGGTAATGGGCTGGATACGCTTCACCGCACCATACACATGCACCACGAACATCAGCGTGAACACCACAAACAGCATGTCAAACGCATAGCTGAAACTGGTGCCGGTAGTTGCAGAACGCAACATCGCCACTTCCACCACCAGGATGAACGCCCCCAGGCAGCGGCCAAAATAGATCGTCAGGTGCTGCTGCTCGGGAATCGTCCAACGCATCGCCCGAGCCCAGGCAATGGGCGCGATAAAGATCGGCAGGGCAAAAAACAGCGTGGTGACGATCATCAAGGTGGTGATGTAGTGCTGACTGTATTGCGCGTAGTGACCGAGCATGGCGGACTCCTTTTCCTTGAGGGCAGCCTCTGCGGGCTGAAGCGCAGAATTGCAGCCACCAAGACGGGCGTCCAATGTGAAGTGGTCGCTCAAGACCAAAGAGAATGGGCTTGGGTAGAAGGGATTAGTACTGAAGTCGCTCGCTCTTGTATTCGTCTGCCTCTCCCGGTATTGATCAGTATCAACCCAATGCAGGAAGCAGGCAGTGATCACCATTCGAGAAGCCACCAGGGAAGACATCCACGTACTTCGCAACCTCGGTATCGAGACGTACCGAGAGCACTTTTCTGACCTGTGGACCGCCGCAGGAATGCAGCACTTCCTCAACGAGGACTTCTCAATCTGCGAACTTGAGAAATCCATCGAAGAACCCACCCACTACAACTGGCTCCTGGTATTCGACGAGGAAGGCCGAGCCATAGGTTTTTCAAAGGTCAACTGGTCCAGATCGATCCCTGTGTCTGGCGAGATTGGTGCTGAACTGCAGAAAATTTACTTCCTCAAGTCTCAGGCGGGCAAAGGCTACGGCAAGCAGCTTCTGCAGTTCATTCAGCAGTCAGCAAAAACCCGCAAGGAAAGCGCCCTATGGCTGGATGTGCTGAAGTCCAACAGCCATGCCCAGCGTTTTTATGAAAGTTGCGGATTTCAGGTACTGGGCGAAATTCCCTTTCGTACTGACAAGGCTGACATCGGGATGGTGGTGATGTGCTGCGCGCTTTATCAGTCGGAATGACTAGCTGGCATTAATCGCAGCCAACAAAAAAGGGCCCACCTTTCGGTGAGCCCTTCTAGACCGCCCAGCAGAGCGGATTTTGTTTGGTAGGCGCGATTGGACTCGAACCAACGACCCCCACCATGTCAAGGTGGTGCTCTAACCAACTGAGCTACGTGCCTGCTGTGAGGCGGCATTCTACGGAATTGCGCAGGGGTGTCAACACCTTTTTTTCACCTAACCCTATGAATATGCAAAATATTTAATTTTGCTGCGGCAAACCGGGGTTTGCGCCCGCTGGCAGTGGATTTTTAACTCAGGTAGGATCGCTGCATTCGTAAAATATATTAAACAGAGGCTTCGGGATGGCGAACACTCCTTATCCGCAATCCTATTACGCTGCGTCTGCCAACCCTGTGCCGGCGCGCCCTGCGCTGCAAGATGAGGTAGAAACCGACGTCTGCGTGATTGGCGCGGGCTACACCGGGTTGTCCAGCGCGCTGTTCCTGCTGGAGAGCGGGTTTCGGGTGACGGTGCTGGAGGCTGCCAAGGTCGGTTTTGGCGCCTCGGGTCGCAATGGCGGACAGATCGTCAACAGCTATAGTCGCGACATCGATGTGATCGAACGCAGTGTCGGCCCCAAGCAGGCGCAATTGCTGGGGCAAATGGCTTTTGAAGGTGGGCGGATCATTCGTGACCGTGTCGCCAGGTACCAGATCCAGTGCGACCTCAAGGATGGCGGTGTGTTTGCCGCCATCACCGGCAAACAGATGGGTCACCTGGAGGCGCAGAAACGTTTGTGGGAGCGCTACGGCCACAGCCAGCTCGAACTGCTCGACAAGACCCGCATCCGCGAAGTCGTGGCCTGCGAGCAGTATGTGGGCGGCATGCTCGACATGAGCGGCGGCCACATCCACCCGCTCAACCTGGCGCTGGGCGAAGCCGCTGCCGTCGAATCCCTGGGCGGCTCGATTTATGAGCAATCGCCGGCGGTGCGTATCGAGCGCGGTGCCAACCCGGTAGTGCACACGCCGACGGGCAAGGTGCGAGCCAAGTTCATCATCGTTGCCGGCAATGCCTACCTGGGCAACCTGGTCCCGGAGCTCGCCGCCAAATCGATGCCCTGCGGCACCCAAGTGATCACCACCGAACCCTTGGGCGAAGCCCTGGCCAACAGCCTGCTGCCCCAGGACTACTGCGTCGAAGACTGCAACTACCTGCTCGACTACTACCGCCTCACGGGGGACAAGCGCCTGATTTTCGGTGGCGGCGTGGTCTATGGCGCGCGGGATCCGGCGAACATCGAGGCGATCATCCGGCCGAAAATGCTCAAGGCCTTCCCCCAACTCAAGGACGTAAAGATTGACTACGCCTGGACCGGTAATTTCCTCCTGACCTTGTCACGCTTACCTCAGGTCGGGCGCCTGGGCGACAACATCTACTACTCCCAAGGCTGCAGCGGCCACGGCGTCACCTACACCCACCTGGCCGGCAAAGTGCTGGCCGAGGCCTTGCGTGGCCAGGCCGAGCGGTTCGATGCCTTCGCCGACCTGCCGCACTACCCCTTCCCCGGCGGCCAGTTGCTGCGCACCCCGTTCGCCGCACTGGGTGCGTGGTACTACGGCCTGCGCGATAAGTTCGACTTCTGATCCCACCCTACGGGCGCGGCTTTATAGCTGCGCCCAGGCGTTCAGGAATATACCGGCCAAGTCTCGACGATCTTGCCGCCACGCACCGCCAGCAAATCGCCAAACTGCAGCAACACCGACTCGGTCTGGGTTGGTCGCAGGAACACCTGGTCATCTACTGCCAGGCCCACCGCCTGCGAGCCATTGACCATTTCCTGATTTGAACTGCGCCCGTACAGCCCGTTGCTCTGCAACCCGGCCGGCGATTCGAACTCGGCCATCCAGTTACCGCCATAGATGAAGTAGGTCTCACGCTGGTTGATGTCCCACCACGACAACAGCCTGGACTTGCCGTCCAGTGCGGGAATCTGCACCGCCCCCGTACGCTTCAACACCGGGGTCGCGATCCAGGTCGCCGGCACGTGCTCGACCAGCGAGGGCAAATCGTAATGGGTCGGCTTGAGCATCGCCGTACCCACCGACACCTCGCTGCTCAGCGACTCCTGCTGATGCATGCGATAGCTGGGACTGCCCGCGGTATTGAGCGTCAGGTCCGGGCGCCAGAGGTCGGCAAACTGTTGCCGAGTGAAGTCGACGTAGCCGTTGTACTGAGTCATGACCTTGGCAAACAGCTCATCGGCACTGCCGAGGATGCCCGGCACCCCCATGCCGACAAAGGGGTCGTAGCCCATGAACCCGGCAAACTGCAGGTGCTGCGCGTTGGCACGGATCAGCCCCAGCATCTGCCCCAGGGTGGCCGTGTCTGCCACGCCGCCGCGATGCAGGCCGACATCCAGCTCGATGTTCACCCGCAATTGGGTACCCAATCCCCGGGCCAATGCCAGGTACTGTTGCAGATGCTCCGGAGTATCGAGCAACCATTGCAACTGCCGCGCCGGATCGAACGCGCCTTTGTGGGCTTGATAGAACAGCTCGGCCGAACGCACCGGCAGCGGCTTGCCCAAGAGGATGTCGGACTCGGGGAAAACCAGTGCATCATGATTGAGAAACGGCTGATGAAACGACATCAGTCGCTGGGTTCCCGCGCGCTTGCAGATGTAGGCCAACAGCCCCGGTGACGGCAGGGATTTCTCCACGAGGCGCAGGTGCTTGCCACCGCGCTTGACCGACTGCATCACCACATCGATGTTGTGGTCCAGGCGATCCAGATCGATCAGCAGCACCGGGCGCATCGGGCCGTGCTCCTTCAACTGCTGATTCAGGGCCCTGAAGTACTCGGAATAGGCGCTGCCCCGGTCGCCGGGGCGCAGCAACACACCCACGCCCAACAGCAACACGCCAAGCCCTGCGGCCCCAGCGAGGAAATTGCGTCGATCGATGCTCATCCACTGACTCCCAGGATCGATGACAAATGCGCGTTGAGGAACTTGCCGCCAGGGTCTAACGCATCGCGAACCTCACGAAACTCCTGCCAGCGCGGGTACAGCGCTTGCAGGTTACGCGCGTTCAAACTGTGCAACTTGCCCCAATGCGGGCGGCCGGCGTACTTCCAGAAAATCGGCTCGATGGCCGCGAAGAAGTTGTGATGGTCCATCTGGTAATGCTGATGCACCGAGATCGAACAACTGTCGCGCCCCTCGAACATGCTCAGAGGGATGTCATCCGCTTTGACGTAGCGGTACTCGATGGGAAACCAGGTGCGCAGGTCCTTGTCCGTGATCAGTTTGATGATCTCGCGCAGGCAGGCCGGGCCATGTTCGGCCGGCACCGAGTACTCCATTTCGTTGAAACGTACCGTGCGCACATTGGCATAGATGTCGAAGGAGTCACCGACCCGATCATCAAAATTGGCAATGTGCCGCAGACTATTGAGCAAGGTACGACGGGCATCAGGGAAATCACTGACGTACTTGTCGAACTTCTCGATGAGGTTGACGAATTCATTGCCCCCCTCCTCCTCGGCACTGATCGGCGGGGTCACAGGATCGGTGGTTTCGTTGAGGGCCATCGACAAGGCGTAGTCCGAATGGGTGACCACCAGCATTTCCCAGTGCTGGTTGTCGCGGGTGTGTTTTTCCACGTCCTCCAGCAGTTCTTCAGTCTTGGCGATCCACTGGTGTTCGCGCAGGCGGTAGGCGGGGCGATTCTGCATGCGGATCTTGCTGACCACCCCCAATGCCCCCAGCGACACCCGCGCCGCGTTGAATACCTGCGGGTTGTGGCTGCTGTCGCAGTCAAGCACCTCCCCCGTGGCCGTGACCAGTTGCAAACCGGCGACGTAGGCGGAATAGGAGGGAAACTGTTTGCCGGTGCCATGGGTCGAGGTGGAGATCGCACCTGCCAGGGTCTGGTAGTCGATATCGGCCATGTTGCTCAGGCCCTGGCCGACTTCCTTCAAGGCCAGGCCCATGCGCGACATCGGCGTGCCGGCGCCAAATTCGGCCTGCAGGGTCTGTGGATCATGATTGAGCAGGCCGCTGAAGTTGCTCAGCGACAACAAGGTGCCATCGGTGGGCACCAGGGCGCTGAACGAGTGCGCCGAACCCACCGGGCGAATCTTGCCCGGGGCGCGGCCGATCACCTGCACCAGTTCATCCAGATCCTTCGGCGCCAGGCGAGCCTCGGGCAGGCAGCTCTGGGCACCCGACCAGTTGCGCCAGGGAATCAGGCGTGGCGCGCGCACCAACTGTGCCAGCACCGGGTTGCTGCTCAAGGCCGTCAGGGCGCCGACCAGGCTGGCCCGCTGCAAAAGCTGGCGTCGTGTGAGGTCCATCGTCATCAATCCCACCTTGTGCTTTTTATTGGAGGTGTTGGCCGGACATGAAGCTGATCAGCGCCAGGAAATCGGCTTCGCTGCATTGCATGCACATGCCCATCGGGGGCATGCCGTTGTGGCCGTTGATGGTGTGATCCAGCAGGCTGTCCACGCCTTGTTGCAGGCGCGGCTGCCACGCTACCTGGTCGCCGGTCAGCGGCGCGCCCGAGGCCGGGTTGGCGTGGCACAACTTGCAACTGGTGTCGTAGGTGCGCGCCAACCCGGCATCGGCGGGCATGCTCGCGGCTGCGGCCACGCGATCAGGTGCGCTCTTTGGCTCCTCGCCGCAGCCACCCAGCCCCCCGAGCACCAGCACCAGCGCCGCCCCACGCCAGGAAAACCGCCACTCGGCTCGAATCAGTGCCCACATAAGTTTCCTCACTTGTTCTGCGCCGCGGCCTGGCGCATTTTTTGTTGTAAAGACCGGCCACTGAACACTAAGGCAGTCGCTGCCTGGGGTTGAGGGCATTGGGGGTCAACAAGGGGGCTTTCGAGGCCATGCGCGTCGAGCTGCCTCCGACCAAGGCGTGACGGTTTGTTACACCCGCAGCGCGCCAAATCGACTACTCTTGGGCCAGACGTTTACAGCCAAACCGCTCTAGAATGCACTTTAGCGGGGAGGTAGCCGACCTTGTAGCAGCTGGCGAAGCCTGCGTTCGAGTGCGCACGAAGTGGATTGATCACCAGCAGCTTGCTAGGCGTATAACCCATAGAGCGATATTTTGCCTGCACGCCGTCTGCCGACCCCAGGTCCTCAGCCAGCGTGCCCACATCCAGTACGGGGTAGTTTCATGAGCACACAAAACATTCTCAGCACACTGTTTCCTGCTCTCGCCGACATCCCCGAGCCGTACCGCCCAGGTGAACCGATCGAGCAACGCGAGTACCTGGTGGAGGGCACCCTGCGCACGTGGGACGGCCCACTGGCGGTGGTTCGCAGCCCGGTGTACCTGGACGTCGACGGGGTCGACGAACAAGTCATTCTCGGCAGCACCCCGCTGCTCGATGCCGAAACCGCCCTCACCGCCCTCGACGCCGCCGTGCGCGCCTACGACCGGGGCCAGGGCAGTTGGCCGACGATGCGCGTGGCCGAGCGGATCCAGCATGTGGAGGCGTTCCTGGGGCGCATGCGCGAACAGCGCGCGGCCGTGGTCAAGCTGTTGATGTGGGAAATCGGCAAGAACCTCAAGGACTCGGAAAAAGAGTTCGACCGCACCTGCGACTACATCGTCGACACCATCAACGCCCTCAAGGAGCTGGACCGTCGCTCCAGCCGCTTTGAACTGGAGCAGGACACCCTCGGCCAGATCCGCCGCGTACCTCTGGGCGTCGCCCTGTGCATGGGGCCTTACAACTACCCGCTCAACGAGACCTTCACCACCCTGATCCCGGCGTTGATCATGGGCAATACCGTGGTGTTCAAGCCCGCCAAGCTGGGAGTGCTGCTGATTCGCCCGCTGCTGGAAGCCTTCCGCGACAGCTTCCCGGCCGGGGTGATCAACGTGATCTACGGCAGTGGCCGCGAGACCGTCAGCGCGCTGATGGCCAGCGGCAAGATCGACATCTTTGCCTTTATCGGCACCAACAAGGCTGCCAGCGACCTGAAGAAGCTGCACCCCAAGCCCCACCGCTTGCGTGCCGCCCTGGGGCTGGATGCCAAGAACCCTGGCATCGTGCTGCCCGAGGTTGATCTGGACAACGCGGTCAACGAAGCCGTCACCGGCTCGCTGTCGTTCAACGGCCAGCGCTGCACCGCGTTGAAAATCCTGTTTGTGCATGAAGAGGTGGTCGACCGCTTCATCGAGAAATTCAACCACAAGCTCGCCACCCTCAAGCCCGGCATGCCATGGGAAAACGGCGTGGCACTGACGCCACTGCCGGAGTCGGGCAAGGTCGACTACCTGCACGGCCTGGTGGATGACGCCGTACGCAAAGGCGCCAAGGTGATCAACGCCAACGGCGGCCAGGCCCGTGGTTCGTTCTTCTACCCGGCGGTGCTGTACCCGGTGACCACCGACATGCGCGTCTATCAGGAAGAGCAGTTCGGCCCGGTGGTGCCTATCGTGCCTTATCGTGATCTGGATACGGTGATCGACTACGTCCTGGAGTCAGACTTCGGTCAACAGCTGAGCGTATTCGGCACCAACGCCGCCGAAGTGGGACGCCTGGTGGACACCTTTGCCAATCAGGTCGGCCGCATTAACATCAACGCCCAGTGCCAGCGTGGCCCGGACACCTTCCCGTTCAACGGAAGGAAGAATTCGGCTGAAGGCACGCTGTCGGTACACGACGCCTTGCGTACGTTCTCGATTCGTACCCTGGTGGCGACCAAGTTCCAGGAGAGCAACAAAACCTTGATCAGCGACATCATCCGCGGACGGGAGTCGAGCTTCCTGACGACCGACTACATTTTCTAGCACACGACTCAAGGACACCCCGGCAACCCGATGACCGCCTTTCGCTCACTGCGCCTGCCACCCTTGTTGCGGCGCCTGCTACGGCCCTTGCTGGACCCGTACCGGCGCTACCGCAACGCCCGGGTGATCCACGCCATCCGGGTCTCGCTGGGCCTGCTGGCGACCATCCTGCTGACCACGGGGATCAACCTGCCCCATGGCGAATGGGCGTCCGTCACCATGCTGGTGGTGATCGGTGGCCTGCAACACCACGGCAACATCGGTAAAAAAGCCGCCGAGCGCGCCTATGGCACATTGATCGGGGCCGCCGTGGGGTTGCTGCTGGTGCTACAGCAGGCCTGGCTTGGCCTGCCGTGGCTGACCTACTTCGGCATGTCGGTGGTCTGCGGCTTCTTCTCCTACCACGCCATTGGCAAGGGCGGTTATACCGCGCTGCTGTCGGCGATCACCGTGTTCATCGTCGCCGGCCACGGCGACAACCATGTCACCGATGGACTGTGGCGTACCGTGGATATCCTCATCGGCATCGTCCTGGCCCTGGCATTTTCCTTCGCCCTGCCGCTGTATGCGGTGTACTCCTGGCGTTACAAACTGGCTGGGGCACTGAGTGACTGCGCAAGCATCTACAGCCGGATCATCAGCGGGCAGTCGGTAACCGACGACCACTACCTCAAACTCCTCGGGCGCTTGAACGGCGTGATGGTGCAACTGCGCTCGCTGATGCCCTCGGTGTCCAAGGAAGTACGCATCTCCATGACCGAACTGGACGCCCTGCAACGCAACTTGCGGCTGTGCATCAGCACCCTGGAAATCCTCGCCAACACCCGCCCCGACACCCGCGATGAACACGCCATGGCGCAGATGCAACTGGCGCTCAAAGCCGAGCATCGCGAGATTCGCCGCCTGCTGATCGGCATGGCGCGCGCCCTGCAATCGGGCGCCACCGAGCGCCTTGAACGCAACAGCAGTGAGCCGCTGCTGCAAAACGCGATGGAGGCGCCGGTGTACAGCGCTCTGGACGGCTACCGGTTGTTGACCCGGCAACTGGCAAACAACCTCAACGAGATGCGCCAGCGCCTGGTCAAGTCGGCACCCCACTGGAAGATCTGAGAAGCGCTCAGGAGGTCACGGCTTTGCGAGTGGCGCTGCCCCAACCTTGTTGCATGCCGGCAGCCGCCAGCAGAATCGCCGCCACTCCGATCCATTGCAGCAGCTCCAGGCGATGACCAAAAGCCAGCCAGTCGACCAGAATGGCAGCGATCGGGTAGATGAACGACAGCGCTCCGGTCAACGCGGTCGGCAGCTTCTGGATCGCGCCGTACAACAGCACGTACATCACCCCGGTGTGGACAATGCCCAGGGTCAGCAGGCTGGCCCAGGCCGTCGAGTGTTGTGGCAACGCCGACCAATTGGCCCAGGGCGCCAGCAACAGCACGCCGGTGCAGACCTGGATCAGCGCAATCAAGTGCGGCGGCGTGCCGGTCAGGCGCTTGATGATCAGCGCAGCAAAGGCGTACAGCAGCGCCGCGCCCAACGCCAGGGCAATCCCCAGCAGGTACTGATCGCCGCCCGCGCCCTGCTCGCCATGGGCACTGACGATCGCCAGCATCCCGAGAAACGCCAGCCCCAGCCAGGACAGCTTTTGCAGGCTGATCTTCTCGCCGAGAAACAACACCGCCAGCCCCACCAGCATGAACGGCTGCACGTTGTACACCGCGGTGCCGATGGCAATCGAAGCCCGCGAGTAGGAAGCAAACAGCAGCACCCAGTTACCGACAATCGCCACCCCGCTGAGTACGGCCAACAGGAAGGTGGTGCGACTCAGCAGGCCCGGACGCAAAAAACCGAACATCGCGCAAATCAGCAACAGGGTCGCGGCGCCGAACACGCAGCGCCAGAACACCACATCCAGTACCGGCTGGCCGCTGACCAGCACGAACCAGCCGATGGTTCCGGAAATCAGCATGGCGGCGGTCATTTCCAGCGAGCCGCGGCGAAGGGTGTTGTCCATGATCAGGTTCCTCGTTGTGAGCGCAAAGTATGGCGCTGAGGTATCTGCCGCCTCCATGGCCAAATGCAGGCTAAACTGCGTATTCACCTTTTTTATCAAGGCAATTTTGAGTTATTGCCTAAGAGGCTTCAGATGACTGACGACATTGATCAACTGCTGATCAGCGCCCTGATGCAGGACTCCCGGCGCTCGCTCAAGGCCCTGGCGCAGATCAGCGGCCTGTCCTCACCCAGCGTCGCCGAGCGCCTGCGCCGCCTCGAAGAGCGCGGCGTACTCACCGGCTACACCGTCGAAATCGACCCCAAGAGTTTTGGCTACCAGTTGCAAGCCATCGTGCGCATCCGCCCACTGCCCGGCCAGTTGCAGCATGTCGAACGACAGATCCAGGCCATCCCCGAGTTCACCGAATGTGACAAGGTCACCGGCGACGACTGCTTCATCGCGCGCCTGCACGTGCGCTCGATGGAACAGCTCGACACCCTGCTCGACCGCCTCAACAGCTACGCCGAGACCAACACCGCGATCGTCAAGAAAACCCCGGTCAAACGCCGCCTGCCGCCGATGGCGTGAGTGTGGTCCGACGCACAACGGCGTAGAGTGCAATTTTTCCGGCGAAGGATTGGCGGCATGAAAATTCACGGCGTGCTCCTGGCAACGATGCTGCTGTCAGGCTGCGGAACGGTACAGACGGTGGTGCGCAGCGACGAAGCGGCGGCAGCCAGCCTCAAGGAACAGAAAAGCTACTGCGGCGCCGTACCCCGAATCTACAGCGGGGTGACTTATGACTTCTGCACTCTCTACGCACCGCTGAAGGAAGGCATCGACGCGCAAAAACACGACAACGGCACCATCATAGTGTTGATCGATGCGCTGATTTCCGGCGTGCTGGACACCGCCCTGCTGCCATACACCATCTACCGGCAACAGGCTGACGGCAGCATCATCGTCACCGAGTGAAGCCCGGCCGAATGCCAGGCAAAAAAAACCCGCCGAAGCGGGTTTTTTAGTATCAGGAGCGCCGATCAATCATCGCGGCTCATGATGCCGAACAGCTGCAACAAGCTGACGAACAGGTTGTAGATCGATACATACAGGCTGATGGTCGCCATGATGTAGTTACGCTCGCCGCCATGGATGATGGCGCTGGTCTGGAACAGGATGCAGACCGAGGAGAACAGCACGAAGCCAGCGCTGATCGCCAGTTGCAGGCCGCTGATCTGGAAGAACATGCTCGCCAGCACCGCGCCCAGCAGGACGAAGAAACCTGCTGTGATGAAACCACCGAGGAAGCTCATGTCCTTGCGGGTAATCAGCACATAGGCCGACAGGCCGCCGAACACCAGCGCAGTCATGGCGAAGGCCGAGCTGACCACTTCAGCGCCGCCCTGCATGCCCAGGTAACGGTTAAGGATCGGGCCGAGCAGAAAGCCCATGAAACCGGTCAGGGCAAAAGCCGACACCAGGCCCCAGGCCGAATCACGAAGTTTGTTGGTGAGGAAGAACAGGCCATAGAAGCCGATCAGCACCACAAAGATGTTCGGATAACCGACCCGCATCTGCTGCGCCACGAACGCCATCACACCGCTGAAGGCCAGGGTAAGGGCGAGCAAGCCGTACGTGTTGCGCAGGACGCGGCTAACCTCTAGCTGCTCAGCCTGCACGCTGTTATTAACTGCGTAATCCTGTTCGCGCATGGCGACACTCCTGTAGGTTTGAAACGTTCAGTCGCAAAGATCATAACAGACGCTCTGTAACTAGCTATGCAGAGAGTTTGACAGTGTGTTTCATTCGGGTATTATGGCGCCCGCAAAGCAGTTTGGAAGCGTGGCCGAGTGGTTTAAGGCAACGGTCTTGAAAACCGTCGATGGGCAACTATCCTAGAGTTCGAATCTCTACGCTTCCGCCACATTTATACGACAAAGCCCTGATTTTTCAGGGCTTTGTCGTTTCTGGGGTTTGGCTTTCCTGTCACCCCTGCGCTGATTTTCCCTGATGGAACAGCCAGAAATCATCGTTGATTCCCGGTCATCTCCCTGGCGTCCTGCCAATCGAACACCCATCCCAATCGCCCTGATTCATGACAACAAACTGAAGCGCGTAACATGCTATTAGAAACAAATCCGGCCGGGTTGATGCAGCCATCTGGCGCGGTGGATACTTAAAGCTCTCGCTGCACCACATCACGACAAGGAATTCAGATGACCGACATTCACGGCGAATTCGAGCGAAGCAAGTACTTCCATCGCTCGCGGATCGACAGGCGTTCAGCGGATGCACTCGTTGGCTTGGCAGCAGGCCTCGCCGCCGACGGCGTCGTATCGACCGCCGAAGGGCTGTTCCTCAGGGATTGGCTGGAAACGAATCTGGCCCACCTTGATGATCCGGTCATCAACCTGCTTTATTCACGCCTCGCCAATATGCTCCTGGACGGGGTGCTGGATGCAGATGAATCCCTTGAGCTAATCGGTCTGCTGCAAGGGTTTTCTGGCCTGAGCAGCGAAAAACCCAAGGCTGGCGATCACACCTTCACCCCGCCCAATGACCTCCCCTTCAATCACCCTGAACCCGCTATCACTTGGGACGGCAATTTGTTTGTTTTCACCGGAATCATGGCCTATGGACCGCGTAAAGACTGCCAGGTCCTGGTGGAGGAGCGTGGCGGCATTATTGGCGGCGGGGTCAGCAAGAAAATTCATTACCTGGTGGTTGGCAGTATTGGCAATGACCAGTGGCGCCATAGCACCTATGGGACAAAGATAATCAAAGCGGTCGAACTCAGAGAGGCCGGCTCCCCTATCGCCATCATCGGTGAGCAGCAATGGCAGCGTGCCCTTTTTGGCTGACGTATTGAGCTGGACAGTCCGACGCGATCTGCTGCAACGCGATGCCCTGCAAGGGTTCCTGAATGCCAAACAAACCACCGGAAAGCAAAGTGACAACAACCGCTGCCGACATTGAGCGATCTATCCAGGCCCTGAACAAAATGGCCGAACGTCTTTGGGGCGATGGCAGGGAGGCTGAGGCGAAAGCCCTTCTGGATGCATTGGACGCGCTGAACCGAGCCCTGGATCGAATAAGGATTGGCGAGAGTCGCAGAGTGCTTCATTGAGATTCCCCAGGATCAGCCCGTACTCGATCAATCGCGGTCCGAAAAGGGCCAATGCGGGCTTTAAGCTAATAACTAAAAAGTATTTATTGAGTGTTTTTTAGATCATCTACATTCCCCTCACGAGCTGCGCAATGTTGTCCCAGCAACAGCGATCCCCGCTGTTGCCAGGGCAACAGTCGCCCAACAGTTCGCTGCCCAAGCAACAGCAGTTGCCCTGTAAAAACACCATAAGCGTTTGATTTATATGATTATTCAAACCATGGAACGACTCTTGCTCTGACGGCTGTACATCCCCTACTCGCACAGGAACACAGCCCATGAGCACCCCACTAAAAGTCGTCGCCGTTTCCGGTGGTACCTTTCGCCCTTCGCGCACTCTGGTGCTGGTCCAGGCCATTGTTGCGGAGCTGGCTCGCTACCTGCCCATCGACAGCCGCATCATCGAACTGGGCGACATTGTCCGTCCGCTGGGCAGCGCCCTGTCCCGTCAGGAGCTGCCGGAAACCGTCGAGTTCGAGTTGCAAGCCATCGAATCGGCGGACCTGCTGGTGGTGGCGGCGCCGGTCTACCGTGGTTCGTACCCGGGCCAGTTCAAGCACCTGTTCGACCTGATTGGCCACGATGCACTGATCGACACCCCGGTATTGCTGGCGGCCACGGGTGGCAGCGATCGGCATGCGCTGGTAATCGATCACCAGTTACGCCCGCTGTTCAGCTTCTTCCAGTCCGTGACCCTGCCCTTGGGCGTGTATGCCTCGCAGGCTGATTTCAGTGACTACCAGATCACCAGTGAAGCGCTGAACACCCGCATCCGCCTGGCCGTGGAACGGGCTGCGCCGCTGTTCAGCGCCCATGCCGCCGACCTGCGCAAGACAGCCTGAGGAGCCGCTCGTGACCGCCATCAATCGATCTCGACTGCAAACCCCGCTGCAGATCGCCCGCACCCTCGCGGCCGAGTTTTCCCGCACCGCCGCCGAACGCGACCAAGTGGGTGGCACACCGAAGGCCGAGCGCGATGCGTTGCGCCGCAGCGGCCTGCTGGCGATGAAAATCGACCCGCAGTACGGCGGCCTGGGCGCCAGTTGGAGCGACACCCTGGAGGTGGTCCGCGAGTTCGCCAGGGTCGACAGTTCGATCGCCCATGTATTCGGCTTCCAACACCTGATGCTGGCCACGGTGCGCCTGTTTTCCCGGCCCGAACAATGGCAGCCGTGGTTCGAGCAGACCGCGCGCAACAACTGGTTCTGGGGCAATGCCCTGAACCCGCTGGACACCCGCACCCTGTCCAAACAGTTTGCCGGCTACCGCGAGTTCTCCGGGCGCAAGAGTTTCTGCTCCGGCTCCGCCGATTCGGAAATGCTGATTGCCTCGGCGCTGCATGAGTCCACCCACGGCAAGCTGTTGATCGCCGCCATCCCCAGTCATCGCACCGGTATCACCTTGCATGGTGACTGGGACAACATCGGCCAACGCCAGACCGACAGCGGCAGCGCCACCTTTGAACGGGTGCGCGTGGAAGAAAACGAACTGCTGCTCGATCCCGGGCCGCTGAGCACACCCTTTGCCTGCCTGCGCCCGCTGATTGCCCAACTGACCTTCACCAATATCTTCCTCGGCATCGCCGAAGGTGCCTTCGAAGAGGCGCGCAACTACACCCTCAAGGAAACCCGCCCCTGGTTCAAGGCCAGCGTCGAGCAGGCCAACCAGGACCCCTATGTGCTGCGCCATTACGGCGAGTTCTGGGTCGGGCTCCAGAGCGTGCGCCTGCTCACCGAGCGCGCCAACGCCTTGCTCGACCAGGCCTGGAGCAAAGAACAACGGCTCGACGCCGAGGAGCGTGGCCAACTGGCGCTGGCCATCGCTACGGCCAAGGTCGCCGCCACCCGCACTGGCCTGGACCTGGCTAGCCGCCTGTTCGAAGTCACCGGCGCCCGTGCCACCCACGCCGCGCTGCGCCTGGACCGGCATTGGCGCAACCTGCGCACCCAGACCCTGCACGACCCCGTGGACTACAAGCTCCACGAACTGGGTGACTGGGCGCTCAACACGGCCCTGCCCACTCCGACCTTTTACTCATAGGCCCGACCATGCAACTACTCACGCTGCCGCCCTCTCCTGCCCTGGCCACCTCGATACGCGCCACCGCGCAAGTGTTCGAAGACCCCAAATCACAGGCACTGCTGGCGCACCTGCAACAAGTCGCCCCCAGTGATGCCAGCGTGTTGATCATCGGCGAAACCGGGACCGGCAAGGAACTGGTGGCCCGTCACCTGCACAACCTCAGCGCCCGGCGCAACAAGCCGTTTATCGCGGTCAACTGCGGCGCGTTCTCCGAAAGCCTGGTGGAGGCCGAACTGTTCGGTCATGAAAAAGGCGCCTTCACCGGTGCCCTCAGCGCCAAGGCCGGCTGGTTCGAGGAGGCCAACGGCGGCACCCTGTTCCTCGACGAGATCGGCGATTTGCCGATGCCGATCCAGGTCAAGTTGCTGCGGGTGCTGCAGGAGCGTGAAGTGGTGCGCCTGGGTTCGCGTAAAAGCATTCCGATCGATGTGCGGGTGCTGGCGGCAACCAACGTGCAGCTGGAAAAAGCCATCAACGCCGGACACTTTCGCGAGGACCTGTACTACCGGCTGAACGTGGTCAGCCTGGAGCTGAGTCCACTGCGCGAGCGGCCCGGGGATATTCTGCCGCTGATCCGGCACTTCATCGCCGAATACAGCCGCCGCCTGGGCTACGGCGAAGTGGCGCTGGACAGCGAGGCCGAGCAGAAGCTGGTGGGCTACTCCTGGCCGGGCAATATCCGCGAGCTGGAAAACGTCATTCACCACACCCTGCTGATCTGCCGCAATCACCTGATCCGCGTCCACGACCTGCACCTGTCCAACTTGCGTATCGAGCGCCAGGACGCCAGCAGCAGCGCCACCGACGACAGCGCCGACGCTTTGTTGCAGCAAGCCTTCCAGCGCCTGTTCGAGGAAGAAAGCGGCGCCCTTCACGAGCGGGTCGAGCACGCGTTGCTGCGCGCGGCCTATCAGTTCAGCCACTACAACCAGGTGCACACCGCGAGCCTGCTGGGCCTGAGTCGCAACATCACCCGAGCCATGCTGATCAAGGTCGGTGAGTTGGTGGTCAACAAGCGCCGCCCGACCCAGGATGGCCAGGCGGTGAAAGTTGCCAACCTGTCGATCTGAGCCAGGCCACCGCGCTCATTCGGGCAAAACAATGCCGACTCTGGTGTCCTTTACGCCAATGCCGCGGCCTGGGGCGCGAGCGCCTCGCGCTCCAGCTCACGCACCAGCGGCAACACCTTGCGACCGAAGTACTCCACCTCTTCGTGAAAGTGCAGGAAACCACTGAGCACCAGGTCCACGCCCACGGCCTTGAGGGCGACGATCCGCTCGGCAATCTGCTGTGGCGTACCGATCAGATTGGTCTTGAAGCCATCGTTGTACTGCACCAGGTCTTCGAAGGTCGACTTGGCCCAGTTACCCTCGCCTTCGGGGCTGGAGGCACCGGCATTTTTCGCCTCGCCACCAAAACCGTTGACCGCTTCCGGGTCGGCCTTGGCGATGATTTCCTGCAATACCGCGCGCGCCTGCGCTTCGGTTTCACGGGCGATGACAAAGGCATTCACGCCGATTTTCACCGAGTGGCCATTGATCGCCGCCTTCGCGCGGATATCGTCGACCTGGGCCTTGATCCCTTCCACCGTGTTGCCGTTGGTGAAGTACCAGTCGGAGACACGCGAAGCCATGTCCCGCGCCGCGCGTGAGCTGCCCCCCTGGAAAATTTCCGGGTGCGGTTGCTGCAACGGCTTGGGTTTGAGCGTGTAGTTGTGGAAGCGGTAGAAATCACCGTGAAAACTGAAGTTGTCCTGGGTCCAGATGCCCTTCAGCGCCCGGATGAACTCTTCGGAACGACGATAGCGCTCATCATGGTCCAGCCACGGCTCGCCGATCGCGCGGAACTCGCCCTTGAACCAGCCCGAGACAATATTGACCGCCACCCGGCCATTGGTGAACTGGTCGATAGTCGCCAACTGTTTGGCCGCCAACACCGGACTCCAGGGACCCGGCAGGATCGCGGCGATGACCTTGAGCTTTTCGGTAGCGGCCAACAGCGCGTGGCTGATGGTCACCGATTCGTGCTGGTTTTCTGCGCCATAACCGGCGGTGAAGCGGATCTGCGACAAGGCGTATTCGAAGCCGGCCCGTTCGGCGATCTGCGCCAGCTTGCGGTTGTAGTCGATATCCCAACTGGTGCGCTGTTCGATCTTGCTGACCACCAGCCCGCCGCTGACATTGGGCACCCAGTAGGCAAATTTGATGTTGTCGTGGCTCATTGCATGTACTCCTGCTGGCAGAGGCCACCGCGGCACCTGCAACAGGACTAGAGCAGCAACCGTGCCACCTTAATTAACCATTATTAATCAAATAGTTATGTGTATTTTCTGCGAAAGCCAAGTGTCGCCCAGCGCACAGGCTGTTGATCAACTGTTGCGCGCACAACACTGGCGTGCGAAGCCCTGCGCCGCGATGCGCCCTGGTCGTTGTTGCCGGGCGGTCAGCACTTCAGCAAGTTGCCCGCCAGGCGACAGCCGTGAGCAGCGCAAATCCCGCCGAATCCCCTGTTATCGCGGGGTTTGCCACGCCAGGCACGACCTGTGCACTGGCAGCAGGACGCAACAGCTGCACTGCGTTGTTGCTTCTCTTGCCTTCGATTAAGGAACTGCCCCATGACCATCCAGCAGCAGCACCTGCCCCTTGCCAGTGGCGCCGACTACCAGGCCCTGGCCGAGCGCTTCCGACCGATCTTCGCGCGCATCGCTGCCGGCGCCCTGCAGCGCGAGCACAGTCGCAGCCTGCCCTTTGAGCCTGTGCAGTGGCTCAAGGAAGCCGGCTTTGGTGCCGTGCGCGTACCCGTGCAGTACGGTGGCGCGGGGGCGACCCTGCCGCAATTGTTCGAACTGCTGATCGAGCTGGCCGCCGCCGACTCCAACCTGCCCCAGGCGTTGCGCGGGCACTTCGCGTTTGTCGAGGACCGCCTCAACGCCCAGGCCGACACGCCGCAGGACCTCTGGTTCGAACGTTTTGTCCAGGGTGAGCTGGTCGGCAACGCCTGGACCGAAGTCGGCAGCGTGAAGATCGGCGAGGTCGGCACCCGCGTCTCGCGCCTGGGTGAGCAGTGGGTGGTCAGCGGCACCAAGTACTACAGCACCGGCAGCATCTTTGCCGACTGGATCGACCTCTACGCCCAGCGCGATGACAACGGTGCCGACGTGATCGCCGCCGTGCGTGTGCAACAGCCGGGCATCAGCCAGAGCGACGATTGGGACGGTTTTGGCCAACGCACCACCGGCAGCGGCACCTCAGTGTTCGTCAACGCAGTGGTGGAGCCCGAGAATCTGTTGGACTTCGCCACCCGCTTCAAATACCAGACGGCCTTTTATCAACTGGTGCTGCTGGCGGTCCAGACCGGTGCCGGGCGCGCCGCCGTGCTCGATATCAGCGAAGAAGTGCGCACCCGCAAACGCGTCTTCAGCACCGGCAACGCCAGCCACGTCAGTCAGGATGTCCAGGTGCAGCAAGTGCTGGGCAAGGCTTCGGCGCAGGTCTACGCCGCCCACGCCACCACCCTGCGCGCGGCGACGGCCTTGCAGTTGGCGTATGAAAGCCGCTTCGCCCAGGACCCGGTCGCTGAACGCGCCGCCAACATCGCCGCCGAACTGGAGTCGGCCCAGGCCCAGGTGGTCATCGCCGACCTGGTGCTGCGCGCCACCAGCGACCTGTTCAACGCCCTCAGCGCCTCGGCCACCAGCACCACCAAGGCCTTCGATCGACACTGGCGCAACGCGCGCACCGCCGCCTCGCACAACCCGCTGATCTACAAGGAACGGATCATCGGCGACTGGGAAATCAACGGCACCGAACCGCCGTACGTCTGGCAGATCGGTGCGGGGTCTAAATAAGACGGGGCTTGTAGGAGCAAGGCTTGCCCGCGATGGCGAACCTTCGTCTGCCATCGCGGGCAAGCCGCGCTCCTACAGAGGTGCGTTGCACCTAACTTACCCCACTGGTGAAGATTGGCCCTGGATTTGCAGTGACTGTAATCGTTATGACCCACTACCCGGTCAAGATCGGGAAAACAGCGGGTCTACTTCGGGCAGCTAGCATCCGACGGGCAGGTGAACTATGTGTGGTCATTTTGTTCAGCACGAGGGCATGGCGGCCTTCATCGCAGCGTTAAACCCCAAAGGCGCGGTGCCTACCGGCTACCAGAACCAGTCGCTGCGGCCATTCAACGTCGCGCCAGCCAAGTGCGCGCAGGTCCTGCACGGTTGCGAGGACGGGCTTCATATTGATGCCGTGCGTTGGGGTTGGGCGCCTTTTGGGGCACGCGGCAAGCAACCTGATTCAGTGCAGATGCCGGTGGAAACCGTTTCGACGCAGACCGATTTCAGGTTGCTCTGGCCCAATGGCCGGGCCGTAGTGCCCAGCGATGGCTGGTACGAGTGGGTGGATGATGCGCAAGCGCCGCATACCCCGCACCTGTATTTCATGCGCCTGCGAAGTCGTCAGCCGATGTTCTTTGCCGCACTGGCCCACATCCATCGTGGAGATGCACCGCACCAGGGGGGCGGCTTTGTGATCCTGACCACCGCTGGTGACACGCGCATAACCCGCATTCACCACCGCAGGCCACTGGTGCTGGCAGCGGACCATGCCAACGAATGGCTTGACCCGATGCTCTCGCCCCAGCGCGCCGAAGAAATCGCCAGGCACCATTGCCTGCCCTGTGCAGATTTTGAGTGGCTTCAGGTCAACCTGGCCCTGGACAACACCGCCAGTCATTTGCGCCGCTCCGCATGAGCCCGCCGGTGTCAGGCCAGTGGCCGGCGTTTTTCATAACGCACATCCCGGGCATCCACCCTGGCCACCACCGTCCAGCCCAGGCGCTGATAAAAGCCATTGGCGCGGATTTCCTGACGGCCATCGGTCACCAGGAAAATGCGCTCATGGGCCCGGAACAGTTCGGCTTCGGCGGCGGCCATCAACAGGCGCCCCAGGCCTCTATTTTCATAGGCCGGGCGGACAAACATGGCAAACACCTCGCCTTCGTCGCGGTCAATCATGGAAAACGCCACCGGCCGTTCATCGACCTCTGCGATCCACACACAAGGCCCCTCCTTGATCGCCGAATTCAACACTTGCGCGGTTATACCCAGCGCGTCCATCTGCTCCCGGCTCAAGTGGTTCTGCGCCACTGAAGTGCGAATCTCGAACAGGCTTTCGACATCCTCCACCGTGGCCATTCGCGTGCGCACACTCATCTGCCCATCTCCTGAAGATCGTGCGCCATTGTAGAAAGGCGCCGGGGGCGGGATAAACAGATTGATTGTTGGAGATCTGTAACCCAGGCCAAAACCCTGCGCTCGCCCTTGGACTAAGCTCAAAGCTCCAGCGGAGGGCTTTCCAATGTGCGGAAGACTTTCACAGTACCGGGGTATTCACGACTTTGTCGCAGCCCTCGGCATGCCCAACGCCCTGGTCAACACCCTGGGCGACGATGCACTGGCGCAGTACAACGTCGCGCCGACCACCCAGGTCGCCCTGATTCATCTCGAGGGAGAAACCCTGCACGCCGATCGCGTGCGTTGGGGATGGCGACCCCATTGGTCCACCGACCACTCCTTGCCAATCAACGCCCGGGTAGAAAAAGTGGCCCACGGCGCGTTCTTCCGGGCGATCTGGCCGCATCGCGCCATCACCCCCATCGACAACTGGTTCGAGTGGGTCTACGAAGGCGGTCCGAACAAACAGCCGTACCTGATCCGGCGCCGCGACCGGGCGCCGATCCTTTGCGCTGCCATTGGCCAATACCCGGCGGGCGGGCGCGAGCCGCGAGCCGATGACGGCTTTGTGATCATCACCGCGGACAGCGTGGGCGGCCTGGTCGACCTGCATGACCGGCGCCCGCTGGTGCTGTCACCGGAACTGGCCCGGGAATGGCTCAACCTGGGGATGCCCAAGGAACGTGCCGAGCAGATGGTGCTGCACGAAGCGGAGCCTGCCGAGGCCTTTGAATGGTTCAAGGTCGACAGTGCCGTGGGCAACGTGCGCAACCACCAACCGGGGTTGATCACGCCCATCGGCAAAGTCCTCAGGGGCGGCGATGAAAAGGGCAATGGCTGACCCGCCCGCGCCTGGCGAGTGACGGGATTCTCGACTAGCCTGTGCGCGGTATGCCCTGCAGCCCTTCTCGTGCACCATCTTGTCTGGGAGACGAAGATGAACCCGATTCAACAGGCCGAGCGGACCTATCGCACCTGGTCCAACCCGATTCTGCTGGAGCTCAAGGAACGCCAGCATCAACTGGCTCCCACCGACCGTCAGGCCCTGCAGAACGTGCTGATAGAGCGCCGACTGCTCGACACCGGCAACCCGACCGGCCCTGACCGGCGCAAATCATGATGTAGCTTCAACTGGCCGGTTCGCGATGGACTGCAGCACGCCGCGGGGATTGAACACGCCCGCGGGTTGCTTGAGGTCCATCGCGAGCCAGCGCGTGCCTAGCGGTTGGCAGTCGGTGCCGTGCGGGGTTTGTAGCCCGGCAGTGAGGCGGCGAATGCCAGCGCCTCTTCCCGGGTGGCAAAGGTGCCGATCCGGTCGCGCTGCGTGCAGACCCGCCAGGGGCCACTGTTGACACTCACCAGTTCATAACCGTTCATGTGCATTTTATTCAGCATGGGCATACTCATAGCCACCTCCATTGAAGTCGATAAGCCCGCACTCAACTTACACCCGACGCTTCTCGTCGTGGACACCAGCGGGTGAACGGTCGAGAGGCCGACGCACGAGCCATACCGCTTTGAGAGGGCCAGCCCGCCAAGGTGCTGGCCGGCGGACGAACGGTCGGGCAGATGAAAAATTCTTCACCCTGCCCGCCCAACTGGCCCCTTATAGTCAGCACGCACATCCAAGGAACATTCAGCCCGCATCCCCCCATGCGGGCTTTTTTTGCACGTAAAACGCCCTGGGCGACTTTCCTACAACCCGTTCCACACGCTAGGCTGCGCCTGCATCCCCCTTCCCCGACACAAGGACGTCGACCATGCCCGTGCGCATCGAAGTAACCCAAGACCCGCAACCCGCAGAACGCCAGGCCATTCTCGACCCGTTGCGCGCCCACAACATTGCCAATGCCGGTGACGGTCACTATCAGGAAATCGCCTTGCTGGTGCGCGATGAACACAGCGAAGCGATCCTCGGTGGGCTCTACGGGAAAATGTTTTACCAATGGCTGTTCATCGACCTGCTGTCCGTGCAGGAACAGCTACGTGGCCAGGGCATAGGCGCCCGGCTGATGCACATGGCCGAGCAACTGGCCCGGGACAAAGGCTGCATCGGCATGTACCTCGACACCTTCGAATTCCAGGCGCCTGGGTTCTACAGCAAACTGGGCTTCACCGAAGTCGGACAGATTGTCGACTATCCGCCGGGGAGCAAGCGCTACTTCTTCCAGAAGCGCCTGATCGACTGAGCCTCGCAAGCGCGGTGTGTCACGTACCATAAATGCTGGCTATGCCGGCCTTATAGCGGCATAGGTATCTACACAACTGTGGTGCGACGTTGTGTAGATACCGATACTCATCGTGGGCAAGCCGTGCTCCTACAGCGGTAAGCCGTTCAATGCCCACTCGCTTCGGGTCCGGCCTTCGCTGAAAACGGCGGTTTGGCCAGCCATACCAGCAGGATCAAGCCGACAAACCCCCAGCCCAGCAGCGTGAAGTAGTCCACGGTGGACAGCATGTAGGCCTGGCTGGTCAGGACCTGGTCGAGCTGGGCGTAAGCCGGGGTGCCGGCGCCCCCCAGGGTATTGAGGGCGTCGCGGGTGGCCGGGTCGAAGGTGCTCAGGTGTTCACTCAGGTAGGCGTGATGCTGGTCGGCCCGGCGGATCCAGATCCAGGTGGTCAGAGAGGCCGCGAAGCTGCCGCCCAGGGTCCGCAGGAAGGTCGCCAGTCCGGCGCCGTCGGCGATCTGCTGGGGTGGCAGGTCCGACATCAGGATACTCAGGGTCGGCATGAAGAATAGCGCCACGCCAATGCCCATGAACAGCTGCACCAGCGCTACGTGCTGGAAGTCCACCTCATTGGTGAACCCGGCGCGCATGAAGCAGCTCAGGCCAATCGCCAGGAACGCCAGTCCGGCCAGCAGGCGCAGGTCGAACTTGTGCGCGTACTTGCCGACAAATGGCGACATCAGCACCGGCAGGATACCGATCGGTGCCACCGCCAGGCCGGCCCAGGTCGCGGTATAGCCCATTTGGGTCTGCAGCCACTGCGGCAGGATCAGGTTGATGCCGAAGAACCCGGCGTAGCCCAAGACCAGCACAATGGTGCCAATGCGAAAGTTGCGATGGGCAAACAGCCGCAGATTGACCACCGGGTGCTTGTCAGTCATTTCCCAGATCACGAACACCGCCAGGGCAATCACCGAAATGGCCGCGCCAATCAGGATGAAATTCGACTCGAACCAGTCCAGGTCATTGCCCTTGTCGAGGATGATCTGCAATGCCCCCACGCCGACGATCAGGCTGATCAACCCCACGTAGTCCATCGGCTGGTGACTGGTGACCACAGGACGGGCCTTGAGCTGCTGGCGGACGACCATCACCGCGAAGATCCCGATGGGCACGTTGATGAAAAAGATCCACGGCCAGCTGTAGCTGTCGGTGATCCAGCCCCCGAGGATAGGCCCGGCAATCGGCGCCACCACCGTGACCATCGCCAGCAACGCCAGGGCCATGCCGCGCCTGGCCGGCGGATAGACTGCGATCAGCAAGGTCTGGGTCATCGGGTACAGAGGACCGGCCACCAGCCCTTGCAGCACACGAAAGCCGATCAACTCCGGCATCGAGGTGGAAATACCGCACAGGAACGAGGCCAGCACGAACAGGATGGTCGCCCACAGGAACAACTTGACCTCGCCAAAGCGCCGGCTCAGCCAGCCGGTCAGCGGCAAGGCAATCGCGTTGCTCACGGCAAACGAGGTAATCACCCAGGTGCCCTGCTCCGAGCTCACACCCAAGTTGCCGGAAATCGTCGGCAACGCCACGTTGGCGATGGTGGTGTCGAGCACCTGCATGAAGGTCGCCAGCGACAGGCCGATGGTCGCGAGCAGCAGGCTGGGCGGGGTGAAAGACGCGTTATTGCTCATCGCGAATCCTTTGAATCGAGGCAGGCGCTGCGCCCTGGAGGCGGCGCAGCGGTCGGATTGGCGAAATCAGCGTTGAGCAGTTTTACTCGCCACTGAACTGTTGTCGTGGATCAGGCGACTGATCAGCGCGTCGGCGTCGGCCAACTGGCGCTCATAGATGGAAGTACTGAACGAAGCCTTTTGCGGCGGTTGCTGCGCCAGCACCGGGCCGCTCTGGTCGCGCAGGTCGACCTTGACCAGGGTCGATAGGCCGACGCGCAACGGATGCTTGGCCAGTTGCTCGGTGTTGATGTGGATGCGTACCGGCACTCGCTGCACGATCTTGATCCAGTTACCGGTGGCGTTCTGCGCTGGCAACAAGGCAAACGCACTGCCGGTGCCCGCACCGAGGCTGTCGATGGTGCCGCTGTACTTCACATCGCTGCCATAGAGGTCGGCTTCGATGTCCACCGCTTGACCGATGCGCATGTCGCGCAGCTGGGTTTCCTTGAAATTGGCGTCGATCCACAACTGGTCGAGGGGGATCACCGCCATCAAGGCAGTGCCCGGCTGCACCCGTTGCCCCAGTTGCACGGTGCGCTTGGCCACGTAGCCGGTGACCGGGGCGATCAGGGTGCTGCGGGCCTTCGTCAGGTAGGCCTGGCGCAATTGCGCAGCAGCCGCCTGCACGTCCGGATGGGAGGACACCACGGTGTCGTCCACCAATGCGCTGCTGGTCTGGAATTGTTGCTGGGCATTGGCCAGGGCGTTTTGCGCCGAGGTCAGGTCATCCCGGGCATGGGACAGTTCTTCCTGGGAAATCGCCCCGCCGGCGGCGAGACTTTTGCGTCGGCTGTAGTTTTCCTGGGCCTTCTGCACTTCCGCCTTCTGCGCATTGACCTGGGCTTTCATGCCATCGACATTGCTGTACAGGCCACGTACCTGGCGCACCGTGCGAGCCAGGTTGGCCTGGGCACTTTGCAGGCCGACTTCGGCGTCGTTGGGGTCGAAGTTGACGAGCACCTGGCCTTCCTGGACCAGGTCGCCCTCGTCCGCGCCGATGCTGACCACGGTGCCGGTGACCAGCGGGGTAATTGCCACCACGTTGCCGTTCACATAGGCGTCATCGGTGCTTTCGCTCCAGCGCCCGTAGAGGTGATGCCAGCCCCAGACGCCGAGGCAGCCCAGGACCACCAGCAGTGTCAGCACCAGCAGCATGAACTTGCGTTTACCGGGATTGCCCGTGTCTTGGGCGGTTTCAGGAGTCGGGGTGTTCTGCACGTTGGCCATGACTAGTACCTTGAATTATTGATTGCGCGTGGCAGGCGCCGGGGATGGGCCGGCCGCAGCCAGGCTGTCGCCATGAAAGCCGCCACCCAGGGCCTGCATCAGTTGGATCGACAGATCGATCTGTTCGGCATTGAGGTTCGCCAACTGACGCTCGGCGCCGAGCAGTTGCTGCTCGATGCTAAGCACGTCCAGGTAGTTGCCGACGCCGGAGCCATAGCGCTCCAGCACGGTGTTGTAGGAGTCCTGGGCAATGTCGGTGGCGTGTTGCTGGGCGACGATCTGCCGACCGACGTCACGCAACTGGGACAGGCTGTCGCTGACTTCCCCCAGCGCCTTGACCAGGCTCTTGTTGTACTGCGCCACCGCCAGGTCGTAGTCGGCATCCTTGGCATCGAGGTCGGCGCGCAGGCGACCACCGTCGAAAATCGGCAGGGAAATCGTCGGGGCGACGTTGAAGAAGCGGCTGGTCGAACCAAACATCGCGTTGCCCAGCAACGACTCGACCCCGGCCGCGGCGCTCAGGTTGAGGTTGGGGTAGAAAGTGGTCTTGCCGGCATCAATACTCTTGCTCGCCGCCTCGACTCGCCAGCGCGCCGCGACCAGGTCCGGGCGGCGGCCCAGCAGTTCGGCGGGCAACACCGAGGGCAAGGCCACGGCGCTGGCTTGCAGAATGTGCGGCCGGGTGATTTCGTTACCCCGATCCGGGCCTTTGCCGAGCAGCACTGCGAGGGCGATTTTGGCGCTCTGCAGGTTTTTCTCGGCATCGATCAGCGAAGCCTCGGAGCTCGCCTCCAGGCTCTGGTTCTGCTGGTACTGATACTGGCTGTCGATGCCGGCGCTGAGGCGCCGCTGGCTCAGGGTCAGCAATTGCCGGGTGCGCTTGAGGTCTTCAGTGGCCAGGTCGTGGACGATATGGGCCTGGCCCAGGTCGCTGTAGGCGCGGGCAACGTCGGCGGCCAGAGTCAACTGTGCCGCCTGGCGATCGACCTCGGCGGCCCGGGCCTGGCCCAACGCAGCTTCCCAGGCGTCACGCTGGCCGCCCCACAGATCGAAGGTGTAATTGAAGGTCGCGCCGAGGCTGCGCATGGTGTCGTAGGAGTCACCCTGCAAGGTCGGGTCCTGATACTGGGCCAACCGCTCGCGGCGGATACCGGCGCTGGCATCCAGGGTCGGCATGCGCGCAGCATTCGCCGCACCGGCAGCGGCACTGGCCTGATGGGCCCGGGCGCTGGCGATCTGCATGTCCGGGCTGTCACGCAGGGCTTCGCGGATCAACCCGTCCAGTTGCGGATCGCCCAGGCTCTGCCACCAGTCGTTTTTCGGCCATGCCGCCGCCGACAGCGTCACACCGTTGAGGGATTGCCCGGCCTGCAGGGCTTTTGCATCAAGGCTCACACCTTCGGTGGTCAGGCCGCTGTAGTTGGCACACCCGGCCAGGCTCATGGCCATCAGCACCAGGGCCAGTCGGGAACCCAGAGTTTTATCGCTCATTGGTCACCTACCCGAAGCACGGTGATGGGATCACCGGCGGCCAGCAAAATTTTCTTGAGGATGGCTTCCAGGGTCTGCAACTCCTCGGAGTCGAGGGCGCCGGCCAACTGGTTCATCGCGTTGACGCCAATGCCCGGCAACTTGTCGGCCAGCACCTGGCCTTCCTCGGTCAGGCCCAGGCGCACCAGGCGCCGGTCATCTGCACAGCGTTGGCGGACCAGCAGGCCTTTGTGCTCCAGACGGTCGAGCATGCGGGTCATCGAACCGCTATCCAGGGACAGATGGCGGCACAACTCGGCCGGGGTGTCGACGCCGTACTGGGCCATGATGATCAACACCTTGAACTGCGCGGCAGTAATGCCGTGGGGTTCCATGTGGGTGTCGATGATCCGATCCTTGAGCAAGGCGGCGCGCCCCAGCAGGAGACCGAGGTGGCAATTGCGAAAGTTTTCCGGGGAGAAATGTTTCATCTGACGACCTATTGGCTGCCTAGGCAGTGAATATGTGTCGAGATATTACTGCCTAGGCAGTGAATGTCAAATGAAATCGTTAGCAAGCTTTGCAATTTATAAAATAGGCAGTCGCCGGACCGCTATCGCGAACAAGCGAAGCGCCGCCCGGCTCTCCCACAGGGAATACGACACCAGAAAAAGCCAGGCCGACTTTGACGCTTGATCCACCTGCACCGTCGGCAGGATGAGTAAAGGTTTAAATAAGGGAAATCGGTGCGTTGAAGGGCGGCGAGGACTGCGTCCTCGAACGCAGCCTCGCGGGCTCGACAGCTGCTACGGGGGATTGGGGTATTGCCGAGAAATGCGGTTTGGCGGAGATCGTCATCGCGGGCAAGCCCGCTCCCACAAGGGAACGCGACACCAGGGCAAACAGGCCGGCCGGTAGGCCGCCTCGTTCGCTCTTACCACTCAGGCCGACTGTCAGGTCGCCGTGCTCTTGCTTTTGATCTTGATCCACCCGCCCCTTCGGCAGGCTGAGCGAAGGTGTCCATCCGGGGGGAGGCGCGTAGCGCCGTGCGGCGGAGCCGCATGCATCGAGAGGAGGTGCAGCGAAGCAAACCGGAGGCGATGCCCCCGGATGGATACCGTAGCGAAGGTACCCCGAGCCTTAGCGAGGGGCCGAACGCTGGGGCAAGACTTTTTGGGTACTTTTGTGTCGTTTGACAAAAGTGCCTCGCCGTAAGGGCGAAACCTTAAGCCGCCATTACCGCAGCAACGGATATACCCACAAGACCAAGACCAAGACCAAGACCAAGACCAAGACCAAACGATAACAGCTCCTTTCAGCTCAACAAAGCCGAGCCCTCAGAAATCCCGCTTATAGAAGATGTCCAGCGAGCTGGCGATCCCGCTGGCGGCTTCCAGATAGACCTTTTTGCTCAGCTTGTAGCGCAAGGCAATGGTGTTGGCCGGCTCAAACACACCAACGCCATAACGCAGGCTGAGCTTCTCGGTAATGTCACCACTGGCGACCACACTGGTGGCGGTGCCGCTGCCCTCGGTGTCGAGCTGGAAATCATCGATGCCAAGGTTCTTCGCCAAGCTCCCGGTGAGGTCCGAGCTGCCCATCAACCCCAGGCCCAGCGCCGCTTGCGCAAGCATGTTGTTGTCTTCACCGTTGGTGCTCAGCGGACGGCCGAGCACCAGGTAGGACAATGCTTGCTCCTGGCTCATCGCCGGCTCCGAGAAAATCTGCGTAGTCGGCTGCTCGGCGCTGCCGCTCAGGCGGATACCGGCAATGATGTCGTCGGTCTGGCGAATCGCTTCGATGTCCAGGTACGGCTGGTCGATGGGCCCGGCAAACAGCAGCCGTGCACGGCGTACAGTCAGGCGCTGGCCGTAGGCGCGGTAACGCCCGTCGTTGAGCCACAATTCGCCCCGGGTGTCGAGGTTGTCGCCGATATGCACGTGCCCCTTGAGGTTGGCGGTCAGGCCAAAACCGGCAAAGCTGAGCCGGTCTTCGCCGACTATCACTTCGACATCCATGGCCATGGCCATAGGTGCCTTGCCCTCTTCGGTCTGGTGCCCGACGATCACCGTGTCATCGGAGACCTTGACCGTCGATGGCGGCAACTCGCGCACCGTGATCTCGCCCTTGGGCACCAGCACCTTGCCGGTGATCGCCAGCTTGTCATCCTTGATCGAGATCTTCAGGTCCGGCGCCACTTCCAGGGCCGCGTAGGGTTCGACGCTCACCGGCAGTTGGCTGCCCCGCAGGCTGAGGTCGACCACCAGGGCCTGCCCCCAGTCCACCTGGCCCGTGAGGCTGCCCTGCCCGCTCTTGCCGCTTTTCCAGCCACCGTTGAGCTGCACGCTTTCGCCGGCAATCTGCGCCTGCAACTGCAGGGCCTCGAACCGCGTCGGCAGTTGTGGCCCGGAAATCTCACCCTCGCTCAAGGTCAGGTTACCGTTGACCTTGGGCGCCAATAGCCCGCCGGACAAAGTACCGCTGCCGTTCAGGCGGCCGGCCAGTTTCTCGACCATTGGCACAAACGGCCGCGCCACCGAGAGGTCCAGCCCACTGAGGCGGAACGAGCCGCTCAGGGGTTTGTTTTTAGGCAGCGGGTTGATCTGCGCCTGCACCATCAGCTCACCCAGTTTGCCGCCGACAAAATTCAGTTGGGTGTCGATACGCTTGGGGTTGAGGGTGCTGGTGAGTTTCAGTGTCTGGTAAGGGAAATCCAGCCACTGGTCCTTTTCCTTCATGCGCAAGGTGCCGCCACTCGCGTCCACCAGCACCTGGCCTTTCGGCCCGCTGGCCGGCAGGTCCAGTTGCACGTCGGCGTTGAGCTTGCCCTGCCAGGCGAAATCCTTGGGCAGCCATTGCGCCAGGCTGTCGATGGGGAATTGCTTGAGGTGATAGCGCAGTTTCGGCTCGGGCATCAGGCGCTGATCCTCGCCACACAAACTGGCGGGGCCAGACGTCCAGCAGTGAGCGCCGAAGGTCAGCTTGCCATCGGCCAGGCGTTCGATTTTCGCCGGACCCTGCAGTTGCCAGTCCTGGCCGCCGGCCTGAATGTCGCCGCTGGCCAGGCGTCCACGCCAGTTGCCTTGGTCCAGGTTGCCGTCCAGGCCCAGCGCCAATTTCAGCAATGGGCCTTGCAGGTCCAGTTGCAGCTTCTGCTGCTTGAGGGTGCCCGTGCCAGTGGCCGTCAGGGTGCCCAGTGAGTTGTCGCCGACCGTTATGCCGCTGCCCTTGAGGTCGATCTGCGCCCGCTGTGCGCTGTCGAGAGTGGCGTCGAGGTTGAGGCTTTTCAGGCGATTGTCGTCCAGGGCCAACTGCACACCCTGCAGGGCGAGCTTGCCCTGGGGCGCCTGCAATGTGCCTGCGACGTCGAGCCGGCCATTGAGCTGACCGCGTAACTGCGGCCACAGCTGGCCCAAACGCGGGGCCTTGATATCGAGTTGGCCGCTGAGTGTTTGCTGCAGGCTGGCGCTGCCATCGATGCGGTTCTCGCCCAGGCGGATCTGCAAGGCACTGAGGTTCCAGCGCTCGCCCGCGCCGTCGGCCTTGGCTTGCAACACCGCCGGCTGGCCACGCAGCTTGCCCTTGAGGTCAAGGTCGGCACTCAGGCTCAGTTGTTCATTGCGCATCTCGCCCTTGCTGCGCAAAGGCCCGGCCAGGGTGCCCGGCAGCTCCGCCAGCCAGTACGCCGGGTTGAGCGCCGACAGGTCAAGCGCGGTGTCCCAGGCGATGCCGTCGGCAAACTTCAGGTTCAAATGCCCGGCGGCCTTGCCCTGCCCTGCGACCAATTGCAGTTGCGGCAGGAAGATTTGCGTCAGGTCGCCACTGAACGGGCTGCTCAGGCTGAAGGCCCCGGCAGGACCGTCCAGCGCCGCCTTGAAGTTGCCAAGGTAGTTACCGTCGCGGTACGCCACCTCACCGTTGAAGCTGCGCAGCGCCACCTCTGGCTCATCGATCAGCGGATACAAACGGTGCCAGGGGAAATCCAGCCAGTCGATCTTCGCCTCGGCGACCAGGCCCTCGGACCAATCGACCTGGCCGGTCAGCTTGAGGCTTTGCTGATCGTTGGCGTTGAGATCCAGCCCGGCGATCTGTGCACCCTTGGCGTCGACCTTGCCTTGCAGCAGCAGGGCCACCGGTCCGTCCTCGGCCGGCAAGCTGGCCTTGCCCAGTAGTTGATAGCCGTTCTTCAGGTCACCGCTACCGCTGAGCTCAAGCTGATTGAGTTGCAGTGTGTCCGGCAGGTCGGCACTGGCTTTGAAACCATCGGCGGTGATGCGCACCTTGGCCGGCAGGTTGTCGGCCAGCGGCTGCAGCTCGCCGGTCAGACGGCCCTGCAGGTAACCGCTGCTGTCGGCCTCGAGGTTGAGGGTTTGCAGCAGGTTGCCATTGACCTTCAGCGTCAGAGCCAAGGGCGTGTTGCCGGGCATCGGCATAGTCAGATTGCCGCTGGCACTCAGCGGCCAGTTGCCGGTCGGTTGCAGCAGCCCGGTCAGTTCCAGGTGCAGGTCATCGCGTTGCAGACGCAACGAGTCGATCTGCAACCCTTGCGCCGTCCAGTACGCTACCAGTTGCAGGTCCTTGAGTTGCTCGCTGCCGTCCAGCAGCAGGCTGCCGATTCGCACCTCGCCCAGCTCGATCGCCAGCGGCAGTTTCAACTCCGGCAAGCTGATCGGCCCGCTGCTTGGCTCGGTACTCGGCGCAAACTGCAGGACCACCTGCTCGGCGTGCAATTGCTCGATGCACAGGGTCATGCGCGTCAGGCACAACGGCGACCAGGCCAGCAGTGGCTTGATCAGCTCAACTCGGTCCTGGCCCTGCTGCCACAGCACATGATCGGCACTCCACTGGCCGGCCAGGCGGCCCTGGAAATTCTCCACGGTCAAACCCGGCACCTGACTCAGTGCCCAGCGGCTGCCGGCCTGGGTTCCCAACAGGCTCACCACCGCCAGCAGCACCAAGACCACCAGTGACAGCACGGCCAGCAACGCTATTTTCAAACCACGCTTCACAGCTCAGGCCCCATGGAAAAGTGCAGACGAATACCGCCGGGGTCATCCAGCGCATGGGCCAGGTCGAGACGAATCGGGCCGACTGGCGAAACCCAGCGCACACCCATGCCGACCCCAGTCTTGAGGTTCGGCAGTTCGAAGTCGTTGAACGAGTTGCCTTGGTCGACAAAGGTTGCGACTCGCCATTTTTCGGCAACCGAGTATTGGTACTCCAGGCTGCCGGAGACCATGTAGCGTCCGCCTACGCGGTCGCCGTCGGAGTTTTCCGGCGACAGGCTCTGGTAGTCATAACCGCGCACGCTCTGGTCGCCACCGGCAAAGAAGCGCAGCGATGGCGGAATCGATTTGTAGCCATTGGTGGCCGAACCCCCGATCTGTGCACGCGCGAGGAATCGGTGGTTGTCCAGCACCGTGGTCAGGCCCTTGGCCAGGGCGGTGCCGTATAACAGGTTGTTGTCCGAGCCCAGCCCTTCCTTGGCCACCTTGCTGTCAAATTGCAGGCGATAACCGTTGTGCGGATCGATCCGGTTGTCACTGCGCAGGTAGGAGTAACTCACGCCCGGCATCAACAGGTTACTGATCCCCGAGTCATCGCCCAGGCGATACTCCTCGTGCTGCCATTTCAACGAGATCACCCGTTGCCAGCCGCTGGGCAGCTTGCTGTGCCATTCCGGCCCCAGGGTCAGCAGTTTGCTCAAGCTGTCGGTGTTGGCCAGTTCTTCATTTTGATAGCCCCCGGCAAACCGCAACTTGTCGGTCAACGGCGGGTCCAACGGCACGTCGTACCACAGGCCGACGTTCTGCCGTGGCGCCGAGAGCTCGGCCTCCCAGCCATAGCTGTGGCCTTCGGGATTGACCCAGTGGCGTGTCCAGTTGGCCTTGGCTCGCGGCCCGACGTCCGTCGAATAACCCAGACCCAGGCCCATGGTCCGGGGTTTACGGGTGTCGAGGGTGACGGCCACCGGAATTACATCGTTGGCGGCAGTGGTCGGCGCGGCATCCACCCGCACGGACTCGAAATAGCCCGACGATTGCAGGGCCTGGTTAAGCTCGGCGATCAACTCGGAATCATAAGGCGCGCCACTTTTGAACGGCACCATGCGTTGCAGCAGGTCCTCGTCGAAGGGCGTATCGCCGGCAAAACTGACCTTGCCTAGCGCATAACGCGGGCCGCTGTCATAGACCAGGTCGATGTCGGCAACACCGGCCCGAGGGTCGACGGAAAGCTTCTGGCTGGTAAAGCGACCACTGAAAAAGCCGAAGCGCGAGGCCTGGTTCTGGATCAGCCGCTTGGCGTCTTCATAGTGGCCGTGATTGAGCACGGCGCCGGGCTTGAGCACGTCGCTCTGGGGCACACGAAAGGACTTGAGGGTGGCGGCCGGCCCCAGGATCTGGATAGTCACGTAGCGCAGGCGTACCGGCTCGCCGGGGTCGATATTCAACACCAGTCGGGGTGACTTGCCGTCTTTGACTTCGCTTTCGATTTGCGGCTGGTAGTAACCCAAGGCCTGGGCGGCCTTGCGCGCCTGCTCCTCGGCACCGCGACTGAAGCGCAACAGGGCTTCTTCATCGCGTTCGCCGAGATCGCCGATATAGCCTTCGATGTTGGCCTTCAGCTCGTCATTGGACGGTTTGATCCTGACGTCCAATTCACTTTGCGCCAGGGCCGCTGCGCTGCTGATCAGCATGAGCATGCCACTGGTAAATCTTCCTGGAAACTTCATAGGCGCGGATGCTATCACGAGCTTGGGAGCGTGATAGAGCGAACATTCTGAACAAAAGTTCGACCTTAGGCTGTTGCGCTATGTAACACCTGGGGATTGGCGTGGAAAAACACGTGCTCAAGTACAGGCCCTACCGCCACCTCGCCAATCTCCTCATACCCCTGACGCTTATAGAACTCCAGATAACGCGGATTCCCGGTGTCGAGCACCACCCCCTGGGAATGCTCGTCTACCGCGCACCAATTGTGCACCGCTTGCAACAGTTGCTCGCCGAAATGCTGGCCCTGGAATTGCGGATGAATCCCCAGCAACGGCAGCACGTGCACCGAGTCCGATGGCACGCAGGCAGCCACGGCCGCGTGATAGTCCAGATAGCGCCGGGTGCAGCGAAAACCCGTGCTGAGCACCATGCGCAGGCGCCAGGCCCAGCTTTCGGTAATGCCCAGGCGCCGCTGCGGCGGCGCGATCAGCGCGATGCCGATCAAGCGGTCATTGACCAGCAGGCCGATGGCGGGCAGATCCTGGAGAAAATGCTGCTTGACCAGTTCGCGCACCGTCGCCCGTACCCGCTGCTCATAGCCGGGGCGCTCGGCCTCAAAAAGAAACTTGAAGGTGGGTTCGTGGCGATAGGCCTGGTACAGCAATGAGCGCGCTTCACGCGAGTAGCCGCTGTCGAGCCGATGGATGTCCGCGATGGCGGTCGATGTTTCAGGCATGAGGTTTATCTCCCCTTGGCGCGGCGCAAATGACCCCGCTCTTGTAAGTACGAGCCCGGCACTGCTGTGATCGTTCCCACGCCCACAGACATTAGCAGCGCATAGGAACTACTGCCACGCTGGCTCCGATCCTACATGTCAGCTAGCATCGCAGTTTTGCCAGGACTGCCGACCATGAAGATCGTCTCGTTCAACATCAACGGCCTGCGCGCCCGCCCCCATCAATTGGCGGCACTGATCGAGAAGCACCAGCCAGACGTCATCGGCCTGCAGGAAACCAAGGTCCACGACGACCAGTTCCCGCTCGCCGAAGTCCAGGCGCTGGGCTACCACGTGTATTACCACGGCCAGAAAGGTCACTACGGCGTCGCCATGCTTTCGCGCCAGGAACCACTGGCGATCCACAAGGGGTTTGCCAGCGATGAAGAAGACGCCCAGCGCCGCTTCATCTGGGGCACCTTCGCCGACGCCAACGGGACGCCGGTGACCATCATGAACGGCTATTTCCCACAGGGTGAAAGCCGCGACCACCCCACCAAGTTCCCGGCCAAGGCGCGGTTCTACAGTGACCTGCAAAACCTGTTGGAAACTCAGTTCAGCAACGACCAGGCGCTGGTGGTGATGGGCGATGTCAACATCTCCCCAGAGGACTGCGACATCGGCATCGGCCCGGACAACATGAAGCGCTGGCTGAAGACCGGCAAGTGCAGCTTCCTGCCTGAGGAACGCGAGTGGATGGCCCGCCTGAAAAACTGGGGCCTGGTGGACAGCTTCCGCCACCTCAACCCGGACGTTGCCGACCGCTTCAGCTGGTTCGACTACCGCAGCCGCGGCTTTGAAGACGAGCCCAAGCGTGGCCTGCGCATCGACTTGATCATGGCGTCCCAAGGCTTGCTGCCACGGATCAAGGCCGCCGGTGTCGACTACGACCTGCGCGGCATGGAAAAACCTTCGGACCATGCGCCGATCTGGCTGGAGCTGAGCTAGGCCGCTGCCTGTCACATCTGCGTAACCTGAATGTCTTAATGTCCCGGCACCTCCCCTGCCCGCCAAAGGTGCCGGCTCCATGTTGCGTGCCCTGTTGCCGCTGCTGTTATGCAGCCTGATGTCCCCGTCGGCCTTCGCCACCGCATTGCCGCTGCCCGGTAACGGCGTGGTGTTGCGTATCCAGGGTTCCAACACCATTGGGGCGGCGCTGGGGCCGGCACTGGCCAAGGGGTTGATGGAAGAACAAGGTTTGCTCAAGGTGCACAGCGAACCCCGTGACAACCCCAACGAACAGCGGCTGGTGGGCCAGACGGCCCAAGGGCAACGGGTGATTATCGAGATCGCCGCCCACGGCTCCAGCACCGGTTTCCTCGCCCTGCACACCACCAGCGCCGATCTGGCGGCCTCTTCGCGTCCAATCAAGGACAGCGAACTGGTGGCACTGGAAGGCCTTGGCGACTTGAAAAGCCCTACGGCCGAACAAGTGATCGCCATCGACGGCCTGGCCATTATCCTGCACCCGCACAACCCGTTGAACCAGTTGAACACCGAGCAACTGGCGCGGATTTTCAGCGGTGAGGTTCGCACCTGGGAAGAACTCGGCGGCGTCGGCGGACCGATTCATCTCTACGCGCGCGATGATCAGTCGGGCACCTACGATACCTTCAAGGACCTGGTACTCAGTGGCCGCGGTAAAACCCTTGCCCGCTCGGCAAGCCGCTTCGAATCCAGTGAACAGTTGTCCGACGCCGTCAGTCAGGACCGCCAGGGCATTGGTTTCATCGGCCTGCCCTACGTGCGCCAGGCCAAGGCGGTGGCGATCGTCGACGGTGCCTCGCAGCCCATGCTGCCACTCACCAGCCTGATCGCCACCGAGGACTATCCACTGTCGCGGCGGCTGTACTTCTATGTGCCGCCGACCGCGCACAATCCCTGGGCCACCGCACTGATAGGTTTTACCCAAAGCCGCCAGGGCCAGGCGCTGGTGGCTGCCAACGGGTTTGTCGCGCAGACCGTGCACGCCATGGATGTCACGGCCAGCCGGCAGATGCCCGAGGGTTATCAGGCGCTGGCTGCCAAGGCGCAACGGCTGACGGTCAACTTTCGTTTCGAGGAAGGCAGCGCCAGCCTCGACAACAAGGCACGCCAGGACCTGTCCCGGGTACTCGACTACCTCAAGCAGCACGGCAAGCTCGACAGACAGGTGAGCCTGGTGGGATTCGGTGACGCCAAGACCGATCCGGAACGCGCCGCCCTGCTCTCGAAACTGCGGGCCATGGCGGTGCGCCGTGAACTGGTGAAAAACGGCGTGGTGCTGCGTGACATTCGCGGTTTTGGTGCGCAGATGCCGGTGGCCGCCAACAGTGACGACGAAGGCCGGATCAAGAATCGCCGGGTCGAGGTCTGGGTCTACTGACGCCCTGGCCGGTGTACGGCAGCTAGTCGGGCTGGCGGATCAGGTAGGTGTCCATGATCCAGCCGTTGGCTAGTCGCGCCGCCTGCCTGACCTGCTCGATCTGGTCGGCGACGTCCTTGAGTTTACCGGCGATGAGGATTTCATCCGCGGTGCCCAGGTAGGCGCCCCAGTAGATTTGCTGCTCCTGATCCGCCACCTGCTGGTAGGCATCTTGCGCGTCCAGCATCACCACCAGACTGTCGGCCGCACTCACCTGCCCCGCTGCCAGGCGTCGCCCGGTGGTGATCTCGACGGCGCCGCCGATGCGGTTCAACGCCACTTTGTGCCGCGCCGCCAGGGCCTGGACGCTGCTGATACCAGGGATCACCTCATAGTCAAAGGTGCAGCGACCAGCGTCGAGAATTGCCTGCAGGATACGCAGGGTGCTGTCGTACAAACCCGGATCCCCCCACACCAGAAACGCCGCACATTCATCGTCGGCCATTTGCTCGTTGATCAGCCGCTCGAAGGTCTGCTGCTTGTCGCTATTGAGCGCCTGCACACTGGCGCTGTAGTCGAGAGTATCAGGCCTGCGTTGTGGACTGTGGGCCTCGACGAAACGGTAACCCGGCTGACTGATATAGCGGGCACAGATTTCCCGCCGCAGGTCGATCAGGCTGTCCTTGCTCGGGCCCTTGTCCATCAGGAAAAACACATCGACCCGGTTCAATGCCTTGACCGCTTGCATCGTGATGTAGTCAGGGTCGCCGGCACCAATGCCGATCACCAGGAGCTGTTTCATGCCAGGGGTTCCTCGACGGGCGCGCCACTGTCCATCAGGCGCAGGCGCCAGCGGCCGTTGAAACGCAGTTCGGTGGCGGACAAGGGTTCGACATCAATCATCTGGAAGGCGCTGGGCGAGCACTGCAGCACATGAATCATGGCTGCACGAATCACCCACGGGTGAGTCACGGCCAGGTAATGCCCGGGGTGACTGCCCAGGCTGTCGAGCCAGCACCCCACCCGCTGGATCAGTTGCACCACCGACTCCCCGCCATGGGGTGCCGAATGCGGATCGTCGAGCCAGGCCTGCAGCGCCAGTGGCTCGTGTTGTTGCAGGTGGTCGATGGACAAGCCGCGCCAACGACCGAAATCACAGTCATCCAACGCCGGCACATGGCGCAGGTCATTGCCGAACAACGCAGCGGTCTGCCGCACACGCATCTCGCCACCGCCGAGTAATCGCGGGGGCCGCTTGAAGGCGCCGGCGCGACTGCCGCGGACCGCCTGCCAGTCCATTTCCAATGGTTCGTCCAGAGGCAATCGCGCCCGCTTCTGGGCGACGGTGCGGGCGTGGCAAATCAAGGTCAAACGGGTTACCGACACGCAGGTTCACTCGCAGGCTGTGACAGGAAAAACTCGCCGAACGGCTAGCATAATGCTGCGTCACCTGGGGATGATCAACTAGTATGGCCCGCGGTCGACGGAGGTTGACCCAGCGCACTTGCAACGCGTGGAACCCGACAGTGATCGTCAAGCCTGGCCAGCGTGGCCCGGTCGTTCTGATACAGGAGTTTATCCATGCTGGTCCTACGCCCAGTCGAGCCATCCGATCTGCCCCAGTTACAGCAACTGGCGCGAGAGAGCCTGGTAGGGGTCACGTCCTTGCCGGACGACAGCCACTGCCTGCTGCAGAAAATCCGCGACTCCCAGCGCTCGTTTGCCAGCCCGGTACAGAGCAATGGCCGGGAGAACTACTGCTTTGTCCTGCACGACCTGGAGCACCAGCGTTTGCTCGGCTGCGCGGAAATCGTCGCCACCGCCGGCTACCAGCAACCGTTCTACAGCCTGCGCAACCGCCCATTCATCAGCGCGTCCCGGGAACTGAACGTACACCATGGCGTACCGGCGCTGTCGTTGTGCCAGGACCTCAGCCCCCACACCCTGCTGCGCGGCCTGCACATCGACGCAGAACTGCAGCACACGGCTTTCTGCGAACTACTCTCGCGAGCCCGGCTGATGTTCATTGCCGCGCATCCCCAACGGTTTGCCGAAACGGTGATTACCGAGATCGTCGGCTACAGCGACGCGGCGGGCGAGTCACCCTTCTGGAATGCCCTGGGCAAGCACTTTTTCAACCTGTCCTACGTCGAGGCCGAACGCCTCTGTGGGCTGCAGGACCGCAGTTTTCTCGCCGAGCTGATGCCCCATTATCCGATTTATGTACCGATGCTCACGCCAGACGCCCAGGCATGCATTGGCCGGGTCCATCCCGCAGGCCAGGAAGCCTTCGACATCCTCGAGCGCGAAGGCTTCGAAACCAACAGCTACGTCGACCTGTTCGACGCCGGCCCGACGCTGTTTGCACGCACCCCCAGCATCCGCTCGATTGCCCACAGCCGCACGGCGACCGCCCGCCGAGGCACCGCGCACGCGGGCCAGACCACCTACCTGATCTGCAATGACGCCGTGGATGACTTTCGCGCGATGGTGGTCGAACTGGACTGGAGCGCCGACGAGCCGGTGACCCTCGACCCCGCCACCCTGGCGGCCTTGCATCTGACTGACGGCAGCCCGCTGCGATTGGTCGCCCTATGAGGCCGGTGTTGAGTGGCCAGGGAACCGGCCGATGATCGTGCGCCCGGTACACAGCGGCGACCTGTCGGCCGTGCTGGCCCTGGCACAATGTGCAGGCCCCGGGTTCACCACCCTGCCGGCCAACGAAGAGCGCCTGGCCCACCGGATCCGCTGGGCCCAACGGACCTTTGCCAGTCAGGTTGAACGGGCGGACGCCGACTACCTGTTCGTGCTCGAGGACGACGACCAGCAAGTGCTCGGGGTCAGCGCGCTGGGCGGCGCCGTAGGCCTGCGCGAGCCCTGGTACAACTACCGTGTCGGGCTGACAGTCAATCGGTCCGCAAGCCTGGGTATCGAACAACAGTTACCGACGCTGTTTCTTAACAATGACATGACTGGCCAATCGGAGGTCTGCTCGTTGTTCCTGCACCCGGCGCATCGACTGGGCCACAACGGCCGACTGCTGTCGCTCGCACGCCTGCTGTTTGTCGCCGAGTACCCGCAGTTGTTCGGCGACAAACTGATTGCCGAGTTACGTGGCAGCGCCGACGCGCAAGGGTGTTCACCGTTCTGGGACAGCCTGGGTCGACACTTTTTTCGACAAGACTTCCGGCATGCCGATCATCTGTCGGGGCTGGGCAACAAAACGTTGATCGCCGAGTTGATCCCGCGTCAGCCGCTGTACACCTGCCTGCTCACCGAGCAGGCCCGGGACGTCATCGGCAAGGCCCATGAAAACGCCGAGCCGGCCCGCAGGATCCTGGATGCCGAGGGGTTCGTCCATCAGGGTTATGTCGACATCTTTGATGCGGGACCGGTGATCGAAGCCCCGGTCGGGACTATCCGCGCGGTGCGCGATAGCCAGCCGCTGAGCCTGTTGATCGGTTCACCTGATGACCAGGCGCCGGTGTGGCTGATCCACAACCGCCGCCTGGAAAACTGCCGCATCACCGTCGCCCGCGCACAGCGTGATGGCAGCAACCTGCTGGTGGATCGGTCGACCGCCCGCCGCCTGCAATTGCAACCGGGCAACCTGGTGCGCGCGGTCGCCCTCTACGCCGAACAGCAACAGACTGCAGCGGCAGTCCTTTCAGGGGCAGCAGGTTTATCCCAGAAGCACACGCCATCGTCGACGAGCATTGCGCTACAGTGACGCTCACCAAAAAAGGAGCCCGTATGGGATTTTCAACGGAAGAAAAACAAACACTGTTAAGCGTCAAGGGGGTCGGCCCGACGGTGGTCCAGCGCCTTGAACAACTGGGGTTCACCACCTTGCTGCAACTGAGCCAGGCCAATGCCCGCGAGATCGTGGTCCAGGCGTCGGCAGTGGTCGGCTCCACCTGCTGGAAGAACAGCCCGCAGGCACGTGCCGCGATTGAGGCGGCGATCGCCAAGGCACGACAATCCAGTGATGCAAGCCAGGCCTGAGTGCTGGCAGATTGACAACAAAAAGCCCGCATCTGGCGGGCTTTTTGTCTATGGGGTCAAATCCTTTTGTCCGTTCAATCTGCACCTGCGAATGTCAGAATTTCGTGAAAAAAAGCCCCCGTGCAGGAAAAAAGGACAGACGGCCCTCCCTCCTCACCACCGCTCGCCGATGCCTCGTATCAGGGCTTGCGGCAATTGCGGCTCAGCCTCATCCACCACCGCCCTGGCCAACGGATCATGCACTTGCAGTAGCGGCTTGCGGCCATCACCTCCCGGGCAGCTGCTGAGTCCCAGGGGGTTGACCCAAGTCGTTGGATTCACTGCGTACTGATAGGCGTTGAGGCCAGCCGCCAGGCGGTTCGGGGCCGGTGTCAGGTAACGCCCCAGGTGCGGGCAATAGTAGCGATGGCGGTTGTAGTGCAAGCCCGTTTCCTCGTCGCAGTACTGCCCCTGGAAACGCAGCGGCTGCTCCACAGGCTCGTGGCCCAAATGCTCAAGACCGACTATTTGGCCGCCGGCCTGATAGGTCGCCGCCCAGACGATTTCGCCATGGCTGTCCGTCAATTCCTGGGGGGTACCGAGATGATCGAGCTGATAGTAGAACCGGCGGCTATCGCCTGCAGCGCCTCTCTCGACCAGGGCCAACGGGCGGAAAGTGTCGGGTTCATAAAGATAGTGACGTTGATGATCGCCGCTGATTTCGCCAACCAGCCGTTGCCCTTGCCAGACGAACTCGGTGGTACTGCCATCGACAGTCTTGGCACTGCGCCGGCCAAAAGGGTCATAGCGGTAGCTGGCCCGGCTTCCATTGGGCAGGACCACCGCGTTCAAGCGATGCTGGCAGTCATAGTGGTAATGGGTCACCTGCGCAGGTTGATCGTCCCGGCGTACGCGGATCAGGTTGCCAAAGGCATCGTAGTCGTAATGGCAGTCGCCAGGATCCGGTAGGCGATTGCCACACGGGTCGTACGCGAACCGTTGCCCCGGCGCGCCCCGTGAGTGTCGCACCCGGACCAGGCGGTTGCCGGCGTCGTAATAAAAACTGCGCTGACCGTGGTGGCTGTCGGCGATGCTCGCCAGGTTGCCGCTGACCCCATAACTGTAGTGCCGCAAGTACAGCGGACGCTGTGGCTGATTGACGGCGTGGGCCTGCAGGCGACCCCGTGCGTCGTAGTGATACTGACTGAGCAACCGGCCCTGTTGGCGCTGCTGCTCCTGCCCGCGCTCGAAGCGATGGCTGGACAGCTGCTCACCGTTGTAACCAATGGTTGCGAGGCTGCCATCGGTGGCGAAGTGATAATCGACCCAGTGGTTGTCCGGTAACTGCATGCGCTCGAGCTGGCCGCTGGCGTTGTAGCTGTAGCGCAAGCAGGCCCAGCCCTGCTGCTCGCTGAGCAGCCGTCCCTGCAGATCGTAGGTGAAGATCAGTGGCCAGTCGCTGTCATCGTCGACTCGGCTCAGGCGCCCCTTTGGGTCGTAGTCATAGGCCACCCGGCTGGCGTCGGGCAATGTCTTGAGCAGCAGGCGCCCCGTCCTGTCACGCTGGTACGCCGTGACCAGGGCACAGCCGTCAGTCGCCCATTGGCTTTTCTGCAGCAGATGGCCCTGGTGATCATAGGCAAATGTGAAGCGCCGTCCGTCAAAAGTCCGCTCCTGCTCGATCCGCCCATTGGCGCCCCGCTCCAGCCGATACACCTCACCGACTGGGTTTTCGATCTCCGACAACAACCCACTGCTACGGTCATGGCGATAGTACAACTGGCTACCATCCGGATTGATCCGTCGGCTGATCAGGTGCAGGTGGCGGTCGTACTCGTAACGTGTGACCTGGCCCAGTTCATCCTGCTCGGCACTGACCTTGCCGTAGGCGTTATAGCTGAAGGTCCGGGTGGCACCATCGGCCGCCAATACTTGTCGCAATCGGCCCTCGGCGTCATGTCGGTAGCGGGTGACCTGGCCGTGGGGGTCGATCTGTTCGCAGATATCGCCGTGGGCATTGCGCCGGTAGGTCCAGCGCAGGCCGTCGACGGTCAAGATAAAGCAGGGTTCATGGGCAGGTATGAGCATCCGTTGTCTCTCTGCAGAACGAGGGTCAGTGATTCTGCGCGAGCGTCCAGAAGTGTTGAACGGGTCGGGGTAAAATCAGAATTGCCCTGGACGATTCGAGACCCATCGTGCAGGTATCAGGGCACAAGGACTACAGACGTACCTCACCCTTGAGGATGTCGAACAGCGCCTGGGCGGCTGCCGACAGTTCGTGGCCGGGCTTGGTCAGGATGCCGATGGCGCGCTCGACCACCGGTTCACCCAAGGTGATGCAATGGGCACCCAGTTCGCGCATTTGCGCGGCACACAAGGCTGGCACGGCGCTGACCCCCAGGCCGCTGGCGACCATGCGCCCGACCGTCGCCAGTTGGTGACTTTCAAAGGCCACCGGCAGGCGGGTCTGGCGCGCTTGCAGGTGCTCTTCGAGCATCACCCGCACCGTCGACGGACGCTGCAAGGTAATGAAGGGCTGCTCCAGCAGGGTGTTCCAGTCGATTTCGCTGAGACCGGCCAGCGGCGAATCACTGGGCACCACCGCGACAAAACGGTCGACATAGAGCGCCGAGAACTGCAGCGATGAACTCTGCATCGGCTCGAACGCCACGCCCAGCTCCACCTGACGGTCGCGCACCATCTCCAGCACCTGCTCGTTGATCACGTCGTTCACCGTGACGTTGACTTTCGGGTAACGCGCGCGGAAGGTCTTGAGGATCGGCGGCAGCAGGTTGCCGGCAAACGAAGGCATCGCCGCCAGGGTCACTCGCCCGCGCTGCAGGGTGAAACGCTGGCGCATTTCGTCCTCGGCGTTGTCCCAGTCGGCAATCAGGCGCCGGGCCAGGGGCAGCAGGGACTCGCCTTCGGGGGTCAGCGCGACATTACGCGTGGTGCGGCTGAACAATCGTCCGCCGAGGCTTTCTTCCAGGGCCTTGATGGTCAGGCTCAGCGCCGACTGCGACAGGTGCAGCCGCTCACAGGCCACGGCGAAGCTCAAACTCTGGGCCACGGCGAGAAACGCGCGGATCTGCTTGACGGTCATCTGCGTTCCTTATTATGAAGTACGTCACGGATTAACGAGTTTAATCTATTAATCCACCTTAAAAATCAACTTATCAAATGAATCGGATGGCGCAACACTCAACCCCATACGGCTAGCCAGCCGCCCACAAAGAATAAAAGAGGTGCATATGGCAGGTTTCGACAAGCGCGTGAGTTCCTATGAAGAGGCCCTCGCCGGCCTTGAAGACGGCATGACCGTGATCGCTGGCGGTTTCGGCTTGTGCGGCATTCCGGAAAACCTGATTGCCGAGATCAAACGCAAGGGCACGCGCGACCTGACCGTGGTTTCCAACAACTGCGGCGTCGACGGTTTTGGCCTCGGCGTGCTGCTCGAAGACCGGCAGATCAGCAAGGTGGTGGCGTCCTACGTCGGTGAAAACGCCCTGTTCGAGAAACAACTGCTGAGCGGTGAAATCGAAGTGGTGCTGACCCCACAAGGCACCCTGGCAGAAAAAATGCGCGCTGGCGGCGCGGGTATCCCTGCATTCTTCACTGCTACCGGCGTCGGCACGCCCGTGGCCGAAGGCAAGGAAGTGCGTGAGTTCCATGGCCGCCCGTACCTGATGGAAGAGTCCATCACCGGCGACTTCGCCATCGTCAAAGGCTGGAAAGCCGACCACTTCGGCAACGTGGTCTATCGCCACACCGCCCAGAACTTCAACCCGCTGGCCGCCACTGCCGGCAAGATCACCGTGGTCGAAGTCGAAGAGATCGTCGAGCCTGGCGAGCTGGACCCTGCGCACATCCATACCCCTGGCATCTACGTTGACCGGGTGATCTGCGGCACGTTCGAAAAACGCATCGAACAGCGCACCGTGCGCAAGTGATCCACGCCCCCAGCCCGACGAACAACGGAGAATAAAAAATGGCTCTTACCCGCGAACAAATGGCTCAACGCATCGCCCGCGAAATGCAGGACGGCTACTACGTGAACCTGGGCATCGGCATTCCGACCCTGGTTGCCAACTACATTCCCGAAGGCATGGAAGTCATGCTGCAGTCGGAAAACGGCCTGCTCGGCATGGGCGCTTTCCCGACAGATGATCAGGTCGACGCCGACATGATCAACGCCGGCAAACAAACGGTGACCGCGCGTATTGGCGCATCGATTTTCTCTTCCGCCGAATCCTTCGCGATGATTCGCGGCGGCCACATCGACCTGACCGTGCTCGGCGCGTTCGAAGTCGACGTACAAGGCAACATCGCCTCCTGGATGATCCCGGGCAAACTGGTCAAGGGCATGGGCGGCGCAATGGACCTGGTAGCCGGTGCCGACAACATCATCGTCACCATGACCCACGCCTCCAAGGACGGTGAGTCCAAGCTGCTGAGCCATTGCAGCCTGCCACTGACCGGCGCCAACTGCATCAAGCGGGTCCTGACTGACCTGGCCTACCTGGAAATCGAAAACGGCGCCTTCATCCTCAAGGAACGCGCACCAGGGGTCAGCGTCGAGGAAATCGTCAGCAAGACTGCCGGTAAACTGATCGTTCCCGAACACGTTCCCGAAATGCAGTTCGCCTGAACCCTTTGAGGAGAAATACGATGCAAGAAGTCGTGATTGTCGCCGCCACCCGGACTGCCATCGGCAGCTTCCAGGGTTCGCTGGCCAGCATCCCGGCGCCGGAACTCGGTGCCGCGGTGATTCGCCAGTTGCTGGCACAGACCGGTCTGGCCGCCGACCAGGTGGATGAAGTGATCCTCGGCCAGGTCCTGACCGCAGGCTCGGGCCAGAACCCCGCGCGCCAGGCCTCGATTCTCGCCGGTCTGCCCCACGCGGTGCCGGCGCTGACCCTGAACAAAGTCTGCGGTTCGGGCCTCAAGGCCCTGCACCTGGGCGCCCAGGCGATCCGCTGCGGCGACGCCGACGTGATCATCGCCGGCGGCATGGAAAACATGAGCCTGGCGCCGTATGTGTTGCCAGCCGCCCGCACCGGCCTGCGCATGGGTCACGCGAAGATGGTCGACAGCATGATCAGCGACGGCCTGTGGGATGCGTTCAACGATTACCACATGGGTATCACCGCCGAGAACCTGGTGGACAAGTACAGCCTCAGCCGTGAGGAACAGGACGCCTTCGCCGCCGCCTCCCAGCAGAAGGCCACGGCCGCCATCGAAGCCGGGCGTTTTGCCGACGAGATCACGCCGATCCTGATTCCCCAGCGCAAAGGCGATCCGCTGACCTTCGCGGTCGATGAACAACCGCGCGCCGAGACCACCGCCGCCTCCCTGGCCAAGCTCAAGCCGGCGTTCAAGAAAGACGGTAGCGTCACCGCCGGCAACGCCTCTTCGCTCAACGACGGCGCCGCTGCCGTGCTGTTGATGAGCGCTGAAAAAGCCAAGCAACTGGGCCTGCCAGTACTGGCGAAGATCGCCGCCTACGCCAATGCCGGTGTCGACCCGGCGATCATGGGCATCGGCCCGGTATCGGCCACCCGCCGCTGCCTGGACAAGGCTGGCTGGAACCTGGCGCAACTGGACCTGATCGAAGCCAACGAAGCATTCGCCGCGCAGTCCCTGGCGGTTGGCAAAGAGCTGCAGTGGGATGCGAGCAAGGTCAACGTCAACGGTGGCGCGATTGCCCTCGGCCACCCGATCGGCGCCTCGGGCTGCCGCGTGCTGGTGTCGTTGCTGCACGAGATGATCAAGCGCGACGCCAAGAAAGGCCTGGCTACCCTGTGCATCGGTGGCGGCCAAGGCGTGGCATTGGCCATCGAACGGGACTGATTCAACCCGCAGTTGTGGGAGCGGGCCATTCAGCCTGACACACCGCTATCGCTGGCAAGCCAGCTCCCACAGGTTGAGTGGGCGTACCCAAAATCTTCGAACACCCAGAACCACTGTGGGAGCGGGCTTGCCCGCGATGGGGCCGGTCCATTCAACATTGATGGTGCCTGACATACCGCCATCGCTGGCAAGCCAGCTCCCACAGGTTGAGTGGGTGTACCCAAAATCTTCGAACACCCAGAACCACTGTGGGAGCGGGCTTGCCCGCGATGGGGCCGGCCCATTCAACATCGATAGTGCCTGACATACCGCCATCGCGGGCAAGCCAGCTCCCACAGGTTGAGTAGGTGTACCCAAAATCTTCGAACACCCCAGAACCACTGTGGGAGCGGGCTTGCCCGCGATGGGGCCGGCCCATTCAACATCGATGGTGCCTGACTCACCGCCATCGCGAGCAAGCCCGCACCTACAAGCTGGCAGTCGCAAACTCTTCCTGCAGCATCGCGACGAACGCTTCCCGGGCCGGGTGATGCCGGGAGTGTTCGTGCCAATAGAACAGGTTGTCGATGGCCGTCAGCTCCGGGAATTCGTAGCTGGCCCAGCCGGCGCCCGGTCCGTACTGTTCGAAAATCCCCCTGGGCACCAGCGCCACGCCGGCCCCCGCACTGACGCAACCGACAATGCTGCCGTAACTGGCAATGCTGATGATCGGCAAGGCCTCCCCCTGCCCTAGCAGCCAGCGCTCCAGCGTTGCCCGGTACGGGCACCCCGAGGGCCACATGAAGATCGACTTGCCGCGCAGGTCGGCGGCCTCGCGCAACGGTCCCAGAGACGGCGACGCGATCAGCACCAGGTCTTCGCGGTACATGAGCTTGCGCTTGAGCAGTGGTCGCTCGACGTCGACCGCCACAATCACCCCGTCGAGCTTGTGCAGGAGCGTGTCCTCGAGCAACTGCGCCCAAGGCCCGGTCGTCAGCTCCAGGGCGACCGCCGGATAACGCCTATGGAATCGGGCCAACAACCTGGGCAGGCGGCCGCTGGCCGATGATTCGATCGCGCCGATGCGCAGCGGCCCGGACGGCGGCGCTCCCGGATCCACGGCACGCTTGGCTTCCTCGGACAGTGCCAGGATCTGCGCAGCGTAGGTCAGGAAGATTTCACCGGCCGGGCTGATCTGCAACCCCCGCCCCGCCCGGTAAAACAGCTCGACGCCCAGTTCGCTTTCCAGCGACTTGAGGCGCGCGGTGATGTTCGAGGGCACGCAATGCAGCAGCTGCGCAGCACGGGCAATGCTGCCGGTCTCGAAAACCGTCTTGAACATGCGAATCTGCGCCAGCTCCATACATCACCAAAAGTGAACATTCACCTCATGTTAAGTCAGTTGTAGTGAATAGGTAAGGCTCCAATACTCAAGGGGCAGAAGCCGTCACCTCGTCGCGGTCTTCGTTGCGCACCTGACCTGGCAGGCCGACCTGATGCCCACTCGTTCAACCCTGAAGATTCTCCTGGCCGTGCTGTTTGTGATCGTCTGCTGGGGTTACTCGCCGACCGGCATCCGCATCGGCCTGACCGCCTATGAACCCGGACACCTGGCGTTGTTGCGGTTCCTCGTGGCCTCGTTGTTGATGGCGTTGATCGCAGCCTGCAAGGGCATCGAGCTACCGCGCCTGCGCGACCTGCCACTGTTGCTCATGCTGGGATTGTTTGCCGTGAGCCTGCACCACATTGCGCTGAATTTCGGTCAACGCGGGGTCAGTGCCGGCGCCGCCAGCGTGCTGGCGCAGTCAACCCCGTTGTTCAGCGCGCTGCTGGCACATTTCATCTTCAACGACCGCGTCAGCGCCTGGCGTTGGGGATGTGTGGTGCTGGGGATGTGTGGCGCCGGCATCGTGGTCGCCGGTGATCGCGGCCTGGGCAGCATCGACCCCCACGGCCTGTTGATCCTGCTGGCCGCGCTGTCCTGGAGCCTGTACTTCGCCCTGCACAAACGCCATTGCCAGCGTTACAGCGGCCTGACCATGGTCTGCTACACGGTATGGTCCGGCACCCTGCTGTTGCTGGTGTTCCTTCCGGGCCTGGGCGCTGCGGTGGCCAGGGCACCGGTGCAGGTTCACCTGGCGGTGACGATTCTCGGGGTGTTCCCCAGTGCCCTGGCCTATCTGGCCTGGGCCTTTGTCTTGCGCCAGGTCGAGGCCAGCCGCGCCGCCATGGCGCTGTACCTGACACCTCCCACCGCCATGTTGATTGCCGCCGCCCTGCTGGGAGAACGGCCGGGATTGATGGTGATGGTGGGAGCGCTGGTGGTGTTGATCAGCGTGCTGGCGATGAACCTGGAGCAGCGGTGGGGGGTGGCCTGGTCAAGTCGATGACCTATGCAGGAGCACCCCCGCTCGAGTTTCAATCATCCAGCGGCTGTGGTGGTTTCGCCGGCTTGGCAGGCTTGGCGGCCTTGGTGCCTTTGGCTGGCGTTTCGGCGACCGCAGGTGCCGGTGGTGCCGCTTCTTTCTCGGCGGCAGGCAACTGGTCGACGGTCTCGAACAGCGCCTTGGCGTCTATCGGGCCCAGGTGTTCGAGTTTCTTCTCGCCGTCCTTGCCCACCAGGATGACCTTGGTCTCACCGCTGACCCCCAGTTTCAGTTCGCGAATCAACGCCATGGTGGTTTGCGCATCCAGGTCCTTGCCATCGCGCTGGCCCATCAACTGGACCACGGTGTAGAGCACCATGCTGCGGTCCTGGAAGGCTTTTTTGGTGGCCGGGTCGTCGAGGGATTTTTTCAGGTTGACCAGCGTCGGGTCGATGCTGCTGGGGGCGATGACAATCAGCGGCCGGCTCTTGCCGCGTTCCTGGGCCAGAGGCGTGTCGTTGTCGGCAGCGAACAAGGGGCCCGCGACAGCCAGCAAAGTAGCGAGGGTCAATGACCGAATGAGCATGCGCATCTCCTTTTGATTTTCACGCTTATGATTGCGCATCAAGGCGAAAGATCCAGTTTTGATGTGGGAAATTTCTATCGCCATGTTGCCAAGCTTAGGTCAGCAGGGTTAATCCGCCACTGCCCACCAGCCTCAAAGGAACGGGCATAGCGTGCAAAGCGCCAGGCAAGACCAACGGCCAGGCGCATCTATACAACGCGTACTACACTGTTAGTGTTCCCAATAGGGGGACGTAGCCAAATCCGCGTCCGTCAGCAGCGTGCCTGCCCATTACCACGTTCATGACGCTGGAACCAATGGCCACTTCGTAAGCGTCCTGTGGGGCCCTGCCCCACAGCGACAACTCTGCAGGACGACGACTTCGCGTCCAACACGCCCGGACATGGTCTATGCCCGGGCATTCGCGTGGCAGGCAGTTCGCCCACGGTCGTCCCGATCATCCATCCGACCATCGCCTGACAGGCTGCTGTCGCTGCATGGTGTGCCTGGTTCAGCGGTGGCCTTTTTCAGGAGGCGCGGTTATGGACGAAGGCAAACTGCAGGACTTCATGGGCAAGCTGGTGACCGACATGGGCGGTGCCGCGATGCTCGCCAATGTGATCGTCGGCGAAGAGCTGGGCCTGTATCGAGCCATGGCGGACAGCCTGCCGGTGACCCCCGAGGCACTGGCCACCAAGACCGGCTGCAATGCCCGGCTGTTGCGTGAATGGCTCAGCGCCCATGCGGCATCAGGCTACATGGAGCATGTCGACGGGCAGTTCCGCCTGCCGGAAGAACAGGCCATGGCGCTCGCCCACGAGGACTCCCCGGTGTATGTCGCAGGTGGTGCCGGGGTAATAGCCGCCCTGTACCACGACAAGGACAAACTGCTGGCGGCCATGCGCGGCGACGGTGCATTGGCCTGGGGCGATCACCACCCATGCATGTTCAGTGGTACCGAACGCTTCTTCCGACCCGGCTACCGCGCCCACCTGGTGGATGAATGGCTGCCCGCCCTGGAAGGCGTGGTCGACAAGCTCAAAGCCGGCGCCAAGGTGGCGGATATCGGTTGCGGCCACGGGGCTTCCACCGTGGTCATGGCCAAGGCCTTCCCGGCCTCGACCTTTGTTGGCTTCGACTACCACGCACCCTCCATCGCCACCGCCAACCAACGCGCCGAAGAAGGCGGCGTGGCCGACCGCGCGCAGTTCATCCAGGGCACCGCCAAAAACTACCCGGGCCACGACTACGACCTGGTCTGCTATTTCGACTGCCTGCACGACATGGGCGACCCGGTGGGCGCGGCCAAGCACGCCTATCGATCGCTCAAGGCCGATGGCAGCGTGCTGTTGGTGGAACCTTACGCCAGCGATCAACTGGACCAGAACAGCACCCCGGTAGGTCGCTTGTTCTACGCCGCCTCGACCTTCATCTGCACGCCCAACTCGCTGTCCCAGGAAGTGGGCCTGGGGCTGGGGGCGCAAGCGGGTGAGGCACGGTTGCGGGACGTGTTCAGCGAAGCCGGGTTCAAACACTTCCGCCGCGCGGCGGAAACCCCGTTCAACCTGATTCTGGAGGCGCGCAAGTAACTGGAGAATGGCCAGGCACTGCGGCAACAGTGCCCGGCCAGCGCCCTGAATCAGAACGCCAGCTTGTAGCCGATGAACACCAGCATGGCCGCCAGGCACGGACGCAGCACGCCGTCGGAGACTTTGCCGGTCAGGTGACTGCCGATGTAGATCCCCGGCAGCGACCCCATCAGCAGGAACCCCAGCAGGTGCCAGTCCATGTTGCCCATGCTCGCGTGGCCAAGGCCGGCGACCAGGGTCAAGGGCACGGCGTGGGCGATTTCGGTACCCACCAAACGTTTGGTGGCCAGGAACGGGTACAGCAGGAATAGCGCCACAGTGCCCAGGGCACCGGCGCCAATGGACGTCAGCGCCACCATCACCCCGAGCAACGCCCCGGTGCCGATGGTCAGCAGATTGAGTTTGCGCTCGCTCAGGTGATAGTGATCGCCCGCGTGTTTATGGGCGAAGGCCAGTAACTGCTTCTTGAAGAAAATCGCCAGCGCGGTCAGCAACAGCACAAAACCCAGGGCCTGCTTGATGATCGCGTTGGTCGCCTGGGCGTCGTTGTTGAAGAAGGTGAGAAACAGCAGGGTCAGGGCCACGGCCGGCACACTGCCTGCGGTCAGCCAGCCGGTGATTTTCCAGTCGATGTTCTTGTTCTTCTGATGAACCAGCACCCCACCGGACTTGGTGATCGCCGCGTACAGCAGGTCGGTGCCGACGGCGGTGGCCGGGTTGATACCGAACCACAGCAGAATCGGGGTCATCAACGAGCCGCCACCAATACCGGTCATACCGACAATAAATCCGACAACCAAGCCTGCAACTACAAAACCCAAATTACCGAAATCCATTGCCATACCTTACAGAACCAGCGTGACGAGCAAAAACTGGCAGGCAGCATAGCGATTTTTCTTATAACCACTTATATCAATGTGATCTGACTTTATAACCACGCGTGCAGCCCCCCTGCCTCAATCCCGGCTGCTCCTACAGGGGGCTTGTGTTCACACGCCAGCCTGTTTCTCCAGTTGCACCTGCAATTGCGGATCGAGCTTCAACGCTGCGGCCAACTCGTCGAGGTAGGCGCGCTCGGCATCCTGCTGGCTATCGACCAGCATCACGCTGGCCAGGTACATTTCCGCAGCGATGGCCGGGTCGGTGGCCGATTGCGCGACGTCATTGGCGTCCAGCGGCTTAGCGACTTCGTCATCGAGCCACTGTTGCAGGTCGGGGTCGTCGGTGTGCCGGCCGATCTCGGTGCTGATCATCTGCTTCTCTTGGTCGTCAATACGCCCGTCAGCCTTGGCGGCGGCGATCAGTGCCCGCAACACGGCATGGCTATGGGCTTCGATCTGCGGCCCGGCGAGCAACTGGTCAACGGTCTGCGGCGCCTGTTGCGGGGCTGAAGCCTGGCTGCGTTGCCAGGCTTGATAGGCCTGGAACGCCATCATCCCCAGGGACGCCAGCGCGGCGTAGTTGGTGCCGCTGGAGCGACCCTGGGTCGTACCGCCGCCGGCCCCCGCCCCACCCAGCAATCCCCCCAGCCCGCCCAGCAGGCCACCCAAACCACCGAGGCCACCGGCACCAGCAGCGGCGCCACCACCGCCTGCGCCCAACAGGCCGCCGAGCAACCCGCCCAGGTCACCCAGACCGCCTTGCCCACCCGCGGCACCACCGCCCTGTTGGCCCTGCGCGCCCTGGCCGGCGCGCAGTAATTGTTCAAGCAGATCGCTGGTATTCATGGCAGTGCCCTCTTCGATGGCAGGAGTTCAGTCAGGCAACTCTAGCCCCACACAGCCATTGCGCCATGACCGTCTGGCTGACATAAAGCGCCAAACTGATATTTTTATTTTCACTGTATTGATTAATGAATTATTTCATGTCAATCATAGACCCATAAGAAGGGCATCCGCCCCCTACTCACGGAGTCAACACGATGAACACGACCGGACTTCTGGCTGCTCTGGCCTTCTGTGCCGCCAGCACCCTCGCCCACGCCGACGACAGCACCTTGCGCATTGGCATCGAAGCCGCCTACCCGCCGTTTTCCTTCAAGACCCCGGAAGGTGAGATCAGCGGATTCGACTATGACGTCGGCAATGCGCTGTGTGATGAGATGAAGATCAAGTGCCAGTGGGTGGTCCTGGCCTTCGATGGGATGATCCCGTCGCTCAAGGTGCGCAAGGTCGATGCGATTCTGTCATCGATGTCGATCACCCCCGATCGTCTGAAGTCCGTCGACTTCACCAAGAAGTACTACCACACCCCCGGCAAGCTCGCGATGAAGGACGACGTGGTAATCAACGACCCGTTGCTGGATCTCAAGGGCAAGAAGGTCGGCGTGCAGCGTGCCTCGACCTACGACCGCTACGCCACCGAGCAACTGGCCCCGGCCGGGGTCGAGGTGGTGCGCTACTCCTCGCAAAGCGAAGCCTCGCTGGACCTCGCCTCAGGTCGCCTGGACGCGACCCTGGCGGACATCGTCAACACCGACGAAGCCTTTATCAAGACCCCGGCCGGCAAGGGTTTTGCCCTGGTGGGCCCGGACATCAACGACCCCAAGTACTTCGGCCGGGGTGCAGGGATTGCCTTGCGCAAAGGTGACACGGCCAACGCCGAGCGCCTGAACGCCGCGATCGACACCCTGCGCACCAACGGCAAATACCAGCAGATCATGGGCAAGTACTTCGCCTATGACATCTACGGTTCGACTGCTGAGTAAAGGTGGGTAAAGCAACTGCAGAGTTGCTTGCATGGCCGTCATCGCGGGCAAGCCCGCTCCCACCGGGGCATGGGTGGAATACAGATGTGAGTTCGCCCCCGATCCAATGTGGGAGCGGGCTCGCCCGCGATGGCGGTGGGCCTGCCGACATCGATGTTGAAGGTGCCAGCCTCATCGCGGGCAAGCCCGCTCCCACAGGTTTCACCCCTTGTCTGATCGTCATCAACCCCTGTCGTCCCGCACGCCCAACACGTGTCGGGTGAGGATTTCATCATGTTGCACGGCTACGGATCGAGCATTCTCGATGGCGCCTGGCTGTCGATCAACCTGGCCCTGAGTGCCATGGCGTTGGCCATTACCCTGGGCCTGCTCGGCGCGGCGTTTCGCCTGTCGCCGGTCAAGTGGCTGGCGAATCTGGGCGAGGCCTATACCACGGTGATTCGTGGCATCCCCGACCTGGTACTGATCCTGCTGATTTTCTACGGCGGCCAGGACCTGGTGAACCGTATTGCCCAAGGCGTTGGCTACGAGCAGTACATCGACATCAACCCGTTTGTCGCGGGGGTCTGCACTATGGGGTTCATCTTCGGAGCCTACCTGTCGGAAACCTTTCGCGGCGCCTTCATGGCCATTCCCGCGGGCCAGGGCGAAGCCGGCCGGGCCTATGGCCTGAGCGGCTGGCAGGTGTTCTGGCGGATCCTGGTGCCACAGATGATCCGCTTCGCCATTCCCGGTTTCACCAACAACTGGTTGGTACTGACCAAGTCCACCGCGCTGATTTCGGTGATCGGCCTGCAGGACATGATGTTCAAGGCCAAGAACGCCGCCGATGCGACCCATGAACCCTTCACGTTTTACCTCGCGGTTGCGGCGCTGTACCTGGTGATCACCAGTGTCTCGCTGGTGCTGCTGCGCACCCTGGAAAAACGTTATTCGGTCGGCATCAAAGCCGCCGACCTGTGACCGGGAGACCCTGACCATGCTCGACTACACCTTGATCTGGGACAGCCTGCCGCTGTACTTCGGCGGCGCCCTGCTGACCCTCAAGCTGCTGCTGATTTCCCTGGCCCTGGGCCTGATTTTGGCGGTGCCCCTGGCCCTGATGCGCGTCTCCCGGGCGCCCTGGCTCAACGCACCGGCCTGGCTCTACACCTACGTCATCCGGGGCACCCCGATGCTGGTGCAGTTATTCCTGATCTACTACGGCCTGGCGCAATTCGAGGCGGTGCGTCACAGCGTGCTCTGGCCGTACCTGTCCAGCGCGACCTTCTGTGCCTGCCTGGCCTTCGCCCTCAACACCAGTGCCTACAGCGCCGAACTGCTGGCGGGGAGCCTGAGGTCGACCCCCGGCGGCGAGATCGAAGCCGCCAAGGCCATGGGCATGTCGCGCCTGACCCTGTACCGACGCATCCTGCTGCCCTCGGCGCTGCGCCGGGTGCTACCGCAGTACAGCAACGAAGTGTTGATGATGCTGCAAACCACCAGCCTGGCCTCCATCGTCACCCTGGTGGACATCACCGGCGCGGCGCGCACGGTCAGTTCGCGCTACTACATGCCGTTCGAAGCCTTCATCACCGCCGCCCTGATGTACCTGGCCCTGACGTTCATCCTCGTGCGCCTGTTCAAGCTCGCCGAGCGCCACTGGCTGGCGCACCTGGCCCCACGTAAACACTAAGGAATTGCCATGCAGCACATTCAACACGTCCTGCCCTGGAGCGCCAGCGGCACGCAACGCACCCTCTCGGTGTTCCGCTTCGGCAGCGGCCCGCGCAAGGCTTATATCCAGGCGTCCCTACACGCCGACGAACTGCCCGGCATGCGTGTCGCGGTCGAACTCAAGCGCCGGCTGCGCGAACTCGAAGCACAAGGCCGCCTGAATGGGGTCATCGAACTGGTGCCGATGGCCAATCCGATTGGCATCGGACAGATGTTCCAGGCCACCCACCAGGGGCGCTTCGAATTCAACAGCGGCAAGAATTTCAACCGCGACTTCCCGGCACTCGCCGATGCGGTGGCCGAACGGGTCGCCGGCCAACTGGGCAGCGATGCCGAGAGCAACGTGGGATTGATTCGCGAGGCCATGGTCCAAGCACTCAATCAACTGCCGGGCGCCGCGTCGGAACTCGACGGCCTGCGCGTGCTGCTGATGCAGCACGCTTGCACCGCCGATGTGGTGCTGGACCTGCACTGCGACTTCGAGTCGATCATGCTGCTCTACGCCCTGCCCCAGAACTGGCCACGGGTACGCTCGCTGGCCGCGCGCCTGGCGGCCGGCGCGGTGCTGCTGGCCGAGGACGCTGGCGGCAATGCCTTCGATGAAGCTTGCGCGGTGCCATGGCTGCACCTGGCCGAACGTTTCCCGCAGGCCAACATTCCCCTGGCCTGTGTGGCGACCACTGTGGAACTGCGAGGCATGCTCGACACCGAGGGCGATACCTGCGCGCTGGATGCCGAACAGATCCTCGGCTACCTGGCCGAAGTCGGCCTGATCAGCGGTGACTGGCCAACCGCGCCGGTCGAATGCTGTGAAGCGACGCCCTTTGCCGGAGCCCAGTACGCCTATGCGCCGCACCCGGGCGTGGTGAGTTTCCTGCAACCGGTGGGCGCCCGCGTCAAGGTCGGCGACCCGTTGTTCGAGGTGCTCGACCCCCTGACCGACCGCCACAGCGTGGTCACCGCCAGCACCGATGGCATCCTTTACGCCCGCGAACGCCTGCGTTTTGCCCAGCCCGGGTTGTGGTTGGCCAAGGTCGCAGGCAGCACCCCCATTCGCCAGGGTCGCTTGCTCAGCGACTGACTCCCGAGACCAAGACCATGAACACACTGGAAATTCGCGACCTGCACAAATCCTATGGCAGCGTCGAAGTACTCAAGGGCGTTTCACTCCAGGCCAGGGCCGGCGATGTGATCAGCATCATCGGCTCCAGCGGTTCGGGCAAAAGCACCTTCCTGCGCTGCATCAACCTGCTGGAGCAACCCAACGCCGGCGAGATCGTGCTCAACGGCGAACCGCTCAAGCTGCTGGCCAACAAGACCGGCGGGCTCAAGGCTGCCGACCCCAGGCAACTGCAGCGCATGCGCTCGCGCCTGGCCATGGTGTTCCAGCACTTCAACCTGTGGTCGCACATGAGCGCCCTGGAAAACGTCATGGAGGCCCCGGTGCATGTGCTGGGGATGGACAAGAAGGCGGCGCGGGAAAAGGCCGAGCACTACCTGGATAAAGTCGGCGTCTCCCATCGCAGGGGCGCCTACCCGGCCCATATGTCCGGGGGCGAGCAGCAGCGTGTGGCGATCGCCCGGGCGCTGGCCATGGAGCCTGAGGTGATGCTGTTCGATGAGCCGACTTCGGCCCTCGACCCGGAACTGGTGGGCGAAGTGCTCAAGGTCATGCAGGACCTGGCCCTGGAGGGCCGGACCATGGTGGTGGTGACCCACGAAATGGGCTTTGCCCGGGAAGTGTCGAACCAGTTGGTGTTCCTGCACAAAGGCGTGGTCGAGGAACGGGGCGTGCCTCGTGACGTGCTCGCCAACCCCCAGTCCGAACGCCTGCAACAGTTCCTGGCCGGCAGTTTGAAGTAATGCGCTGATCGGTGCCGGCCGTCGCGAACGCAGTGCCGATGCGCTTCGGCTACACTGGCGCCCACTTATGTCGAGGGGGCGCTGTCGACCCCTTGAACCCTTTGGTAGATGGCGAGCCGGTTATGTCTGATTCCCCGAAAAACACCACGGTCTATGCCTCCCCGGTGATGCGCAAGCTGGCGCAGATCCTCGCGGACCTGCCGCCTTCACTGCGCAAGGTCGCCGACTTCATCCTGCGCCACCCGCTCAAGGCCGCGACCCTGACCATCGAGGAAATGGCCGCCGAGACCGCCACCTCCCCCGCGGCGGTCAATCGCCTGGCCAAGGCCCTGGACGTCGGAGGCTACAGCGGCATGAAGGCCGAGCTGGTGACCACCTTGCAGCAGATGGTCTCGCCCGTGGACAAGCTGCGCAACGAACTGGCGCAACGTCCCGGTGGCGCGTTCGGCCTGCACGAGCAGATCCAGAGCGCCACCAGCAACCTCGATACCGCCGGCAGCAACAATCACCCCGACACATTCGAGGCCGTGGTCACGTGCCTGATCCAGGCACGCAAGATCTACATCCTCGGTTTTGGCAACAGCGTCTACCTGGCCGGCCTGGCCGCCTCGACACTGATGCCGTTCTGCGCCGACGCCACGGCCATCAGCATGGAAGGCGGCAACGAAAACGCCGCCTACCGCCTGGCCGCCATCACCCGGGACGACGTGCTGCTGGCGATCTCCCTGCCCCGCTACTCCCTGGACACCCTGCAACTGTCGCGCTTTGCCCACGAGCGAGGCGCTACGGTGCTGGCGATCACCGACTCCCCGGCCTCACCCCTGACCCACGTCGCCCGGCACGTGCTGTTCGCCCCGGCCGATCATCCGGTGTTGACCAGCTCCTACATCGCCGTGCTGGCGCTGATCGAAGGGCTGGTCGCCGGGGTCATGGCACGCAACAAGGAAGCGGTGAAATTGGCCACTGAACTCACCGAAAGCGTGATGAGCTACCTGCACATCCCCGGCAGCAGCAAACCTGGCAAGCCTTAGAGCCACCAGCGCAGCAGGAAAAAGAACGCCATGCTCAGCAGCATGCTGATCAGGGTGCTGCGGGTGTAGAGCACCAGGCCGATGGCGACCAGCGAGCTGAGCAGGTAGGGGTTGTCCCACTGCAGGTTCAGTTGCTGCTCGGGCATGAACACGATCGGCCCGCAGATCGCGGTCAGCATGCCAGGCACGGCAAAGCCGAGGAACTGGCGCGCGTTGCTGCTCAGGCGCACCGGCAGACGGGGTTCGAGGAACAGGTAGCGGTTGAGAAACACCAGCAGGCCCATGCCGAATATGACTGCCCAGACCATCATGTGCGTGCTCCCTGGAACTTGTTGCAGACAAAACCGGCGGTCATCCCCAGCAACCCGGCCAGCACCAGCGCCGAGCCCACTTGCCAGTAGGCGAACAGCACCGAGCAGAACAGCGAGACCGCCACGCAGACCACGGTGGGAATATTGCGCACCACCGGGGTGATCAAGGCGATGAAGGTGGCGGCGATGGAGAAGTCCAGCCCCAGGTGTTCAAGCCCCGGGATGCTGCTGCCCAGCACGATGCCGGCCAGGGTGAACAGGTTCCAGGCGATATAAAACGTCAGCCCCACCCCCAGCGCGTACCAGCGATTGAACTGCTGGCGGTCGAACTGACTGGTGAGGGCGAACAACTCATCGGTCAGCAAAAAACCCAGGCCAACCCGCCAGCGCGCCGGTAAAGGTGACACCACCGGGCGCAGGCTCATGCCGTACAGCAGGTGTTGCGAGGTCAGCAGCAAGGTGGTCAGCAGAATCGAGAAAATCCCCGCACCGCCCTTGAGCATGCCGATCGCCACCAGTTGCGCGGCGCCGGCAAAGACAATGCTCGACAGGCCCTGGCCCTGCAGGGGCGTGAGGTTGGCTTCGATGGCCATGGAGCCGGCCAGCAGCCCCCACGGCGCCGTCGCCAGGGACAACGGCATCACGGCCGCGGCACCGCGCAGGAAGGCACTGCGCGGCAGGAGAGTGTCAGACATAGTGCTCTACAACAAAAAGAGGGGATCTGAATGTGCCAGCCAAACGCCGGGCTGTCTTGAACAATCTTGCGCAATTCGCGGCAAGCCCCGCTGACGCCATCGCGGGCAAGCCTTGCCCCTACGGTCCTCGGGGTGCCGCATGCCATATGGACACAAAGGACTCTGTGGGAGCGAGCTTGCTCGCGATGGACGTCAACGATTACGCGAAAATCCAGGACGAGTGCGGTGTGCTCGAGACCATCGCGGGCAAGCCCGCTCCCACAAGCATCCGGGATAAACCTGGCACTCGGCAGGAGCAAATACGGACGCCGCAGAAGCTCGGCAAGCCTTGCTCCTACGGTCCTCGGGGCGCTGCAACCATGGGGACAGCCAGGACTTTGTGGGGTTAATGTCCCTGGGTTGTCTACAGGGTCACGCCCAGCGCGTTCAACAGCACCGGGTCGCGGCTGTAGATGTCCGGGGCGTACAACAGACGGCCGTGGCTGTCAGCCTGCACCGTCCAGTACGTCAGCAGGATCGGCACCGGTGTCGTCAGCCTGAACTCATGCGTCAGCCCGGTGGCCAGCAATTCGTTGGTGCGCAAGCGCTCCGCCGGGCTGAGCAGCATGTCGCGTAACTGCAAGGCATGCTCGACCCGCACGCAACCTGAACTGAACGCCCGCGGGCCCTTCTCGAACAAGGCCTGGCTTGGGGTGTCGTGCAGGTACACCGAGAACGGATTGGGGAAGCGCACCGCCATCTGCCCCAGGGGGTTTCGCGGGCCGGCGCTCTGGCGCAGGAGGATATTGCCCGGGTTGTCCCAGTCGATCTCGTCCACCGCCAGGGGATTGCCGTTGCGGTCCAGCACCTGCAGGTTCTGACGGCTGAGGAACGACTGGTCGCGGCGGATCTGCGGCAACTTGTCCTCGCGCATGATGGTCGGCGGTACGGTCCAGGTCGGGTTCAGGGTCAGCCGCGTGACCCGGGATTTCAACAACGGGGTTTGCCGTTCGGCGCGGCCGACCTGGGTGCGTGTCTGCCACACCGGCACCCCGCCCTGGAACAGGGTCAACTGGGCCGCGGCAATGTTCACCAGCAGGCTGTCGGGTTCCATGTCCTGCGCCAGCCAGCGAAAACGTTCGAGGTTGATCCGCAGTTGCTCACGGCGCAGTGCCGGGCTGATGTTGAGCTCCGCCAGGGTGCCGGCGCCGATGACCCCATCGGCTTGCAGCGAGTGGTCGAGCTGGAAGTTTTTCACCGCGCTGGCCAACTGCGCGCTGTAGTCGCTGCCGACATGGGCCGGCACGCTGGGCAGGTAGCCCTCGCTGACCAGGCGCTGGGCCAACCCGGGGACTCTGGGGTCCTGCATGCCCGGGCGCAACAAGGCGCCCGCGGGCAATTGCGGCCAGTGCGGTAACGGCTGTTGACGCTGCGCCGCGTACACCAGGCGCAAGCTGCGGTACTGCTCAAGTGACGGGCGTGCGGCCTCGAAGGCGGCACCCAGGTCATGCACGCCGGGGCCAGCAATCGCCAGCAACTGGGCCGTGCGATCATCCGCGGGCGGCTGCGCATGCCACAGTGGCTCGAAGCGGCTTTGCTGCAGGCGCCCGTAATGCAACTCACGCAGGGCCTGCAGGTAACGCAGGCTGATGCCGATGTCGGTGCACAACAGGCCACCGACCGCATCCGCCGGCGGCAGGCTGTAGCGATTGGGGTCCAGGCCATCATCGACCAGCAACTGGAACTGCGCCAGCAAGGCCGCGACCCGGGCCTCGTCGGTCCACACCGGCAGATAGTCGTGCTGCTGGTAGAAGGCCTGCAACAATGCCTGCGCCGAGGCGTCCGGGCGCAGCTTCAGGCCCGGGCAATCCACCGGCACCTGGGTCACGGCCAATTGCATCGGCCCGGGGTGGTCTGCCAACTCGTTCTGGGCAGTCGCGACCAATGGCACAGCGAGCAGGCAAAGGCTCAAGTAAGATGCGTGCTTTTTGAACAACTGCTTTACTCCAATCCATGGCCGTCACGATTTGACGGTCGACCTCTGCAGCAGGTGCGGCAAGCAATCAGGCGAGCCCAACATGGGCCGCCAGGGGCACGACAGGAAGTCGGGAGCCAACAATAGCATTGAGGACTCTCTTCGCATGTTTACCCTTTTGCGCCGGCTTGGCCTGGCACTGATCACCCTGGGCGCCATCTGTACTCCGGCGTTCGCCGCCAATACCTCACAACAGGCGTTATACAACAGCCTCGCCCACGCCGCCCCGGAACTCAATCCCCAAGCACTAAAAAGCGCCCTGAGCGCCATGCAATGTGCGGTCAGCAGCGGTGCCCAGCGCGCCGAGCACCTGGCAGTGATCGACTACTCCCAGCCTTCGACCGCGCGCCGCCTGTGGATATTCGACCTGCGCAAAAAATCCCTGGTGCTGCGCGACCTGGTGGCCCATGGGCAAATGTCCGGGGAAAACTTCGCCACCCAATTCTCCAATCGCATGGGCAGCTACCAGTCGAGCCTGGGCCTGTTCCGCACCCAGGAAAGCTATCAGGGCGCCCACGGTTATTCGTTGCGCATGGACGGCCTGGAGCCGGGCTTCAACGACCTGGCCCGCGATCGCGCGATCGTGATCCATGCCGCCGATTACGTGAACCCATTGTGGAGTGAGCGTCAGGGCCGGATCGGCCGCAGCCAGGGTTGCCCGGCGGTACGCCCGCAGGTGGCGCGCCAGGTGATCGATAAACTCAAGGATGGCCAGTTCATGTTTTCCTGGTACCCGGACCAGCGCTGGCTGAAGTCCTCGCCCTACCTCAACTGCCAGCCGCGCCAGGTGGCCAGTATCCTGAGTGCCAACAAGGGGTAACGGGTCACCGCCAGGACAAGCAAAAGCACGCGCATCTGGCTATGCTGCAAGCCATGACAGCCTCATTGCCGATTCGCCAACCCTGCCCACCCGGCGCCTGCGATTGCGGGCGTGAGGCCTTGCTCGACCTGCCCGGCGCCGACCCGCGCATCCTCTACCTGACCCGCCAGGAAGAAAAACGCTTGCTCGAGCGCCTGGAGAACCTCAAGAGCCTTGCCGACCTGGAGCATCTGCAGCAACGGATGTTCGAGCAGCTGGGCATCGGCGTGGAAATCAGCCCCAGCTTCCACGAGGTGCGCAGCATGCGCGGCATCGGCATTCGCCTACGCGACCAACCGGGGCTGTGCCGCAAGACCCGACAAGCGATCCCGGCGGCGATTCGCCGGGGCCTGGAAAACCATCCGCAAATCGCCTACGAACTGCTCAACGCCAACGACCTGCTGCGTGATGCCTGAGGCTCAACTACCCGTCTTGACCTTGCTCCAGACCCGGGTACGCACCCGTTCCATCTTCAGCGGCAAGGGTTCCAGCGGGTACAGGGTGGCCATGGTCTGCGGGCTCGGGTAGACCCCCGGATTGTCGCGCACCTTCTGCTCCACCAGCGCCGTGGCGTCCTTGTTGGCATTCGGGTAGCCGAGGTAGTTGGAGGTCGCCGCGATCACGTCGGGGCGCAGCATGTAGTTGATGAAGCTCAGGCCCTGTTGCGGGTGCGGTGCGTCTTTGAGCAGCACCAGGTTCTCGACCCAGACCGGCGCGCCCTCGCGGGGGATGCGGTACACCAGGTTGCGCCCATTGCCGGCCTTGGCCGACGCCAGTTGCGCGTCATACACCCCACCCGACCAACCGAGCACCACGCAGACATTGCCATTGGCCAGGTCCGAGATAAACCGCGAAGAGTCGAAGTAACGAATGTACGGCCGGATCTTCAGCAACAGCGCCTCGGCCTTGCGGTAGTCCTCGGGGTTCTGGCTGTTGTAGGGCAGCCCGAGGTAATGCAGGGCAATCGGGATGATCTCGCCGGGCGAATCGAGCATGGCCACCCCGCACTGGCTGAGTTTGGCGATGTTCTCCTGCTTGAAGATCAGGTCCCAGGAATCCACCGGGGCGTCGGTGCCCAGCAGCGCCTTGACCTGGTCCGCATCGTAGCCGACCCCGGTGGTGCCCCACAGGTAGGGTGCCGCGTAGTGGTTGCCCGGATCATTGTGCTGGACCTTGGCGAGGATCTCCGGGTCCAGGTGGGGCAGGTTCGGCAACTGGCTGCGGTCCAGTTCCTGGAGCACCCCGGCCTTGATCAGGTTGGGCAGCAGTTCGCTGCTGGCCACCACCACGTCATACCCGCTGCGCCCGGCCATGAGCTTGCTTTGCATCACATCGCCGTTGTCGAACACGTCGTAGATCGTGGCGACCCCGGTTTCCTGCTGAAAGTTTTTGGTCGCATCCGGAGCGATGTAGTCGTACCAGTTGTAGATCGAGACGCTGGGCTCGGCGGCGTTGACGCCGCTTATTGCCAGGCTGAGCACGGCGGCCGCGGCCAGTTGCAGACTGCACAGTGGTTTCATCGCAAGACTCCAGGACAACGGCATGCGCACGCTGCCGGCTACCGGTAAAGGTTAAGGAACGCGCCGTCTGCGGCGCTGATGCAAAAGACTCAGTCAATCAGCAGTTCGCGGCGCCCATCGGCGTGGTCGATCTGCCGGCAGGCCAGTGGTAGGCGCCGGTCCTTGAGGTAGTCGTAGTCCTTGCGTGAACGTTGCAGTTCGCTGAAATCCAGCTCCACCACCTGCCGACATTCCTCGCGCCCGGCCTCGAACAGCAGCCGTCCCGAGGGATCGACCACCGAACTGGCACCCGCAAAGACCAGGCCGCCATCGCCTGCCCCACAACGATTGACCAACACCGCAAACGCCTGGTTTTCCTGGGCTCGGGCGAGGATCGCGGTGCGGTGCACCGGGCCGAAGGGGTCCATGTTGGCGTTGCAGACCAGCATCAGGTCGACCCCCAGTTGCGCCAGCGCACGGGCCGGCTCCGGGAACTCGATGTCGTAGCAGATCAGCAGCCCGACCCGCACGCCCTTGTACAGGGTCGTGCCGAAACGATCGCCGGGTTGCACCACACCACGCTCCGACGGCCACAGGTGGGTCTTGCGGTAGCGCAAGGCAATGCCCTGGGGGGTCAGCAGCAACGAGGTATTGTAGAAATCTTCGCCATCACGCTCGGCGATGCCCACGACCGCCGCCATATCCCGCTCGCGCAAGGCCTGCAGCACCGCCTGAACGCTGGGCCCATCGGCCGCCTCGGCCACTTCGCCGAGTTGCGCGGCGCTGGCAAAGCCCATCAATTGGGTCTCGGGGAACACCAGCAAGTCGGTGTCCGGGGCGCAGGTGGCAATGGCGTGCAGCGTGCGTTGCAGGTTGTACGCCGTGTCACCATCGCGACCGGCCAGTTGTACCAGTTCAATCTTCATGGGTTGTCCTTCGAGCTATCCGACCAGGCAGCCCGTTTTCAGGCTGTGGCCGAGTATGGGGCGCCAGCCAGGGCTGGCGTAATCCCGTCGAAGGGGTACCCCTGAAGGGGTAGAGGCGGTTTCAGTGCGGCGCAGGCATGGCGGCAAACAGCACGTTGACCTCGGGAAACCGCGAGATGAAGTCCGCCGGCATCGGTGCCACCTTGCCGGCGCCGTAGTCGAAGAACACAAACCCCGACTTGGCCAGCGCCACCAGCGTGCCATCGACTGGCCGGGTGATGCGAAAGATGATGTCGCCCCCGTACTTGTTGAGGTCCATCAACCCCACTTCGAACAGCAAGCGATCACGGGCGTGGGCTTCGGCGCGATAGACCGTCGTCAGGTCCGTGACAATGATGCCCTCCTCACTCACGCCATACTCGAACAGCATCCGCGCCCGGGCTTCGGAGATCATCGAGATCATCGAGTCGTTGGCCAGGTGGTTGGCGGCGTTGACGTCGGTCACCCGCACGGTCAGGGCGGTGGCGTGGAAAAACGGATTGTGGGGAAACTCCAGGTGCAGGCGGGCCATGGCGGGTCTCGTGGCAGGAAAAGAGGCAGCCACTGTTAGTCAGGCGCGGGAAATTTGGGACAGCGCTATCAGACAAATTGCGATCACATGCACCACTGCTCATGGATATTTGCATTCAACGGCGCTCGCCTAGAAGATGACGGCAGCACGATCGCTTCGGCGCTGACTATCCTGATGTAATTGAGCCCGTCGGGCTCGCGACCATCGTTCTCAGGGAATCCAGAATGACAGCAAGACAAGTAATCAATGCGTCGGTGAGCCCAAAAGGCAGCCTGGAAACACTGTCCCAACGCGAAGTACAACAACTGAGCGCCGCGGGTACAGGCAGCATCTACTCGCTCTTTCGCCAGTGCGCCCTGGCCATCCTCAATACCGGCGCCCATGTCGACAACGCCAAGACCATCCTCGAAGCCTACCGCGACTTCGAGATCCGCATTCACCAGCAGGACCGTGGCGTACGCCTCGAACTGCTGAACGCCCCGGCCGATGCCTTCGTCGACGGCGAGATGATCGCCAGCACCCGCGAGATGCTGTTCAGCGCCCTACGCGACATCGTCTACACCGAGAATGAGCTGGACAGCCAGCGCATCGACCTCAGTACTTCGCAAGGCATCAGCGACTACGTCTTCCACCTGCTGCGCAACGCCCGCACCCTGCGCCCCGGTGTCGAGCCGAAGATCGTCGTGTGCTGGGGCGGTCACTCCATCAGCACCGAGGAATACCAGTACACCAAGAAAGTCGGCCACGAACTGGGCTTGCGCAGCCTGGACGTCTGCACCGGTTGCGGACCGGGCGTGATGAAAGGCCCGATGAAGGGCGCAACCATTTCCCACGCCAAACAGCGAATCACCAACGGCCGCTACCTGGGCCTGACGGAGCCGGGGATCATCGCCGCCGAGGCACCGAACCCGATCGTCAACGAACTGGTGATCCTGCCGGACATCGAGAAACGCCTGGAAGCCTTCGTCCGCGTCGGCCACGGCATCATCATTTTCCCCGGCGGCGCCGGCACGGCCGAGGAGTTCCTGTACCTGCTCGGGATCCTGATGCACCCGGACAACCGCGACCTGCCCTTCCCGGTGATCCTCACTGGCCCGCGCAGTGCCGCGCCGTACTTCCAGCAACTGCATGCCTTCGTCGGCGCCACCCTGGGCGAAGAAGCGCAAAGCCACTACGAGATCATCATCGACGACCCGGCCCAGGTGGCCCGGCAGATGGTCCAGGGGCTCAAGGCGGTCAAGCAGTTCCGCCGCGAGCGCAACGACGCCTTCCACTTCAACTGGCTGCTGAAGATCGACGAGGGTTTCCAGCGTCCGTTCGACCCGACCCACGAAAACATGGCCAGCCTGCAACTGCGCCTCGACCTGCCCGCCCATGAACGGGCGGCCAACCTGCGCCGGGCGTTCTCCGGGATCGTTGCCGGCAACGTCAAGGACATGGGTATTCGCTTGATCGAGGAACATGGCCCTTACGAGATCCATGGCGATGCGGCAATCATGCAACCGCTGGACAAACTGCTGCAGGCCTTTGTTGCCCAGCACCGGATGAAACTGCCCGGCGGCGCGGCGTACGTGCCGTGCTACCGCGTTATCAGCTAGCAAGCGGCGTAACCGCTGGCGCAGGCGCCGCTCAAGGCTCAAGCGGCCACTGCGCCAACGCTCGGTAACGCCCCTTGTGGGACTCGAACAACACGAAGTGCCGGGCATCGAGCACAAAGTCCGGAGCGCTGTCGGCTTCGGGCACCGGCGCGTGAAAGTCGCGAACCAGGCTCAGGTGCGCACGGTATTCCCGAGGCGCATCGACAAAACCCAGCGCCAGCATCGCCTGTTGCAAGGCATACACCAGTTGCAGCAAGGCTGGCGCTGGCTCGCTGGGCACCAGTAACAGCATCCCGGCGCGGTGCCAGGCCTGCAATTGGTCGAGCCTGACCCGCAACGGTTCGCCGGGCACGCGCACTTGGGCGGCGGCCGCGCAAATGCCGGGGAGTTGAGTCACGGCTACTTCGCCGAGAAACATCAGGGTCAGGTGAAAGTTCTGCGCGGCAATCGGCCGCCCTTCAAGGTGCCCCAGGCTACTGCGCCATTGAGCAATGGCCCGGCGCTGCGGTGGCTCACAAGGCAAGGCGAAAAACAGTCGCTTGCTGGGCAGCTCCGGTTGCTTGCGCATCGTTCACCTCGACACTTCCTGCTCGGGCGCCACCACCCGAAAACGGATGCTGATTTCGTTGGAGACCACACCGTAGTCCGCCCACTCGCCATCACCAATATTGAAGTCGCCACGCTTGAGAATGAAGGTGCCGTCAAAAATACCGATGCCGCTTTCCGGCTTCAGGGCGATCCGTGCACCGACCTCACGGGTCAGGCCCTTGAGCGTCAGTTGGCCGTCAACCTGGTACAGGTTATCGCCCAGGGCGGTGACGCTTTGCGATTCGAACCGGGCCTGGGGATAGACCGCCGTGTCGAACCAACCGGGCTTTTGCAATTCGCTATTGGCGTCGGGGTTGCCGGCGTCAATGCTGGTCAGCTCGATGATGATCCCGGCATGCGCCGCCGAGGGGTTGGTCGAGTCGAAATCGATGGTCGCCTCGAACCGGCTGAAAGTGCCGTAGACCCGGGCGCCCATCTGGTTGTAGGTGAAGCTGACCTGGCTGGCGCTCGGGTTGACTTGCCGGTACTGCGCCGCACTCGACGAGCCGCACGCGAGCATGGCGAGCACCAGGGTGACGGTCGCTGTTCGATGGTTCATGACAGGCTCCAGCCGGCAGTCAGGGATCAGCTTTTTGGCGGAACGCCAGCATGCGGCGCAGCACGTCATCGCGGTCGATGAAGTGATGCTTGAGCGCCGCACCGGTATGCAGCAGGACCAGCGCCAGCAGGCCGTAATTCAGGCTTTGATGCAGCGTCAGCAAGCGCTCGCCCAGGGCTTCGTCCTTGGCCAGCAGGTCCGGCAGGGGCAAGATGCCGAACCAGGCAGTCTGGAAACCCTTGGCTGAACTCATCAGCCAGCCGCTCAAGGGGATGATCAGCATCAGCCCATACATCAGGCCGTGGGTCAGCCGCGAGACTCGACGCAACAACACCGGCACGCTGGCGGGTAGCGGTGGCGCGGCATGGCTCAGGCGCCAGCCGAGGCGGATCAGCACCAGCAGGAACAGGCTGACCCCGGCCCACTTGTGCCACGAATAAAGCTTGAGCTTGGTCGGCGACAGGGCCAGGTCCGGCATGTAGAGACCCAGGGCAAAGGTGCCGATCAGTCCCAGCGCTACCAACCAGTGCAGGTACACCGCCGTGCGGGTGTAGCTATCGTTCATGAGTGCTCCGTACCGATCGCTACAGTGTTGATCCACCCTGGCACTTGTGCAAATGCGCGCATGACCCTTGGTCCTTTAGTGCTGGCATTCCTGGCGCTGGCGACCATAGTTAGACGTCCCGGGCTTGCTGGCCTGGGGGCTTATCAATGGCAATCAGAGGTCACGATGAACATCCTGATGGTACTGACTTCCCACGACCGGCTCGGCGACACCGGCGAGAAGACCGGGTTCTGGCTGGAAGAGTTCGCCGCACCCTACTACGTGTTCAAGGACGCCGGGGTCAACGTGACCCTGGCCTCGCCCAAGGGCGGGCAACCGCCGCTCGACCCGAAGAGCGACGCCCCCGACGCACAGACCGAGGCTACCCAGCGCTTTCGCGAGGACCCGGTGGCCTTCCAGGCGCTGGCCCACACCGAGCCGCTGGCCCAGATCAAGGCCAGCGACTTTGACGCGGTGTTCTACCCGGGCGGTCATGGTCCGCTGTGGGACCTGGCCGAAGACCGCGACTCCATCGCCCTGATCGAAGCGCTGTATGGCGCCGGCAAACCGGTGGCCGCGGTGTGCCATGCGCCAGGGGTGTTGCGCCACACCCAGGCCCAGGGGCAGCCGCTGGTCAAAGGCAAGTCGGTGACCGGCTTCACCAATTCCGAGGAAGCGGCCGTCGGCCTGACCGAGGTGGTGCCGTTCCTGGTGGAGGACATGCTCAAGGCCCACGGCGCGCACTACTCCAAGGGCGAGGACTGGCAGTCGTATGTGGTGGCCGACGGCAACCTGATCACCGGGCAGAACCCGGGGTCATCGGCAGCGACGGCCGAGGCGACCTTGCAACACCTGGGACTCTGAGCCCTGCCGCTGGCGGGATTTGTGGCCAATGCTGCAAGTCCCGGCGGCTCATTTATGTATAAAATGCCGCCCCTTTGACTTGCCGGCCCCTGCTCGATGACCCCTGACGCCCTCGCCACCCTGCACGACCATCTGTTGACGGCCCTGGCAGCCCCACCCGCAGAAACCCGCCGCCTGTTTCACGGACGCGGGCGTTGCTGGCCGGGCCTGGAGCAACTGACCGTGGACTGGCTACAGGGCATTGTGCTGGTCGCGCTGTTCAAGGAACCCGAACCGCAGCAGTTGCAGGCCTTGCAACAGATGCTGCGGCAGATCAGCCAGACGCCGCAGTGGCAGGCGAGCGCGGCCCACACGTTGCTGTTGCAACACCGCTATCTGCCACAAAGCACCACCGAGTGGCTGCTGGGGCCGGAAATCGACGAGTGGACGCTGACCGAAGGCGGCCTGCGCTATCGCATCGACCTGGGTAAAAAGCAGAACGCCGGCTTGTTCCTCGACATGCGCTACGGGCGCAACTGGGTCAAGGCCCAGGCCCAGGGCAAGCGGGTGTTGAACCTGTTCGCCTACACCTGCGGCTTCTCGGTGGCGGCCATCGAGGGCGGCGCCGAGCATGTGGTCAACCTCGACATGTCCCGTGCCGCCCTGAGTCGCGGGCGCGACAACCACCGCCTGAACGGCCACGACCTGAGCCAGGTGAGCTTCCTCGGCCACGACCTGTTCAAATCCTGGGGCAAGGTGATCAATAACGGACCTTACGACCTGGTGATCATCGATCCGCCGTCGTTCCAGAAAGGCAGCTTCCTGCTGACCAAGGACTATCAACGGGTGTTGCGTCGCCTGCCGGAACTGCTCGCGCCGCAGGGCACGGTGCTGGCCTGTATGAACGACCCGGCCTTCGGCGCCGACTTCCTGATCGACGGCGTCACCCGCGAAGCCCCGAGCCTGCGTTTCGTCGAACGCCTGGACAACCCGCCGGAGTTTCCGGATATCGATGTGCAAAGCGGCTTGAAGGCGTTGGTCTTCACCCTGGCGGACTGAAAGGCGCAGCCCTGGGCTTACTCCAGCGCCGCCAACGGGCTCTCGTGGCTCATGGGCGGCACCATGCCCTGGCACGCCAGCAACCATTGCCTGAACGCCCCGGCCGGAAGCGGTACCGAGAAGAAGTAGCCCTGCCCGACCTCGTAGCCTTGCGCCTTGAGGATGTCGCGCTGGGCCGCGTGCTCGATGCCTTCGGCCACCACCAGCAAGGACAGGCCCCTGCCGATGCCAATCACCGATTCGCTGAGGGCGCGGCAGGAGGCATCGCACTCCAGGTCATCGACAAAACTCTTGTCCAGCTTCAGCTCACTGATCGGCAGGTGGCGCAAGTAACCCAGGCTGGAATAACCGGTGCCAAAGTCATCGATGGCCAGGCGCACCCCCAAGGCATGCAGCTCTTTCAAGGTTTGCTCGGTGCCGGGGCTGTTGGACAGCAACACCCCCTCCGTGACCTCCACGCACAAATCCGCCGCCTGCAATTCGTAGCGTTGCAACTGCTGGGTAATCTGCGCTGCCAGATTGAGATTGTGAAAGTTGATCGGCGACAGGTTGATCGACAGCGACGGCACCGTCAGGCCCTGCTCGCGCCACTGCGCCAACTGACCGCAGGCGGTTTGCAGCACCCACTGGCTCAGCTCATTGATCAGCCCGCACTCCTCGGCCAGGGGGATGAAGCGCTCCGGCGAGATAATGCCCAGGGTTGGATGATCCCAACGCGCCAACGCCTCCACTCCCACCAAGGTCCCGCTGTGCAGATTGATCTGCGGTTGATACACCAGCTCCAGGCCCTCACCAGCAAGGGCCATGCGCAGCGCCGTCTCGAGAATCAGGCGACTCTGGGCGATCCGGTTCATCTCTTCGAGGAAAAAACTGAAGCTGCCGCGTTCGGCGCGCTTGGCCTGGTACATCGCAATGTCGGCGCACTGCAGCAAGCTTTCCATGTCCTGGCCGTCACCGGGAAACAGGCTGATGCCGATGCTGGCCGACAACACCACCGAGGTCCCGGCAATGGGCGCCGGAAAACTCAGTACGCGCTTGAGCCGTTCAAGAAACCGCGTGACCTGGGTCGCGTTGCGTCGCGGCAAAACCAGCACGAACTCATCCCCGGACAAGCGCCCGACGATGTCCGACTCACGCAGCACACTGCTCAGGCGCTGGGCCATGACTTGCAACAGTTCGTCGCCGGCCGCATGGCCAAGGGCATCATTGACCTGCTTGAAGCGATCCAGGTCGACAAACAGCACTGCCAGTTCGGCCTGCTCCCTGGCCACTTCGGCAATGGTTCGTTGCGCCTTGGCCAGCAGCAGGTTGCGGTTGGGCAAGCCGGTCAAGCCATCGTAATACGCCATCCGGCGAATGGCCTGGCGCGCTTCCTCACGCTCCAGCGCCAACATGCACAGGTGCGTACCGGCGGTCACCAGGTGCGCATGCAAGGTATCGGGCCCGCGGCACTCGCGAAAATACAGGGCGAAGGTGGCGGCCACGCGGCCGCAGCTGTTGCGCACCGGAATCGACCAGCACGCGCGCAACCCCGCCTTCTCGGCCAGCGCCTTGTAGTCCGCCCACAGCGGGTCGTGATTGATGTCGGTGACCAGCACCGGCTTGCCCCGGTAGGCCGCCGTGCCGCAGGAACCGGCAATCGGCCCGATCGACAGGCCTTCGATTGCCCGCGAGTACTCTACTGGCAAGCCGGGGCTGGCCAGCGGGTGCAGGATGCCATTGGAGTCGACGCTGAGGATCGAGACGATGACTTCCGGGGCGATGCGTTCGATTTCCTGGCACATCAGGGCCAGTACGTTTTCCAGCGACTCTTCCTTGAGCAGCGCGCCGACCACCTTGTCCTGCAGCACCTCATGCAATTTGAAGCGGGTGATGTCGGTGAGCACGATCACCGTGTTGTCGACCTGCCCCCGGGCATCGAACACCGGGGCCGAGGACACATGCACCCACAGCCGTTGGCCGTTGCGCTTGCTGATCAAGGCGCTGACTTCATGGGGCTCGCCACCGAACATCCGCTCCAGTTCAGGTAGCACCGGCACATCGACCTCGGTGTCGAGCACAAAAAACATCAGTGGCGACAGCCCAAGAACTTCTTCGCGGCTGTAGCCGAGCAGTTGCACCAGGCCGTCATTGACGTAGAGCAGGCGCGCAGCGGCGTCGACAATGCAGGTGGCCGAGCGGGTGGCATTGACCGACAGCGACAGCAGGCGGTGTTCGATGTCCTGGAGGCGGGTCTGGGTGATGTCCTTGAGAAAAGCCGCATAGAGGGTGCGGCCCTGCAGGGTGATCCTGGAGACGGACAGCGCGCCCCAGCGTGCCTGCCCATCCTTGCCCAGGATACTCAGGTCGTGGCTGCAACCGGGATCATCGGCCGTGCGCAGGGTTTCGGGAAACAGGCTGTCGACGTGACTGCCCACTACGTCCTGTCGGGGACAACCCCAGAACCGTTCGGCAGCGGCATTAAAAAACATCACTCGGCTCTGGTCGTCGATGACCACTACCGCGTCGCCCCATTGCTCCAGGGTCTGCACGAAGAAGTCTTGCGCATCAATGCGCCGGGCCCGCCTGACTCTCGTGTCCATTGCAGTCACTTGTCCACTGCCACCATCGCCCAGCATCCTGGCCGCGTGTGGGGCGCCATAAGAACCCTCGGAACCGGAAGGAACCCATCTTCGCAGAGACGCTACATATTCTTGATTGATAGTGAATGACGGCAGTTATTCACTTTAGTTCGCCAAGCACAGCGCGACGCTTGCCAGTTGAAATCACAGGATAGACGCGAAGTGACGAGCCCATGAAAAATACCTCGGTCGCGCCGCTCCAGCGGTCTGCCACAGGCGACTAATGGTACTTGAGTGCACCCTGCCACCTTCCTACGATGAAACTACGCCACTGCTTGTTTTCTGCGGCAGCGGCGTGAGTGGCGAGTGCTCTGAACCCCAATCAAGCTTGCCACTGGCTCTACGTACAACTTGAGCCTCGGGGCTCTACTTTCTCCCCATCAAAGAGCTTTGAGGCTCTTTTTTGAGCAAGCCAAACGGGGTCCGGTGTAGGCGCTGGCTTGCTGGCACCTGCACAGGCGGTTTGCTAGCCAACGTCGTGACCCAACCGCCCCTGCACAAACACCCGCGCCCTGGCCGTCAGTTGATCCAGATGGCGGTCGCGCTGTTTTTCCGCGTCGAGCATCGCCCGCTTGCCATTCTTCTGCAGCAGGTAGGTGTGGATCTGCCGCACTTCGGTGGAGCGGTAGATAGGCGCGATATCCAGTACCGCGATCAGGCCGTCTGTCACGCGGTCGTGGGTGTTCATCAGCACCTGCGGTCCGCGCACGCCCAGGACCTGCAAGCCCATTGCCTCGAAGTACGGCACCTTGGCCACGGCGCAGGTCAGTTCGGCATGCGGGTAGCGGCCGAGCATGTCCTGGACCATGGCGCGGGCGATACCATGGCGACGATGGCTGGCGTGTACGGCCATGAAGGCCACGCCGCAGGCATGCGGATCATCCTTGACCGGCAGGTACAGCAAAAAGCCGACGACCTTCGAGGGGTCCTCGGCGTCCAGCGCGACGATCAATTCGACGCTTAGGCCCTGGGTGCCATCGAGGGCCTGCAGGTAGAGGTGGACCTCGTAGCCCACTGCGTATTGATAGATCGCGAACAACGGGTTGCTCGGTGGCAAGGCGACGCTGCTGATGTCGGTCAGGTTGTCGACCACCAGTTGCAGGATCTGGTCGGTCACGTGCTCGGAGCACGGGGTATCGAAGTGGCTAAGGGTAAACATCAATCGGGGCTCCGAGGGGAAAGTCCTGGAAAAAGGCAGGCAATGATCAGGCCTGGGTTTTCAGCGCCGTCAGCCACTCGGGGTGCAGGCGGGTCTGTTCGGTCTCCAGCCCCAGCGCCTCCATGGCTGCTTTGTGCTGGTCCATTTCACGCACCAGTTGCGCATGGCTGCTGGAGTTGGCGTCCAGCTCGTGCATCTGCGCCAGCCCCAGGTGGTAAAAGCGCAGCAGCTTCATCGCGCTCGGGTTGCCGGCGGCGACCGCATCGGTGACCTGGTGCATGACGTTGGTGATGCGCATCAGGCTGCGCTTGAGCTGCCAGCCGTAGACGGCGGCGGCCATCCAGGGTTGCGACCAGAACTTGAGTTTCATCAGCGCCGCGCTGACCAGCACCGCCGCGATTACCCCGCCGAGGTTGTAGCGAAAGTTATCGCCACCCGGCTCGCCCAGCACCATCACCGCCAGCGTCGACAAAGCCATCGCCAGCACAATGAACAGCACGGCAATGATCAGGGTGCTGCGGCGCGTCTGCTGGCGAAAAGTTTCGGGGTTCCACGGCTTGATCTCAAACATCAGGGGGCAGCGCTCTTTGGCAAGGTGAACGGAGAATTGCCGGGCATTATCGCCCGTAGCGCCGGTAACAGACACGTTTAATCCACATCGCCATCTGGTCCTCGCTTGATCTGCGGAACTCCTGAGCCGCACCGCGCATCATATGGGTATGTGACACACCCTTTGGCTTCACGCTTTTGGAGGACTCACCATGCGCCGTCTACTGCTCGTTCCAACGCTTGCGCTCTGCCTGCCCTTCGGATCGGCCATGGCCGATGTCGATGCCAAGGATGTCGCCACTTCAGCGGGAGTCTCTGCGTCGCTGTACTCGACCTTCAAGGACGACAAGATCGTCGTCCCCGCCCGCGATGACCTCTCCAGTTTCGTCGCCAGCGGCGGCACCATCCGCGGCGCCTACCTGGAATCCGTGCTCAAGCAGATGCGCCAGGACCACCCTGGCCTCAATGCCACGGACGAAGAACTGGCCCAGGCGCTGCTGACGCAGACCCCGCCTTCACCAGGCCAGTAAGACCCACTTAACTTAAGTGGGAGCGAGCCTGCTCGCGATGGCGGTGTGTCAGGCACCATCGATGTGGGTTGTACTGGCCCCATCGCGAGCAGGCCGCAAGCGGGCGCTCGCTCCCACAACGGTTTTGCCGGCTTGCAGATTTTGCGTACACCCACCAAACCCGTAGCAGCTGTCGGGCGTTCAGGCCAGCAGTTGGTTGATCCAACGCACCTGGCGGGTGATGTCCTGTACTTTTTCCGCGGGTACCGCCGAGCCGGCCTGGGTGAAGTGGGCCAGGGTCTGCTGCTTGTGGCGCAGCAGGCGCTGCCACTTGAGCAGGAATGCCGGGGTGCGTGCCTGCATCTGCAGGGGGCCGAAGTACAGTTGCTCGGGGCTGTAGCTCACCGGGCCGGTGCGCTCGGCAACGATGATTTCGTAGTCGAAGCGGTTTTCCCGCAGCACTTCCTCGCAGAGGATGGAATAACTATTGTCCATCAGCCATTGCCGCAGTGGCTGCTCCCCGCCGTTGGGTTGCAGGATCAGTCGCTCCTGGCCACTGAGGCGAGTCTTGCCACGCTCGAGAATGTCGCGGATGGTCTCACCGCCCATGCCGCAGATCGTCAGCGCGGTGATCCCGTCAGCAGGTTCGAGCGCCGCCAAGCCATTGGCCAAGCGTACGCTGATGCATGCCTGCAGGCCGTTGTCGCGCACCGTACGCTGGGCCGAGTGGAACGGTGTCGCGGCCAGTTCGCCGGCCACCGCCGCCGTGATGGCGCCACGGCGCATCAATGCCACCGGCAAGTAGCCGTGGTCGGAGCCGATATCGGCCAGGCGCGCACCGGCTGGCACATGGGCCGCCACGCGCTCCAGGCGCATGGACAAGGTGTGTTGGTTCAATGTTCAGCGCCTTGCGATCAAAAGTTGGCGGGCGTGTTCGCACTGATGATTTCCGCCTCGTCCGCGCCGATGTTGCGAAACCGGTGCGGCAGCGTGGTCGGAAAGTAATAACCATCCCCGGCGTTCAACACGCTGACCTGGCCATCCACGGTGAGTTCCACGGTACCCCGCGTCACCAACCCGCACTCCTCGCCTTCGGCGTGCACGATCGGCTCTTCGCCCGAGCTGGCGCCCGGTGCGTATTGCTCGCGCAGCAGGCGCATCTGGCGGCTGGGCACCGAGGCGCCGATCAGCAGCAGGCGCAGGCCGTGGCGACCGAGGTCGGGCTGTTCGTTGGCGCGGAAGATGTATTGGTGTTCGCGCGGTGGCTGGTCGAAGGTGAAGAAGTCCGCCAGGGACATGGGGATGCCCTCCAGCAGTTTTTTCAGTGAGCTGACGGAAGGACTGACCCGATTCTGTTCGATCAGGGAGATGGTGGCATTGGTGACGCCGCTACGCCGGGCCAGCTCGCGCTGGGACAGCTTGTAGCTTTCGCGTACTAATTTGAGTCGAGAGCCCGTGTCCATGACAGCCTTATGTGAGAAAAACTTAAGGGTAGTGTGGGGGGATGGCGGGCGACTTGTGTCGCGAAAATCGCCGTTCCTCTGTCCCGAAGACGTGAAAGGCGGCTATTAAATCACGTTTTCCGCCCACGGCTCAGCAGCTTGCAGAAAGGCCGGATAAAAAACCGACGACCTTCCTCAAGACGGCCGTCGGCGAGCGTCAGACTAGATACCGAAACGGTCACGCATCGCGTAGTACACCGCGCCCATGGCGGTCAGTGGGGCCTGGAAGGTGCGGCCACCGAACATCGGCATGTGTGGCAGGGAGGCGAAGGCGTCGAAACGCTCGGCGTCGCCACGGATCATTTCCGCGATCAGCTTGCCGGCCAGGTGCGAACAGGTCACCCCGTGGCCGCTGTAGCCCTGCATGTAATAGGCGTTTTTCTCGATGCGGCCAAATTGCGGCATGCGTGACATGGTCAGCAGGAAGTTGCCGGTCCAGCGGTAGTCGATCTTCACGTCCTTGAGCTGGGGGAAGGTCTTGAGGATTTTCGGCCGGATCAGTTGCTCGATGTCGTCCGGTTCGCGCGCACCGTAGACCACACCGCCACCATAGAGCAGACGGTTGTCGGCAGTCAGGCGGTAGTAGTCGAGCAGGTAGTTACAGTCTTCGACGCAGTAGTTGTTGCTGATCAGGCTCCTGGCGACTTTTTCCGACAGGGGCTCGGTGACCACGATCTGCGAACCGCAGGGCATGCTCTTGCGGGTGACGCGGTTGTCGAGGTCTTGCGGCAGGTAGGCGTTGCCGGCGATCAACAGGTACTTGGCGCGCACCACGCCCTTGGCCGTGCGCACGACTATGGGTTCGCCGTAGGTGATTTCCACCGCTGCCGACTGCTCGAAGATTTTTCCGCCAAGACCGAGGATGGCAGCCGCTTCGCCCAGGGCCAGGTTCAGCGGATGGACGTGGCCACCCTGCATGTCCAGCAGGCCACCGACATAGTTGCGGGTCCCGACTTCCTTGGCGATCTCTTGCGCGTCGAGCATCCGCAGGTGGTGGTTGCCGTAGCGCTCCCAACCGTTCTTCTGTTCGGCCAGGCCCTTGAGTTGTTTCTTGTTCAGCGCGGCGAAAATGCCACCGGGCTTGTAGTCGCACTGGATGTCGTATTGCTTGATCCGCGAGCGGATGATGTCCGCGCCTTCGAAAATCATGCTGCCCAGCACTTCGGCGGTCTTTTCGCCGTAGCGCTGCTCGATCACATCGACGTCGCGGCTGTAGGAATTGACCAGTTGCCCGCCGTTGCGCCCGCTGGCGCCGTAGCCGACCTTGGCGGCTTCGAGCACCGTGACGCTGTAGCCCGCTTCGCTGAGGAACAACGCCGAGGACAGGCCGGTGTAGCCGGCGCCGATCACACAGACGTCGCATTCCACCAACTCTTCGAGCACCGGGAAGTCGATGATCTCGTTGCGGGTGGCGGCGTAGTAGCTGTTTACATGTTTTTGCATGATTGAGTTCCCGCGCGGTGACACGCCAAAGGCCTGTCACCGCGACTGTCTAATAGGTCAGAGCTTGATCCAGGTGGCTTTGAGCTCGGTGTACTTGTCGAAGGCGTGCAGGGACTTGTCGCGACCGTTGCCCGACTGCTTGAACCCACCGAAGGGCGCGGTCATGTCACCGCCGTCGTACTGGTTGACCCACACGCTGCCGGCGCGCAGGCCCCGGGCGAAGGTGTGGGCCTTGCTCAGGTCGCGGGTCCAGACCCCGGCGGCCAAACCGAAGATGCTGTCGTTGGCGATCTGCAACGCTTCTTCTGCAGTGTCGAAGGTGATCAGCGACAACACTGGGCCGAAGATTTCTTCGCGGGCGATGGTCATGGCGTTGCTCACACCGTCGAAAATCGTCGGCTCCACGTACTGGCCACCGCTGTCCTCGAGGGTGCGGTTGCCGCCGGCGATCAGCTCGGCACCTTGCTCGCGGCCGATGGCGATGTAGCGCAGGATGTTGTCCAACTGACGTTGATCGACCACCGCGCCGACCCGGCTTGTCGGGTCCAGCGCGTGCCCGGGTTGCCAGGCTTGCAGGGCCTCCACCAGCAGCGGGATGAACTGCTGGCGAATCGAGCGTTCCACCAGCAGGCGTGAGCCGGCGGTGCAGACTTCGCCCTGGTTGAAGGCGATGGCACTGGCCGCCGCCTGCGCCGCCGCGCGCAGATCCGGCGCATCGGCAAACACTACGTTCGGACTCTTGCCGCCAGCTTCTAGCCAGACGCGCTTGAGGTTGCTTTGCCCGGCGTAGATCAGCAGCTGCTTGGCAACCGCGGTCGAGCCGGTGAAGGCCAGGACGTCGACGTCCATGTGCAGCGCCAGTGCCTTGCCGACGGTGTGGCCGTAACCCGGCAGGACGTTGAACACGCCCTTGGGGATGCCAGCCTCTAGCGCTAGTTGGGCGATGCGGATGGCCGTCAGCGGGGACTTTTCCGACGGCTTGAGGATGAACGAGTTGCCTGCCGCCAGGGCCGGGGCGAACTTCCAGCTGGCCATGATCAACGGGAAGTTCCACGGCACGATGGCCGCCACCACGCCGGACGCTTCGCGGGTCACCAGGCCCAGTTGATCGTGGGGCGTAGCGGCGACTTCGTCGTAGAGTTTGTCGATGGCTTCGGCACTCCAGCGGATCGCGTTGGCGGTCGCTGGAATGTCGATGGCCATGGAGTCGCTGATGGGCTTGCCCATGTCCAGGGTTTCCAGCAGCGCCAATTCTTCCTGGTGCGCCAGGATCAGGTCGGCGAAGCGGATCAGGACGCGCTTGCGCTCAGCGGGGGCCAGCTTGCACCAGATACCGGATTCGAACGCCTGGCGGGCGACGAACACGGCGGCATTGGCATCGGCTTCATCGGTGCTGGCGACGTTGGCCAGGAAGCGCCCGTCAACCGGGCTGATGCATTCGAAGGTGGCGCCGCTGAGTGCCGGACGGTATTGACCATCGATGAAGGCGCGGCCTTCGATGCTTAAGGACTGGAAGCGTTGCTCCCAGTCGCTGCGAGTGTTTGTCATGGTTGTGACTCGACGCAGGGGAATAGGCTGTGGTCGGACTGAATGCCAGTCCCTTGAGGATTTGCAATGCAATCGCTGTGGGAGCGGGCTTGCCCGCGATTGCGATATCGCGGGCGAGCCCGTTCCCACAGGCACACCAACCATCAGACCGTATGCAGGTACCAGTTGTACTCAAGGTCGGAGATGGAGTTCTCGAACTCGGCCAGCTCGCTTTCCTTGCACGCCACGAACACGTCGATGTACAGCGGGTCGATGTACTTGGCCATGACTTCGCTGTCGTCCAGCTCACGCAGGGCATCGCGCAGGTTGTTCGGCAGGCTCTGCTCGTTCTGCTCGTAGCTGTTGCCTTCGACCGGCGCACCCGGCTCGATCTGGTTGGTCAAGCCGTGGTGAATACCGGCCAGCACCGAAGCCATCAGCAGGTACGGGTTGGCGTCGGCACCGGCCACGCGGTGTTCGATGCGCACGGCGTCCGGCGAACCGGTCGGCACGCGCACGGCCACGGTGCGGTTGTCGATACCCCAGCTCGGCGAGTTCGGCACGTAGAACTGTGCGCCGAACCGGCGGTAGGAGTTGACGTTCGGGCAGAGGAAGGCCATCTGCGCGGGCAGGGTCTCCAGCACACCGCCGATGGCGTGACGCAATGCGGCGTTCTGCTCGGGATCCTCGCTGGCGAAGATGTTGTTGCCGGCCTTGTCGAGGATCGAGATGTGCACGTGCAAACCGTTGCCCGCCTGGCCCGGATACGGCTTGGCCATGAAGGTGGTGTCCATCTCATGGTCGTAGGCGATGTTCTTCACCAGGCGCTTGAGCAGGACCGCATAGTCGCAGGCCTTGATCGGGTCGCTGACGTGATGCAGGTTGACTTCGAATTGCGCCGGGGCACTTTCCTTGACGATGGCATCGGCCGGGATACCCTGCTCTTTCGCGCCTTCGAGGATGTCCTGCAGGCAGTCGACGTATTCGTCGAGGTCGTCGATCAGGTAAACCTGGGTCGATACCGGGCGCTTGCCGGAAACCGGTGAGCGTGGCGACTGCGGACGGCCGTTCACGTTGTCCTGGTCGATCAGGTAGAACTCCAGTTCAAACGCCGCGCAAATGGTCAGGCCGAGGTCGTCGAACTTGCGCACCACGTTGGCCAGCACTTCACGCGGGTCAGCGAAGAACGGCTGGCCTTCGATCTCGTGCATGGTCATCAGCAGTTGCGCGGTTGGGCGCTTCTGCCAGGGCTCGATGCTCAGGGTGCCGGGAATCGGGTAGCAGATGCGGTCGGCGTCGCCGATATCCAGGCCCAGGCCGGTGCTTTCCACCGTGGAACCATTGATGTCGAGGGCGAACAGCGAGGCCGGCAGGTTGATGCCTTTCTCATAGACCTTATGAAGACTGGTGCGCTCGATACGCTTGCCGCGCACCACACCGTTCATATCCGCAATCAGAAGGTCGACGTACAAAACCTCAGGATATTTCTTAAGGAATGCGTTTGCTTCGTTGAGTTGAACGGTACGCAGGGGGACCGACATGATGCACCTATTAGCTGTTAATTATTATGTTCACTGCACTTTCGGACCTCAGTCAATCCGAAAGGCAAAGTGAAGTCAATAGCGGACAAATAGGCTTTTTTGTTGATTTTATTGGTCACCACAGCCAGCCATCGCTCAATAATCACCCGCAAACCCACAGCCAATCTGAGTTCCAGCGATCCAGCCGTTTAGAATTATTTACATGAGAGTTGTTAAAAAAAATCAACGAGGCTAAGCTCTGGAAAAGCTCGTTCAAGTGTGAAACTTCGAGGTGATAAAAATGGCATTCAAGCCATTGATCGGCGTTACTGCGTGCGTCAAACAGATTGGCCTGCACCCCTACCACGTCAGCGGTGACAAGTACTTGCGTGCTGTCAGCGTCGCGGCGCTGGGGCTGCCTGTGGTCATTCCTTCCCTGGGCAACCTGACTGAAATCGACGACCTGCTCGGTCAACTCGACGGTCTGTTGCTGACCGGCTCACCATCGAACGTGGAGCCTTTGCACTATCAAGGCCCGGCCAGCGCTCCCGGCACGGATCACGATCCGGCGCGGGACGCCACCACCCTTCCTCTATTGCGTGCTGCCATCGCGGCGGGCGTTCCGGTGCTCGGGATCTGCCGGGGCTTCCAGGAAATGAACGTCGCGTTCGGCGGCAGCCTGCACCAGAAGGTGCATGAGTTGCCGGGCATGCTCGATCACCGCGAAGCAAATCACCCGGACCTGGCGGTGCAATACGCACCGGCCCACGCGGTCAGCGTGCAGCCGGGCGGTGTATTCGAGGCGCTGGAGCTGCCCGCGACATTCCAGGTCAACTCGATTCACAGCCAGGGTATCGACCGGTTGGCGCCAGGCCTGCGTGCCGAGGCCATCGCGCCGGACGGCTTGATCGAGGCGGTCTCGGTGACGCACAGCAAGGCCTTCGCCCTCGGCGTGCAATGGCACCCGGAATGGCAAGTGCTGGACAATCCTGCGTACCTGACGATTTTCCAGGCGTTCGGCGCAGCTTGCCGGCAACGGGCGACGCTGCGTCACGCACGCTGAGCTAAACCACAACCCGGTATTTCTACCCCCGCGAGTCTGGCGGGCGTGCCTTCGCGCGCCCGTTTCTCGCAATAGCCATACACCGCAATAACAACAAGCACGACCAGGCAGCCAGGACGGCGGTGCCGAACCAGTCGAATCGCCATGCGCACCTCCAGGTGGCACCTGGCGATTGGCAATCAACTATTAAGTCAGGCCGCGTTGGCCCGGCGACTGAAACCTGTTGGGAGTTTCACATGGCAAACGCCTCCAGCATTTACAGGAAGGCTCTTGAGGGTCATCAGCAACCGAAAAAGGTGCTGGTACGAGTCGATCGTGTCACCAAGAAGTTCGACGAAACCACGGCGGTGGACGATGTGTCCCTGGACATCCATCAAGGCGAAATCTTCGCCCTGCTCGGCGGCTCCGGTTCGGGCAAGTCGACCCTGCTGCGCATGCTCGCTGGATTCGAGCGCCCCACCGAAGGACGGATCCTGCTCGACGGCGTCGACATCACCGACATGCCGCCCTACGAGCGGCCGATCAACATGATGTTCCAGTCCTACGCCCTGTTCCCGCACATGACGGTGGCGCAGAACATCGCCTTTGGCCTCAAGCAGGACCGTTTGCCCGCCAGCGAAATCGACGCCCGCGTCGAGGAGATGCTGCGCCTGGTGCACATGACCCAATACGCCAAGCGCAAGCCACACCAACTGTCCGGTGGCCAGCGCCAACGTGTCGCCCTCGCCCGCTCCCTGGCCAAGCGGCCCAAGCTGCTGCTGCTCGACGAGCCGATGGGGGCGCTGGATAAAAAACTGCGCTCGCAGATGCAGCTGGAACTGGTGGAAATCATCGAGCGGGTCGGCGTGACCTGCGTGATGGTGACCCACGATCAGGAAGAGGCCATGACCATGGCCGAACGTATCGCCATCATGCACCTGGGCTGGATCGCGCAAATCGGCAGCCCGGTGGACATCTATGAGGCCCCGGTGAGCCGCATGGTCTGCGAGTTCATCGGCAACGTGAACGCCTTCGACGGGACGGTGGTGGAAGACCTGGAAGGCCACGCGATCATTCACTGCCCGGACCTGGAGCAGCAGATCTACGTCGGCCATGGCGTCAGCACCTCGGTGCAGGACAAGTCGATCACCTACGCCATCCGCCCGGAAAAAATGCTGGTCAGCAGCACAAAACCCGAGAGTCGCTACAACTGGTCCCGGGGTAAGGTGCAGGACATTGCCTACCTCGGCGGGCACTCGGTGTTCTATGTCGAGCTGCCTGGCGGCAAGGTCGTCCAGTCGTTCATGGCCAACGCCGAGCGCCGCGGCGCCCGACCGACCTGGGACGATCAGGTCTACGTCTGGTGGGAAGACGACAGCGGCGTGGTACTGCGCGCATGAACACACTCACTCAGCAGTTCCAGCGGTTTCTGCCCAGTGGGCGCAAAGTCGTGATCGGCCTGCCGTTCCTGTGGCTGTTCCTGTTCTTCATGCTGCCGTTCTTCCTGGTGATGAAGATCAGTTTTTCCGAAGCCGCACTGGCTATTCCGCCCTACTCCGAGATCTACAGCTTCGCCGAGCAGAAGTTCGAACTGATGCTCAACCTGGGCAACTACACGATGCTCGCCGCCGATGAGTTGTATATCTCGGCGTACCTGGGCTCGTTGAAAGTCGCCTTGCTCAGCACCGTGATGTGCCTGGTGCTTGGCTTCCCGATGGCCTATGCGATTTCCAAGGCCAGCAAGGAGGCGCAGAACGTGCTGTTGCTGCTGATCATGATGCCGACCTGGACGGCGATCCTGATTCGCGTCTATGCGTGGATGGGCATCTTGAGCAACAACGGCCTGCTCAATGGCTTCCTGATGTGGACCGGCTTGACCTCGCACCCGATCGAAATCCTCAACACCAACACTGCGGTGTACATCGGCGTGGTCTACGCCTACCTGCCGTTCATGGTGCTGCCGCTGTACGCCAACCTGGTCAAGCATGACCAGAGCCTGCTGGAAGCCGCGTCCGACCTGGGTTCGAGCACCTTCAACAGCTTCTGGAAGATCACCGTGCCGCTGGCCAGGAACGGCATCATCGCAGGCTGCATGCTGGTGTTCATCCCGGTGGTGGGCGAGTTCGTGATTCCGGAACTGCTGGGCGGCCCGGAAACCCTGATGATCGGTCGCGTGCTGTGGCAAGAGTTCTTCAACAACCGTGACTGGCCGGTGGCATCCGCCCTGGCGGTGGTGATGCTGGCGATCCTGATCGTGCCGATCATTCTGTTCAACCGCAGCCAGGCCAAAGAGATGGAGGGACGGGCATGAAGCGTTTCGGATTTTCCCGATTGATGCTGGTATTGGGCTTGGCGTTCATCTACCTGCCCATGCTGATTCTGGTGATTTACTCGTTCAACGCCTCGAAACTGGTAACGGTCTGGGGCGGCTGGTCGGTGAAGTGGTACGTCGGCCTGCTGGACAACAGCCAACTGATGGGCTCGGTACTGCGCTCGCTGGAAATCGCCTGCTACACCGCGATTGCCGCGGTGGCGCTGGGGACGTTGGCCGCGTTCGTGCTGACCCGGGTCACCCGCTTCAAGGGTCGCACCCTGTTTGGCGGCCTGGTCACCGCGCCGTTGGTGATGCCAGAAGTGATCACCGGCCTGTCGTTGTTGCTGCTGTTCGTGGCCATGGCACAGATGATCGGCTGGCCGATGGAACGTGGCATCGTCACCATCTGGATCGCCCACACCACATTTTGTGCCGCCTATGTGGCAGTGGTAGTCTCCGCGCGTTTGCGTGAACTGGACCTGTCGATCGAAGAAGCGGCGATGGACCTGGGGGCACGGCCGTTGAAGGTGTTCTTCCTGATCACCATCCCGATGATCGCGCCCTCGCTGGCAGCGGGCGGCATGATGTCGTTCGCCTTGTCGCTGGATGACCTGGTGCTGGCCAGCTTCGTCTCGGGTCCGGGGTCCACGACCTTGCCGATGGAAGTGTTCTCGGCGGTGCGTCTTGGGGTCAAACCCGAGATCAACGCGGTGGCCAGCCTGATTTTGCTGGCAGTATCGCTGGTGACCTTCCTGGTCTGGTACTTCAGCCGCAAGGCCGAAGCCAATCGCAAACGGGCGATCCAGGACGCCATGGACCAGACCGCCAGTGAATCCTGGCAGCCCGCCGCCAAGCCCATGACCGGCGCAACGGCCTGATGCCCGCTGGCGAGAGAGCACGCTTGCTCGCCAGCGGTTTTACCCACGCTTTACGTTATTCGTATAAGAAGAAAATGGAGCTGTACCGATGAAAATGCTTGGCAGGACTCTGCTGACACTGTCCTTATTGGGCGCGATTGCCACGGGCGCCCAGGCCAATGACAAGGTTCTGCGCGTCTACAACTGGTCCGACTATATCGCCCCGGACACCGTCAAGAAGTTCGAAGACGAGACGGGCATCAGCGTGACCTACGATGTCTTCGACAGCAACGAAACCCTTGAGGCACGTCTGCTCGCCGGTAAATCCGGGTACGACATCGTGGTGCCGTCCAACAGCTTCCTGGCCAAGCAGATCAAGGCCGGGGTCTACCAGACGCTGGACAAGTCAAAACTGTCGAACTGGAAGAACCTCAACCCGGTGCTGCTGAAAAACGCAGCGGCCAGCGACCCGGACAACGGCCACGCTTTCCCCTACATGTGGGGCTCGATCGGCATCGGCTTCAACCCGGACAAGGTTCGCGAAGTATTGGGCGCCGACGCCCCGGTGAATTCCTGGGACCTGCTGTTCAAGCCCGAGAACGCGGCCAAGCTCAAGGCCTGCGGCATCAGCTTCCTCGACTCGCCCACCGAAATGCTCCCGGCCGCCCTGCACTACCTGGGCTACCCGGTGAACACCCAGGACAAGCAGCAGATCAGCGAGGCCGAAGCGCTGTTCATGAAGATTCGCCCGTCGGTGGCGTACTTCCATTCGTCCAAGTACATCTCCGACCTGGCCAACGGCAATATCTGCGTGGCGGTCGGTTATTCCGGCGACGTGCTGCAAGCCAAGGCCCGCGCCGAGGAAGCCGGGGGCAAGGTCAAGGTCGACTACAGCATTCCCAAAGAAGGCGCCGGCAGCTTCTATGACATGGTCGCCATCCCACGGGATGCGGCCAACGTCGACAATGCCTACCAGTTCATGAACTTCCTGATGCGCCCGGACATCATGGCCGAGATCACCAACAGCGTCGGCTACAGTAACGCCAACGCGGCCGCGACTCCGCTGGTGGATGAAGCGATTCGCAACGACCCGGGTTCGTATCCGTCGCAAGCGGTAATGGCGACCCTGTATGCCGTGCCGGACATGCCCATCGCCACGCAACGGATCATGACCCGCGGCTGGACCCGGGTAAAACTCGGCAAGTAAACCTGCCGCGCCCGTCGGGGGCGCGGCGTGCAACACCGTTCATGCAGCAGCGCTGTTGCCACACGAACGGACTCACCGGGCTCCCTCGGTCACGGTGATTCAGGCGCCCTTCGGGTAATGCCGATCAGTTAAGGAAAAACGACCACCTATGTGGGAGCGAGCTTGCTCGCGATGGACGTGAACGATAACGCGTAAATGGATAAACACGCGGCGCTTTCAAGTTCATCGCGAGCAAGCTCGCTCCCACAATGGTCGGCGTCGCTTAACTGATCGGCATTACGCCCTTCGGGGCGCTTTTTTACGTCTGCAGCCTTGCCTAGAACAAGCCCATCTGCCCGCCAACCAGGGTGCTGAAGTCGTCGTCGACAAACGGCAGGATCGCATCCGCCACCGGCTGCAGTTGGCGGCTGACGTAATGCTCATAGTCGATCGGCGCGCTGCGGGTTTCCAGGGGTTCGGGACCGGCGACGGTGATCAGGTAGCTGATCCAGCCACCCCGCTGGTACTGGCGCGGTCGCCCCTGCTGGGCGTTGTACTCGTCGGCGATGCGTGCCGCCCGCACATGGGGCGGTACGTTGCGTTCATAGTCGTCCAGGGGCCGACGCAGGCGCTTGCGGTAGATCAGCAATGGGTCCTGCTCGCCGGCTACGGTGGCGCGGACGAACTCACGCACATAGTCCTGATAGGGCTGGCGGTGGAAGATGCGCGAGTAGAGTTCCTGCTGGAACTGCCGGGCCAGCGGCGACCAGTCGGTGCGCACGGTCTCCAGGCCTTTGTAGACCATTTGCTCGCTGCCGTCGGCATGCATCACCAAACCGGCGTAGCGCTTCTTGCTGCCCTCCTCTGCCCCCCGGATGGTCGGCATCAGGAAGCGCCGGAAATGGGTTTCGTATTGCAGCTCCAGCACACTGTGCAAGCCGAACTCGGCCAGCAGGTGTTCGCGCCACCACTGGTTGACGTGGGCCACCAGGGCGTGACCGATTTGCGCCGCTTCTTCCTGGCCGTGGGCCCGGCGCAACCAGACGAACGTGGAGTCGGTGTCGCCGTAGATCACCGCATGACCCTGGGCTTCGATCAGTTGCCGGGTGCGCTGCATGATCTCGTGCCCACGCAAGGTGATCGAGGATGCCAGGCGGGTGTCGAAGAAACGGCAGCCGCTGGAGCCCAGCACGCCGTAGAAGGCGTTCATGATGATCTTCAGCGCCTGGGATAGCGGAGCGTTCTGTTCACGCTTGGCCACTTCCCGGCCTTCGGAAACGCGCGCGACGATGGCCGGCAGGCAATGCCGGGTCCGCGAGAACCGCGCCCCGCGAAAACCTGGCACCGACTCACTGTCGTCCGGGTGACGCAGGCCTTCGATCAGGCCTACGGGATCAATCAGGAAGGTGCGGATGATCGAGGGGTACAGGCTCTTGTAGTCGAGTACCAGCACCGACTCGTACAGGCCCGGCTGCGAATCCATGACAAACCCGCCGGGGCTGGCCTGGGGTGGGCGCTCGCCCTGGTTCGGCGCAACAAACCCCTGGCGATGCATCAGCGGCATGTACAGGTGGGTGAAGGCCGCCACCGAGCCGCCACTGCGGTCGGCGGGCAGTCCGGTGACACTGGCCCGCTCCAGCAGGAAGGTCAGCAGTTCGGTCTTGGCGAAGATCCGCGTTACCAGCTCACAGTCCTTGAGGTTGTAGCGCGCCAGGGCCGGCTTGTCCTCGGCGAACATGCGGTTGATTTCGTCCATGCGCTGGTAGGGGTTGTCGATGGACTTGCCTTCACCGAGCAGGGTCTGTGCGACGTTCTCCAGGCTGAACGAGGGGAAACTCCAGGTCGCCGAACGCAGGGACTCGATGCCGTCAATGATCAGCCGGCCCGCCGCCGCGGCAAAATAGTGATTGTTGCCCGAACCGTGTTCACGCCACTGCATCTCCTCGCCACCACGTCCCAGGCGCAACGGCACCGCCAGGCGCCGGGCATGCTCGTGCAGCACCCGCAGGTCAAACTGCACCAGGTTCCAGCCGATGATCGCGTCAGGGTCGTGTTGGGCGAACCATTGGTTGAGTTTCTTCAACAGCGTGGCCCGCGAGTCGCAGTACTCCAGGTCGAAGTCGACGGCGCCGGCCTCGCCGTTGGGTGCGCCGAGCATGTAGACCTGGCGCTGCCCGCAACCTTCAAGGGCAATCGAGTACAACTCGGCTTGCTCGGTGGTCTCGATGTCCAGCGACACCAGCTTCAGGCGTGGACGGTAATCCGGCGCTGGCTTGAGATGGGTTTCGAGCAACAGGTCACCGTCGCCGGCCGTACCGCTGAACGACACGGGGGCGGTGATGAAGCGCTCCATCAGGTAGCGCTCCGGCGGGCGGATGTCAGCCTCGAAAACTTCGACGCCCGCCCGGCGCAGCACCGACTCCAGGTGCATCAACTGGCGGTGTTGCGGGCAGTACAGACCGAACACCGGGCGGTGCTGGAAGTCCTGCAACCCCAGAGGCCGCAGTTCCACACCCGGCTCGCCGCGCACCAGTTCCTGGGTGCGTTCACGGTACAGTTCCGGGATAAACGCCACCGAGGTCTGCACGGGCAGGCGCACCTGGCGCGGCCCGGCATCGGTCGCCAGCCAGAAATCCACGTGGGTGCCGGTCGGGGTGTCGCGCCAATGCCGGGTCAGGACGAAGCCCTGCTGTAAATCCACCGCAACAACCTCGAAGATGATTGGCCTTCGATTCTACGCGTCATTGCTGCTTCACGTGACCTTTGCATGAGTGACGCAAGGGATTGTAGGACAAGGTTAAATCCCTCCTCGCAGGCCTCGATATTATTTTTGTAGTGAATGAAATATTTCACTACAAAACCGTTGACGAGGAGTTTTTCCCCTTGCATGATGCAGACACCTCCCCGATCGGGAGCACAGGCAAAAGTGTTGTGAAAAGGCTCGACTGACCGCCGAGCTGTTCCCGGATGTGTACTGCCCACAAGGCAGATTGATGAAGCTGACCTGGCATGTGCGTCCACTACACGGACGAGAAACGCCGGCGATCAATCCTCAAGATGCTTGTGGCCGAGTAAGTGGTATCGGTAGCAACTTCCAGGCAATCGTCGTTTCTCCCCCGCTGTGCCGCAAGTGCGTAGCAGTTTCTCGGCAAGACTACATGCATCCTGCTCAAGGCCCTGCCGATATTCGGCAGACAACCACTGTCGCCCTGGTTTCGGTACCAGATATCAACTTACCGAAGTAGAGAAGTGAATTAGCGAATCAACTAGACAGATCAAACATTGGTCAAGGGGCTTTAACATGAATCTGAACAATCAACCGACTATTGATGAACTGGCTCGTATGTTCGCAGCGCATAAAGACAGCCACGACAGCCATATCCTGTGGATTGCCAAATCTGGCCAGGTGCATATCGACTGCCTGTCGCCCCACACCCATGAAGACGAGTTCGCCAAGAACAACCATGACTTGCGTGCCCGACTGAAGATGTACCGTCGCGGCCAGGGTTATGTCGGCAAAAAAGCCGCCGCCGACAAAGACTATGTCGGTCGCGTTCTGGCCACACTGACCCAGGAGTGGCAGCACCTGCAGGCCAAACCTGAAGTGTGTGTCATCGACCGCTACTGCTGAGTTGTTCTGCACAGCCGCTGATGACGTTTACCCGTTGTCAGCGGCTTTTTTGTCGCTGTTTTTCGCCAGCCAAGGCTGATGCCGCACCTGTATGGCGCAGACAGAGCAGGTATATGCCGCTTTGCCTACTTGTCTCGCAGGCTGGCGTCTATGATTCTGTATGGGTGTCCGGGCGTAAGGCGCCTGCCAACCATTACCACCTCGCAGAGGCTCCTCCATGAAGACAGTCGCGCAACTGCTCAAGCTCAAGGCCCAGCAGAACCAGCAGGTCCACACCATCAATTCCCATCAGATGGTGCTGGAAGCGCTGATGGTGATGGCGGCAAAAAACGTCGGCGCCTTACCGGTGCTCGAAGACGGCAATATTGTCGGGGTGATCAGCGAACGGGACTACGCGCGCAAGCTGGTACTCAAGGGCCGCTCCTCGGTCGGCACGCCGGTCAGTGAAATCATGAACTCGCCGGTGATCACCGTAGACTCCCATCAAAGCGTGCAGACCTGCATGAACATCATGACCGACAAGCACCTGCGCCACTTGCCGGTGGTCGAGGACGGCCAGTTGCTGGGCTTGCTGTCGATCGGCGACCTGGTCAAGGAAGCCATTGCCGAACAGGCCGAGCTGATCCAGCAGTTGGAGCAGTACATTCGCGGCGAGTAACTAGCCCTTTCTCTTATGGGCTGCGCGCCCTCATGGCGAGGACGCGCAGTTTTTCGTTTCAGCCAGGTGCTGGCCTCGGCAAACTTTATATTTGCTCTATCGCGAGGCACTTCTATATTCATTTAACGCCCCTGAAGCTTCTGCCTCCCCTTGAGTGCTAACCATGGCCAGGACTGACACACTGATCATCTGTGAGCACTGCGATGGCGTGTATGAAAAAGCCACGCTTGCCAAACACCAGACTGCCCTGTGCCAGCGCTGTGGCGGTGTGCTGCAGCGCTACAACGGCCTGTCGGTACAACAACGCCTGGCGCTGACCCTGACAGCCGCGGTGCTGTGGGTGTTCGCCAACTTCTATCCGGTGATGAGCATCAGCCTGAAGGGCCTGAAGAACAGTGCCACGCTCTGGGACTCGGTGGTGGCCCTGAGTGATGGGCCGATTACCTTCATCGCCCTGGTGGCGGCCATCTCCATCATCATTGCGCCAGTTTTCCAGTTGTTGCTGTTGATCTGGGTCTTGAGTTTCGCCCTGGCGTCCCGGCGCTCGCCGGCCTTCAAACTGTGCATGCGCTGGCTGGAAACGCTGCGGCCATGGAGCATGCTCGAGGTCTGCTTGCTGGGGGCCATGGTGGCAGTGTTCAAACTCGCCGGCCTGCTAGATGTGGTGCCAGGCTTGGGTCTGTTTGCCCTGGCAATCCTGAGCCTGTTGCTGATCCGCATTGCCGGACGCGATGTACGCGAACTGTGGGACATCCTATGAACACCCTGCCCGAGGCACGCGACCTCAACCTGTGCCTATGTCACAGCTGTGGCCTGGCTTGCGACATGCGCGACGAACCCCACACATGTGAGCGCTGCGATGCGCCGTTGCACCGACGCAAAACCAACTCCCTGGCCCGAACCTGGGCCTTTCTGCTGGCGGCCCTGGTGTTCTACATTCCGGCCAACCTGTTGCCGGTGATGAACACCAGCATGCTCGGCAGCGGTGCCGACAGCACCATCATTGGCGGGGTGCTGGAGTTCTGGGAACACGGCGCCTGGGACATCGCGCTGATTATTTTCATTGCCAGTATCGCCGTCCCGGGGGTCAAGTTTGTTGCCCTCAGCCTGCTCCTGGTGACGGCGCAACGTGGCAGTCTCTGGGCGCGTAAAGAACGCTCGAAGCTGTATCGCTTCGTCGAACTGATCGGTTACTGGTCCATGCTCGACGTGATCGTCGTGGCACTGGTGGCCGCACTGGTGAAATTCCAGGCGCTGGGAGATATCGAGCCTCGGGCCGGTATTCTGTTCTTTGGCATGGTGGTGGTGTTCACCATGCTGTCAGCCATGAGTTTTGACCCACGCCTGATCTGGGACAACCGACAATCCGAGGAGGTCATGGATGCAATCGCGAGCCACTGACGGGCAGCAAGCACCCGGCACAGCCAACATCAAGACCCGGCGCTGGAGCGTTTCGCTGGTGTGGATCGTGCCGATCGTGGCCGTGCTGGTGGGGATTTCCCTGGTGATCCACAACGTAATGCAGCAAGGGCCAGTGATCGTCCTCAACTTCAAGACCGGGCAAGGCCTGACCGCCAACAAGACCGAGGTCAAGTACCGCAACGTGGTGATTGGCCATGTCTCGGAGGTCGAGCTCAGTGACGACCAGAAAAGCGTCAATGCCACGGTGAAACTGGCCAAGCAGGCCGAGTCCTTCACTCGCAAGGACTCGAAGTTCTGGGTAGTGCGCCCGCGCATTGGCGCCGGCGGGGTATCGGGTATCGACACCCTGCTGTCCGGCGACTTTATCGGCGCCGACGCTGGCCAGTCGAACGATCGCGCCAAGACCTTTATCGGCCTCGAAGCACCGCCGCCCATTACCTATGGCGAGCCCGGCAAGCGCTTCATGCTGCGCACCCGGGACCTTGGCTCGCTGGATATCGGCTCGCCGGTCTATTACCGCAAGATTCCCGTGGGCCAGGTGGTGGCCTATGCCCTGGACGCTGATGGCAAAGGGGTGAACATCGAGGTGTTCGTCACCTCGCCAAACGATGTCTATGTCACCAATAACACCCGCTTCTGGAACGCCAGTGGCATCGATGTCGAAGTGGGCGCCAATGGCTTCGCGGTCAAGACCGAGTCACTCTCCGCCCTGTTGCTGGGGGGCATTACCTTCCGCGCTCCCGACTACAGCCCCGACGACAAACCGGCCGTCGAAGACACCAGCTACGAGTTGTTCGAGGACCAGAAAAGCGCACTCGCCCCGCCCAATGGCAAGCCGCAATTCCTCGCCCTGCGCTTCGATCAACCCTTGCGTGGGCTGAAGGTCGACGCGCCTGTTGAGTTCCAGGGACTGGAAATTGGCAAGGTGGTGGCGATCAACCTGGATTTCGATGAGAAGACCCGCAGCTTTCCGATCAATGTCGGCATCGTCATCTATCCGCAACGCCTGGGCCGTGCGCACCTGAAAATGCTCGCGGCACTCAAGCATGATCCCGATGACGAACAGGCCGGGATCCGGCTCATGGGTACCTTCGTCGAGAACGGCCTGCGCGCCCAGGCCCGTAGCGGCAACCTGTTGACCGGGCAGTTGTATATCGCCCTGGAATTCTTCCCGAAAGCGCCAAAAGTCGTCTTCGATGCCACTGCGCGCCCAGTGATGATCCCGACCGTGCCAGCCAGTCTTGAGCAGTTGCAGGAGCAATTGCAGTCCATGGTGGAGAAGATCAACAAACTGCCGATCGAGCGGATCGCCAACAACCTGGACGCCAACCTGACGGAAATGCGCAAAGGCATCAAGCAATTCAGCGGGAAAACCCTCCCTGGGGTACAGGACACCTTGCAAGAGGTGAGCAAAACCCTGCAGTCGGCCAACTCGACCCTCGCCGAAGACTCACCACAACGCGAGCAACTGACCCAGACCCTGGATGAACTGGGGCGTATGTCACGCTCGCTGCGTGAATTGTCCGACTACTTGAGCAGAAATCCGGAATCCTTGCTACGCGGCCGTCCGAAAGATGCCCCGGCGCAAAATCTGCAACCGTCTTCGAGCCGCTGACCACAGGAGCAGGTCCATGTCTTTGTCGTTGAGAGTGTCGTTGCTCAGTGCACTGTTGCTACTTGCGGCGTGCCGCAGTGACCCGATTCATTACCACACGCTACTCCCGGCGCAACCAGCCCCGGGCGCCCATGGGGCAGCGAACATCCAGTTCGAGCAGATCAGCGTGCCGCCCCAGGTCGACCGTCCACAAATGGTCATTCGCCAAGGCAGCAGCGGCTTGGCGATTCTGGAGACACAATGGTGGGGGGCGAGTCTGGTGGATGAGTTACGCAATGCCCTGGTCGACCAACTGTCCAGCCCCGTCGCTGGGCCCAAGCTGTCTTTACGCCTGGATGTGCAGCGCTTCGATTCAGTCCCAGGGCAGTACGCGCTTATCGATGCGCAATGGCGCCTGCGTATGGAAGAGGGAAAAAACGGCGAGAGCTTCCTCAATTGCCGCACCACCGTGCAGACGCCCTCGGGCCCGAGTATCGACGACCTGGTGGTGGCTCAACAGAACAACGTGAAACGCCTGGCCGCAGCCATCAGCCAGGCGGCCACTACTACTCGCTGCCCTACCTCCCCATGAACAGCCGGCTCACTGGACTGCGCTACCAGGGGTGTCGGGGCTGAACACTTCACCCTGCTTGGGCGCTACCAACGGGCCAGCTCTCAGGCCACCTTCGATTTGCCGGGAGATGTAGTTGACCCCGGCCATCACCCCGTTGGTCTCGTTCTCCATCAGGCCCAGCCATGCCTTGTCGAAGGCGGCATTCAAGCTTCTGCGCATTTGCGCTTGCGCTTCGGGTCGGTCGCTTTCATTGGACATGGCACCGATGCCCAGCGAGACCACCGATATCACCGCGCCCGCTACCCGACCGACGGCCGCTGCCACCGCGCTGGCGACGCTGCGCGAGGCAATCTGCGCCTCGAGCCGTTCACTGGCGCGCTTGGCCACTGACGAGATCCCAGCGTCCGACAACCCGGCCCCTGCCCCACTATTGGAGCCGCGTACTTGCTCGATCAGGGCCAGATAAGCCGGCAATCGGTTGACTGGTTCGGTGTGGACGATCTGATACAGTGAAGCATTGCGCGCAGGTGGCGGTGCCAGGGTGATGGCGGGTATCCGGTTGAGACGCTGGTCGAATTGATCCTGGGGCACGGCGTAATGCTCCTGGATCTCCCCCAGATGGGCACTGAGCATCTGCAGGTACAGGGTGACGGCGTCGCCCATGATCACGTTAGGGTCTGTGACCTTGGCCACCGGATCCAGCACGCGCTCGTGGTACTGCTCCTGCAGGTACAGGCTCAAGCGGTTGACCACTGTATCCTTCTCGTCCTTGGCGCTGAGCTTGTACCAGCCCACTTTCATGCCCAGCCATTGCTGGGTCCAATAGCCGGTAAACCAGGGAATGAAGTCGCTCTCGGTGCGCTGGAACACCTGCTCGCGCCACCGTTCCATGGCTTTGCGCGTGTACTGGCGGACCGTTTCCCTGGAGGACAACGAGACAGTTTCGATGTCTTTATCAATCTGCTGCCAGGTCGCGTCCGTGATCACTACTTGCACCGTCGGTTCGACGCGACGCGCAGTCGAGCATCCAGCCAGTAATATGACCAGTAAAGTAAAAAACAGGACACGCCGATTCAAGATCGCAGTCCTCCCCGCAAATGACACGACAGCCGTAGCCACGCATCAATGCGAATCGAACGCCTGGCATTTTGGGTCACGGTACGGTGAGTATAGGTGGTGAAGAACCTGCTCAATTACCGACGGGAGGCACCATGCTCTATCGACTGACGGCTGACGGCCTGCTGCTCGTGCATTTGCTGTTCATTCTGTTCGTCCTGTGCGGCGCCCTGCTCGCGTTCAAATGGCGCCCGGTGATCTGGTGGCACCTGCCAGCGGTAGTGTGGGGCACCCTGGTTGAAGTCTGCCACTGGAGCTGCCCCCTGACCCGCTGGGAAAACCTCATGCGCCGCAGTGCCGGCCAGGCCGGGTATGAGGAGAGTTTCATCGAACATTACCTGTGGCCCCTGATTTACCCCGCTGGGCTGACGCCTAGTATCCAGCTAGGCCTCGGTGGCCTGGTGGTGCTGGTCAATGGACTGATCTACCTGCGCCTGGCCAGGCGCTGAGCTTTCTCGCGGA
>NZ_CATKPN010000012.1:0-257 GCF_949767245.1 Pseudomonas sp. IT-P176
ACACTTTCACGGGTGCGCAGCGATTCACCGAGGTCGCCCTGGGCCAGTTTGCCGATGTAGTCCAGGTACTGGGCATACAGCGGCTTGTTCAGGCCAAGGCGTTCCATTGCCTGAGCGTGCATTTCGGGGTCGACCCGGCGTTCGCCCATCATGACTTCCACAGGGTCGCCAGGAATCATGCGAATCAACGCGAAAGTCAGCAGGGTGATGCCGAAAAAGGTGGGGATCAACAACCCCAGTCGGCGGGCAATAAAACT
>NZ_CATKPN010000013.1:0-256 GCF_949767245.1 Pseudomonas sp. IT-P176
GTGGTATCGCCCAGTGTCAGCTTCTCGAAGTTCTCAGCGCCGGTAACCGAAACCAGTTTGTTAACGATTGGGGCTTGGCCGCCAGCGAAGATGTCGTCTTTGGCAGTGACCGTCGCGCTGGCCGAAGTCCCATTCGCAGGAACGGTGATTTTGGTGCCATCGGACAGAGTGAATACCAGCGGGCCGTGGTTGCTCATCGGCAAACCAGCAGCGTTAGTCAGGGTCACGGTGTAGGTGACGGAACCGCCTTCGGTGA
>NZ_CATKPN010000014.1:0-249 GCF_949767245.1 Pseudomonas sp. IT-P176
TAAGAAGCAGCCATAAATTGGGTCTGTAGCTCAGTTGGTTAGAGCGCACCCCTGATAAGGGTGAGGTCGGCAGTTCGAATCTGCCCAGACCCACCAATTTTGTGTGGGAAGAACCTGTAGAAATACGGGGCCATAGCTCAGCTGGGAGAGCGCCTGCCTTGCACGCAGGAGGTCAACGGTTCGATCCCGTTTGGCTCCACCACTACTGCTTCTGTTTGTTGAAAGCTTAGAAATGAGCATTCCATCATT
>NZ_CATKPN010000015.1:0-245 GCF_949767245.1 Pseudomonas sp. IT-P176
GTCGCCGAAACCGCCCAGCGCGTGTGCGTGATGTACGCCGGCCAAGCGGTGGAAGTCGGCCAGGTGCCGCAGCTGTTCGACATTCCCGCGCACCCGTACAGCGAAGCCCTGCTCAAGGCGATTCCGGAGCACAGCCTGGGCGAATCGCGCCTGGCCACGCTGCCGGGTATCGTTCCCGGCCGTTACGACCGCCCGCAGGGTTGCCTGCTGTCGCCACGCTGCCCTTACGTGCAGGACAACTGCCG
>NZ_CATKPN010000016.1:0-245 GCF_949767245.1 Pseudomonas sp. IT-P176
GCAGCATTTTCCAGTACGTCACCGTTGCTTTCGATGGTGACGGTGATCTTGTCGCCGTCAGTATCTGGCTCGTCAGTGACGGTGGTGGTGAATTGGTCTTTGCCGAGGGTCAGCTTCTCGAAGTTGTTAGCCGAGACCGACTCGAGTTTGTTGACGATCGCATCCTGGCCGCCGGTGAAGATGTTGTCTTTGGCGGTGACAGTTGCGCTGGCCGAAGTCCCGTTCGCAGGAACGGTGATCTTGGT
>NZ_CATKPN010000017.1:0-236 GCF_949767245.1 Pseudomonas sp. IT-P176
ACAAACAGGCTTAACCCCTGCCCCACCCCCATGAATAACCGCTTGGCCACGCTGATGTCTGCTTGCGCACCGGCGCTGAGCATCAGGTTGTTTTGCGCGGCCAACTGCAAGTGCTGACCACTGCTGAGGGCAACGCCCTGGGGAGCGCTGAGCAATATGACCGAGGATTTGAGTTGGTCGATCTGCTCGCGGATCAACGACATTTGCGCCTGCACATCCGCGGGATCGGCATTGGC
>NZ_CATKPN010000018.1:0-223 GCF_949767245.1 Pseudomonas sp. IT-P176
GCAGGTGATGCAGTTCGGTGAAAGCGACCTGGCCTTTATCTCGCGGCTGCTGGCCGAGATCGGGATCTGGTACCGCGTCACCAGCGACGAACGCCTGGGCATCGACGTGGTGGAGTTGCACGACGCCCAACGTCACTATCAGTTCGACGTCGAACTGCCCTATCGACCGACCTCCGGCCTGAGCAGCAGCGCCCAGGACGCCGTCTGGCAACTGGAGACTCGC
>NZ_CATKPN010000019.1:0-219 GCF_949767245.1 Pseudomonas sp. IT-P176
GGTGGTGCTGTTGGCCGGAACGGTGATGGTGGTGCCGTCGGAGAGCTTGAAGGTCAGTTCGCCGTGGTTGCTCATCGGCAGGCCAGCGGCGTTGGTCAGGGTCACGGTGTAGGTGACGGAGCCGCCTTCGGTGACGGTGGTTTTATCCACAGACAGAGTGGCAACCACTTCAGACAGGGTGTCGCCGATGGTGACTTGGGCTTTGTCGCCCAGCACCAG
>NZ_CATKPN010000020.1:0-217 GCF_949767245.1 Pseudomonas sp. IT-P176
TGACTGACGCGCTGGGCGGCGGCGAGATGAGCGATAAAGCCCGTGAAGCGCAACGGGATGCCGCCAGAAACAATGAGTTTCGACAGATCTGGCTCAAGGAGCAGATTGCAGCGATCGAGAGCAGTACGCTCGTCCCGTCTGCGCGTCCGGGCCTGAAAATTCATGTGTGCTCGCTGGTCGCGCCCGATTCCCCGGCCGGAAAACCGTGGATGCCGGT
>NZ_CATKPN010000021.1:0-216 GCF_949767245.1 Pseudomonas sp. IT-P176
TCGGCCGATGCCCAGGCCGCCAACGCCGATCCCGCCGATGTACAGGCGCAATTGCAGTTGCTCAAACAAGACCTGGAACAGCTCAAGTCGTCCGTGTTGTTGCTCAGCGCGCCACACGGCATAGCACTCACGAGCGGCAAACAGCTGCAGTTGGCCGCGCAAAACAACCTGATGCTCAGCGCCGGTGCGCAAGCGGACATCAGCGTGGCCAAGCGG
>NZ_CATKPN010000022.1:0-166826 GCF_949767245.1 Pseudomonas sp. IT-P176
GGTCTAATCCAACACCCCAGAGGCCCAGAGCTCAAGACCCAAGCAGGTCTCTCTCTCCACAGATGGAAAGTCGCACCACAGTTGTGAAGATACCTAAGCTAGTGTCAGGAAAGCCCAAGTATTGAGGGGCATCCTACTGCTCAAGCATCAAGCTGCGCCAAACGATTACAGGCGGTTCAACGGGCACAACGTCCGGTTGCTGCTTGCGCAACTCTGGCGGCGTCACCACGGGCGATGACGGTTGAAGCGGCAAAGGCTGCGCAGTGCCTGCGGTCGATTCATCGCTAGGCGGCTTGTTCATTTGAGGGTAACTACTACCTTGCCCTTGGCGCGTCCCTGCTCGACGTACTGCAATGCCTCGGCCGTGGATTCAAAGTCGAAACAGCGGTCAACCACAGGCTTGATGATTCCGGCCTCAACCAGCTCGGTAATGTGTTGCAGTTGGGCGCCATTGGCCCGCATGAACACGAACCCGTAACTGACGTTCTGCTTGCGTGCCTTGCGCCGAATACCCAGGCTCAGCAGGCGCATGATTTGCTGCAGTGGCCAGGACAACCCTTGCTCCTGCGCGAACTGCGCAGTGGGTGGCCCGGAGATGGAAATGAGTTGGCCACCGGGCTTGAGGACCTTGAGTGATTTCTCCAGTACGTCGGCGCCGAGGCTGTTCAACACCAGGTCATAGTCGTGCAAGACACTTTCGAAGTTCTGCTGGCTGTAGTCGATCACCACATCGGCCCCCAGCGCCTTCACCCATTCGACATTGCTGGTGCTGGTGGTGGTCGCGACAAAGGCGCCGAGGTGTTTGGCCAGTTGGATGGCGAGGCTGCCGACACCGCCGGAGCCAGCGTGGATCAGCACTTTCTGGCCCTTTTTCAATTGCGCGGTTTCCACCAGCACCTGCCAGGCCGTCAGCGCGACCAAGGGGATGGACGCAGCCTGTGCCATGTTGGTATTGGCAGGTTTCAGGGCGATCGCGTTTTGGTCAACTGCGATCAATTGAGCGAACGTCCCGATCCGCGCTTCGGGCGGGCGAGCATAGACGTGGTCTCCCGGTTTGAAACGCGTCACTTGCGAGCCAACCTCCACCACCACGCCCGCCAGGTCATTGCCCAATATCAGCGGTAATGCATAGGGCAGGATCAGTTTGAATTCGCCTTTGCGGATCTTCGAATCCAGCACGTTGACGCTGCTGGCGTGCACCTCGATCAACACATCCTCGGCGCCCACCGTGGGGGCGGGCGCTTCGCCAATGCGCCCGGTGTGCTTGCCATAGCGATCTATTAAAAATGCCTTCATCGTTGCGTGGCTCTTGTCGGTTGCAATAGGGGTGGGCGCAGGGTTTGCGGCGTTGCCGTTCGCTACAAAACAATCACGCCGGGTTTTGGTAGCGCTGGGCAACCGCAGACTGGCGGATCTGCTGCAGCAGGCCCTGGCGTGCGGTCTGCAGGCCATCCCAGCGCTCAGCTTCCTGCAGCGGCGGGATAGTCACCGGCTCGCGCCGATCAAAACCGACCAGTGCGGCATCCACCAGGTCGCCGACTTCCATGATTTCATTCAAGGTGTTGATGTCGACGCCGGAGCGATCCCAGATCTCCGTGCGGGTAGCGGCCGGCAGCACGGCCTGCACATAGACGCCCCGAGGCGCAAGTTCCAGGCTCAGGCCCTGGGAGAGGAACAGCACAAACGCCTTGGTCGCACCGTAGACCGTCATGCCGAACTCTGGCGCAAGGCCCACCACCGAACCGATGTTGATGATTGCACCATCGCCGGCCTTGGCCAGGCGCGGAGCGATGGCGCTGGCGAGTCGCACCAGGGCCGTGGTGTTGAGGGCGACCAGTTGCGCAATGCTCTCGGTGCTTTGCTCGATGAACTGGCCGGACAGCGCCGCGCCGGCATTATTGACGAGGATGCCGATACGGGCGTCGTCGCGCAGTCGGGACTCCACGGTTGTCAGGTCGCCGAGTTGGGTCAAGTCCGCTGGAATGACATCGATGGCGACCTGGTGTGTGCTGCGCAACCGGGCTGCCAGTGCATCCATGCGAGCCTGGTCGCGGGCGACCAATACCAGGTCGTGGCCGCGTTCGGCGAAACGTTCGGCGTAGACGGCGCCAATGCCGGTGGAGGCGCCGGTGATAAGAACAGTAGGACGAGTGCTCATGGGGTCATATCTCTTGCAGGATGGGTGATGACAGCAAGCGCGATCACTGATGCTCAGCTTGCGCTGGCGTTTGATTCAGCCAATGTCGGGTAGTCGATGTAGCCCGCCGAGCCGCCGCCATAGAGGGTAGCGGGATTGAAGGCGGACAATGGCGCGCCACTGCGCAGGCGTTCCACCAGGTCCGGATTGCCAATGAACGGGCGCCCGAACGCGATCAGATCGGCCTGGTCCGCGGCGACTTGCGAAGTCGCCAGGTCCAGGTCATAGCCATTGTTGGCGATGTAGGTGTCTTTGAAGCGCCGGCGCAAGGCGCCGAAATCGAAGGGCGCCACATCACGCGGGCCACCGGTCGCGCCTTCGACCACATGCAGGTACACCACGCCGAGGGCGGCGAGTTGATCGACGACGTAATCGAATTGCGCCTGCGGATCGCTGCTGGAAACGCCATTGGCTGGCGACACCGGCGACAAGCGCACGCCAGTACGATCCCTGCCGATTTCATCGACGACGGCGGCCGTCACCTCGAGCAACAGGCGCGCACGATTTTCGATCGAACCGCCGTAGGTATCGGTGCGCACGTTGGCGCTGTCCTTGAGGAACTGATCCAGCAGATAGCCGTTGGCGCCGTGAATCTCTACGCCATCGAACCCGGCGGCGACAGCGTTTGCCGCGGCCTGGCGGAAGTCGGCGACGATCCCCGGTAGTTCGTTGATGTTCAGCGCGCGCGGTTCGCTGACGTCTTCAAAGCGGTTGTTGACGAATACTTTTGTCGCGGCGCGCACTGCCGAAGGGGCCACGGGGGCGGCGCCGTTTTCCTGCAGGTCAACGTGCGACACGCGGCCGACATGCCAAAGTTGCAGGAAGATTTTTCCGCCCTTGGCGTGGACGGCAGTGGTCACTTCACGCCAGCCCTCTATTTGCGCCTGCGTGTAGATCCCGGGGGTGTCCTGATAGCCCTGGCCTTGCTGGGAGATCTGCGTCGCTTCGCTGATCAGCAGGCCTGCGCTCGCGCGCTGGCTGTAATAGGTGGCCGCGAACTGGCTTGGCACAAAGCCTGCGCCTGCGCGGTTGCGGGTCAGTGGCGCGAGGACGATACGGTTCGACAGCGTAAGGGTGCCGAGGGTGTAGGGGGTAAACAGATTCTGGTCGCTCATCTGGTATGTCTTCCGTGCCCGTTGGTGGAGGTCGGTGGTGCGTGCAATTAGGATGATGATCGAAATCTAAACTGTCAATAGTTTTGATTATGACCAACATCTATGTATCATTGCGGGCATGACTTCCCAATGCACATGAGGTATTGCACGTGAGAGTGACCAAGGCCCAGGCGCAGGCCAATCGGGAGCACATCGTTGAAACGGCCTCTGAGCTGTTTCGTCAACGCGGCTTCGACGGCGTCGGTGTGGCAGATCTCATGGCGGCCGCCGGCTTCACCCACGGCGGGTTCTACAAGCATTTCGCTTCGAAAGCCGACCTGATGGCCGAAGCCTCGGCTTGCAGCCTTGCCAAATCCCTGGCGGCTGCTGAAACGCTCGATGTTGCGGGCTTCATCGACGTCTATGTGACCCGCGAACATCGCGATGGACGCGGCACGGGTTGCACCATGGCGGCGTTGTGTGGCGACGCGGCGCGTCAAACGGATGATTTGAAAGCGACGTTTGCCGAAGGGATCGAGCACACCCTGCAGACACTGGGGGAGAAATACCCGACGAGGCCGGATGGCGCTGCGGATGAGGGGAGAAAGAAGATGATCGACCTGCTGTCCCGTGCGGTCGGTGCGATTGTTTTGTCGCGTGCCTGCCCGGATGACTCCGCCCTGGCGGATGAGATCCTGGAGGTGTGCCGCGCGCAAATGTTTGCTTCGTTGTCGCTCAATGAGGTGGAGACAGAGTAGGGGAAAGCCGCGCTCTGCAGCGCGGCTTCGGCTGGCGTCGCGGGTTAAAACTCGGTTATGACGGTTACACCAGCCGTCTCGAACCGATCCATATTGGTCAACGCGTCGATAGACTGCTCCAGGCTGATGGTTTTACCCACGAGTTTTTCAGGCGCCAGCTTGCCTGAGGTGATCATCTCGAGCATGGCGTCATAACGATGCGCTTGCATGCCGTGGCTGCCGTAGATCTCCAGTTCGTGCGCAATCACCTTGCTCATGGGGACCGCAGGCGTGGCGTGATCAGCGAGCATCAGCCCCACCTGGACGTGTTTGCCGCGACGGCGCAGGTTGTTGATGGAGTTGAAGCAGGTGGTGGGGTGACCCAAGGCGTCCAGCGAGACGTGGGCACCACCCTGGGTGATTTCCAGCACGGCTTCGGTGACGTCCGCGACGCACTGGGCATTGAGGGTGGCGACAGCGCCTAGCGCGCGTGCCAGTTCGAGTTTTTCCTCGCAAATATCGATGGCGATCACGTTCGCGCCGATGGCGTGGGCGATCATCACCGCAGACAGGCCGACTCCTCCGCAACCATGAACCGCTACCCACTGGCCGGCGCTGACCTTGCCTTGGTCAACGACTGCACGGAACGAGGTGGCGAAGCGACAACCCAGGCTTGCGGCGGTAGCGAATTCCATGCTCTCAGGCAATGAGACCAGGTTCAGATCGGCCTGATGGATGCCGACGTACTCGGCAAAAGAACCCCAATGAGTGAAGCCAGGTTGGAACTGCTTGTGGCACACCTGCTGATTGCCGCTGTTGCACTCTGCGCAAGCACCACACCCGCCTACGAACGGCACGGTCACACGGTCGCCGACCTTCCATCGCGTGACGTCTTTTCCCACCTCGGCCACGATGCCCGCGAGCTCATGACCTGGTACATGCGGCAGTTCAATGTCGGGGTCATGACCTTTCCAGCCATGCCAGTCGCTGCGGCATACACCTGTGCCAAGAACCTGGATAACCACACCATGCCGTTCCGGAGACGGATCTGCCACGTTCATCAGGCGCGGCGGCTTGGAAAACGCTTCGTAGACGACTGCTTTCATTCAAATTCCCTATGTTTGGATGGGCGATGCGACAGATGCGGACTCAACGGGCTACCCGTGCTGAGTCATTCGGCCTGGTGTTGTTTTTCACCCTCGATGCGCTTTGAAGCATCACTGTCCAGGCATCTCCATTATGAATAAACGCCTTGAAATTACCCTTCAAGTTGCAATTGACGGAGTGCAAGATCTGAAATTAACCTTCATTTATCGATCTGAATATGAGGAGTTATTTCATGCTTGAGCAACTTGATAAGGCGGACCTTGCAATATCAGAACGTCTGCAGCGAGACGGTAAGCTGTCGAATGTGAAGCTGGCCGAGCAACTCTCCCTCAGCGAAGCGTCCTGTTGGCGCAAGCAAAGACGGCTTGAAGAGTGCGGCGTTATCGAGGGATACCAAGCCATACTCAGTCGCAAGAAACTAGGGCTAGGCCTTACCGCTTTTGTGCAGATCTCGTGCACTGATCACAGCGAAGAAGCCACCGCATTGTTTGAAAAGATTATCCAGTCGGCCCCACAGGTATTGAGTTGCCACAACACCACGGGCGAGGCGGACTTTCTACTTGAGGTGGTTGCACGGGACTTGGATAGCTACAGCCGCTTTGTCGAAAAAGTCCTGAGGAAGCTCCCTGGCGTTTCAAGTATTCGCTCAAACCTTTCCCTGCGTGAAATGAAGACCACCAATCGACTGCCCGTCACCGAACTCTTGAGCATCTGAATGCTGGTAGGACAGGCGCCCTGACGCTGATGATCGATGTGCTCGACAAACTGACCGGCTACTCAACTAGACTCGATCACAGCTGCTCCTGACATCGCCTGGTGAGACTTCATGATTGCCCATACCCCCACGCTTTTTGCCTGTGTCGCCTTAGTAGCTACGATCATGGCGTTTTGTCTGATATTGGTCGGCCAGTTCAACCAGCGTGACGGCTTGCTGACCATTGGCTTTGGTTTGCTAGCACATGCCCTGGCTTACGTTGGATACACCTTATACGGCCATGCCCCGTTGTGGCTGACCTACGGGGCGGCGAACACATTGCTGGCGGTAGCCCTGGCTTTCTACGGGGCCAGTGTATTTCGGATCGTCGAGTTGCCCGTCGCCTGGTGGCGGATCTTCGCGCCGGCGGCATTGATGTTGGTATTGATGGCGAGTCTGATCGACACCCTGGAGCCGCGCATGCTCGCCGCCACGCTGGTGTTGATGGTGCAGTGCGGCCTGATCATCTACTGGACGCGCCGCTACGTCCCCGCTCAAGGGCGTGCGCGCATGCTGTTGATCATCGGCTCGAGTATCAGCCTGATTGGTTTGGGCATGCGGGTGCCCCGAAAACGCTGTGGCGGTTCTGGACGCGTTGCGCGCTTCGGTGGCTGAGTCACCGGCGCGGTTCGGTGAGGCAACCATCTCATTGCGCATCAGTGTGGGGGTGTGCTGCGTGGTGCCAAATGAAGATGACAGCATGGCAAGCCTGCTTGAACGTGCGGATGCAGCGCTTTATCAAGCCAAGGGGCAGGGGCGTAATACCTTGTGTTTGGCACCGTCGCATGTGCATCCCAGTAAAACCAACCGCGTTCATATCATTGAGCATTGACCGCCAGCACAAGCTGATACTCAGTAACCGTCCGATCAGCACCCTCTCCTGACCGTTCTCCAAATTAGCCAAGATAGTGGACACCATTTTTTAGTGGACACTATCTTGGATATAGCTCCCACTCGTCGCCCCGGTCGCCGCTCGAACTTCCCAACCGTATTCAAACGCAAGGTCGTCGAAGCTTCATATCAACCCGGCACTTCAGTGTCGATGATCGCTCGCGAGCACGACGTCAATGCCAACATGGTTTTTCGCTGGCGGCAGCAAGACCAGGACGGCGCATTCGGCCCGGTCAGCCAGAGCGCAACATTCTTGCCAGTCGAGGTGATCAAAGCACCCATCGACTTGCCGTCCGCAGCGCCGCTGCCGCAAGAATCCCATTCCGAGATCCTTATAGAAGTCGGAAAAGCCAAGCTGCGCATCACCGGCACACCTGACCCGCAGACCTTGCACCTCACCTTGCAGCAGTTGCTGCGATGATTTCACCTCCCGCTGGAACCCGTATCTGGATCGCCGCCGGCGTCACCGACATGCGCCGTGGCTTCGACGGATTGGCAGCATTGGTACAAACTCAGCTAGAAGCCGATCCCTTTTGCGGCCAGAACTTTGCCTTTCGCGGACGACGCGGTGGGGTGTTGGGCGGACGCTTACAATTGACCTTTGATAGAGTTCATTTGGCGATGGTTATGGTTGACTTCGCAGTTCGTTAAGTCAATGCGCGCGGATGATATCCGCTGGTGTTCGGAAACCGTCAGGACGGGAGTTTCGTCGTGCTGTTGCTCGAAGTCTTTCTCCAAACTCAGTATCAATTTTTGGCATTGAAAAACCATTGTAAAGATTCTGCAATTGTTGTTCCGGTATTTCTTTGTAGGCTAGTTCCTGTAGGTTTGGTGTTGCTCTCATAAAGCTGTGATTGTGCCTCCCGGAAATTATGGTTTGGGTATGTATGAAGTCTCCATGACTGCTTGCAAATTTATAATATAGTTCTTTGCCATGATCGTTGTGTGCTGTTGTTTTCGTATACCACTCCTCTCCGTTGTTATTTAACTTTGTAAAATGAGGTGTTGTTACTATTCTCCATTGTTCTCCGTCGCTTCCCATTGTTACCCATTGTTTTTTTGTGCTGTGAGTTGTGGTTTTTGTTGCTGTTTCAGATATGATGCCAGGGCCGTTTTTGTAGGCTGGAGATACATTGAATATACTCTTTACGAAACTCATCCACTTTACAACTCTGGCCAAAATATTTTCTACGGATCGCCCGCTGGAATCGTATTTGTTAATTGGGTCGCCCAAGCAATACGCATACGAATTTGTCCCTCCCTTCCCAAATGGACTCAAACTGTCCGGGCTGTTAAATCGCATCAACACCGGATTAAACGCCCTATACCCGTTCCCCAATAAATAATGCCCAGTCACCGCGTCCGGCCGTTCGCCGTTAAAGCCCAGCAGGCTGGTCAATCCGCTTTCGGCCTGGTGATGGCCGTAAGGCGAGTAGGCGATGGGGTGTTGCTGTTGATCGGCTGTGACGGCATGCAGCACTGAGCGTTGCAGGTCAGTCGCCAGCAACGTGCTTTTAACGGAACCGCCCTGGTTCTTGTGTTGCGCCAGCAGGAGGTCGCTATTCTGAAAGACACTGAATCCAATCGCCCCCTGTATTTCAGTGGCCAGGCGGCTTTTGCAGTAAAAACGCTGGTGAGCGGGGGCTTCCGGTTGAAGCTGGCTGATCAGGCGATCCAGAGGGTCGTAGCTGTAGCGGCAACGCAGAATGGGTTGTGTGGATTCCATGGAGGTCGCTCCAGATTCTCAAAGGGAGGGCGATTGAGTATCGGTCGGTCGGCCGCAGTTGGGTACTAGCAGAACTGATAGGTTCAGTGGTCTTTGCGACGGCTGGGCAGTCCGGAGCGCCGCAATCCCTGTGGGAGCGAGCTTGCTCGCGATAGCGGTGGGTCAGCCACCAAGTATGTTTGCTGTGCTGATGTCATCGCGGGCAAGCTCACTCCCTCCGGGGGCTCCGCTGTATTGAAATTTAGCCTTTTTCTGAAGCCGCACAGGTTTGCTCAACACCCTCAATTCAAGCCTAGTAGACAAGAAATGTATGTGCGCTAAGCGTTGTGCAGAATGAAGTCAAAATCCAGGGTGTAATAAAGCGAGTCGATCGAGTTCCCGTACGGATCGATTCCACTCTCATGGCGAACCCAGTCTGCAATCAGGGACGAACGGACACCGAATACCGCATCCGAATCCAGATAGTCGCCACCCTCTCGGAACACGTGGGTGACTAGACGCTGATATCCAGGGGCAGTGATCATGAAGTGCAGGTGGGCAGGGCGCCATGGATGCCGATTTAACGCCTCCAGCATCTTGCCAACCGGGCCATCATGTGGAATGGGGTAGCACTCAGGGACGATCGTGCGGAAGTGGTAATGCCCATTGGCGTCGGCCTGGATAATCGCCCGTCCGTGGTAGTCCCCCATATCTGGCTTCTGAACGTCGTAGAAGCCGGCGGCGTCGGCTTGCCAGACTTCGATGGTCGCATGTGGGATGGGGGTGCCATCTTTGGCCGTGACGGTGCCCTTCACAAACAAGGGCGAGCCTGGAAGCCCACCACTTATGTCTTCGCCCAAGTCGTAACGAGGGGCGTTGGCGACATGGAAGGGGCCGAAAACCGTGGCTTCAGTGCAGCCTTCCGGCTTCTTGTGATTCTGGGCGATAACCAACGTCGACAGGCCCAGCGTATCGGACAGGAGGATGAATTCCTGTCGTTTGTCGGTCGTGATATGACCGATTGCGGTCAGAAACGCGATACCCTTTTCCCATTCCTCCTCGGTCAAATTAGTCTCCCGCGCAAATGCGTGGAGGTGCTGAACGAGTGAAGTCACGATCTCATGCAGGCGCTGATTCTCGGTCCCGGCATTTCGAGTGAGGACAGCTTGTGTGATCGTCTGCTCATCTAGGTTTCGCATGGAGATGCATCCTTTTTTATTTGAGTCAGGAGAGACCTGAGGTGACCTACTCCCTAGGGAACATCAGCTGTTGGCTGGCAGATGCCTGTTCCCGAAACTATAGCGATACGGCAAAGTCACAGACGGTGGAATAAAATACAAAAAATGAAAATCTTTCTTTCACCACAGAAATAATCTTCCCCTTTTTTGTGTGGATGCCTAAGGATGGATCGATTTACTGAGCTCGAGCTTTTCGTATACACGGCTGAACTGGGAACGCTGAGTCGCGCGGCTGAAAAGTTGGAAATTTCCAATGCCGCTGCCAGTCGTCACCTCGCCGCGCTCGAAACACGGCTCGGAGTTCGACTGGTGGAGCGGAGTACGCGCCGTTTATCACTGACCAGCTCAGGGCGTGATTTTTATGCCAAATGCGATGATTTTGGTGGTTACAAAGCCAGTTGTCAGCAGCCTGGATACCCGAACCTTACCTGTACCGGAAGAATTTCTATGAAGCTACTTGAGATCAGTACGTTTATTGCTCGTTGGCCCTTGCTGGGCTTGGTACCCCCGCCGCCTGGATGGTGTCTCAAGACTGCGAAAACCAGGTTTTGGCCTTGCTGGCAGGCCTTGGCGCGGGTTATCGACGCCATGGAAACTGTGCCATCCACGAGAGTGCCGTTGTCGAGCAAGGGGCGGTGCTGAAAGGCGCGATTATCATCGGCGAAGGATCATTTGTAGCGGCGGGCGCTTACCTACGTGGAGGCGTTTACCTCGGCAGCAATTGCATTGTTGGCCCAAGCTGCGAAATAAAAAGCAGCTTCATGCTTGGTGGAAGCAAGTTGGCACATTTCAACTTTGTCGGCGACTCGTTAATTGGCGAGGGTGTAAATATTGAAGCAGGTGCAATCATTGCCAATTACCGTAACGAATTGGAGGGTGCGGATATCAAAATCCGCCATGAAGGCAATGTGATCGAGACAGGAGTGAATAAATTCGGTGCCTTAGTCGGTGACGGCTGCAAAATTGGGGCAAATGCAGTCATCGCTCCCGGCGCACTAATACGGCCAAACACCCACGTGCCACGTCTGGGGTTGATTGACCAGTTCGCCTACGACTAAGCAGCGCCAACTTTAGAGCTGCCCATGCTCGCTATCGTGAATGCTGCAGCGCCGGGGCCTTACTCGAAGCGAGTGGAGCTTGACGCTTAATGGTCGCCTTCGCTAAGGCCTCGGCAACTTCGCGGTTATTTCGCGAGACTGCCCCGTAGAAGGAACAGCGCAAGCGCGATCAGGCAGGCGGTCGTCTGCACACCGCCCAGTGCCGTGACCGGCGCAAATGTTAGTACCGATACCAGCCAGGTAGTCAGTGCAGCCGCCCCCATGGAAAAAAAGCCCAGCAGGGCGGAAGCCATCCCGGCTTCCTTGCCGAAAGGACCCATGGTGATGGCTGTGCCCAGTGGATTGGCCAGGCCCATGCCCCAAAGAAACGTGACCATTGAAAGGGCATACCACCCAAGGCTCGGATCGGACGGGCCTGCGAGGAGTAGCCCTGCGCCTGTCACGGCACAGGCAATACCGAGTGTGGTAATGAGTCTCGGGCCGTAACGGTGCGCCAGGCGCGGTGCCGCCATGCCAGCAGCGAACACAACGAATACTGTGCAGGCGAAGTACAGGCCTGTCTGCAACGACGTCAGGCCGATCCCTTTCATCAAAATAGCGGGGGCGGCGGCGAACGACGCGAACAGTCCGCTCATCAGCAGGCTCATCGAAAGGGCTGGTAGGATGAAGCGCTTATCGAGCGTCAATCGCCAATAGGCTTGCATGACGCTCTTGGCTGAATGCGGCGAGCGTCGGTCGGCTGGGTGGGTTTCACCAAGGCCGCGAACGTAGCAAAAGGCGAGCGCTATGGCCGCTAGCCCTACCAGGATAAAAATTGCCCGCCATCCAAGCGTGACCGACAGCACGCTCCCAGCCAGGGGGGAAAAACCTGGCGCTGCGGCGGTGGCAATCATGGTCAGCGACAAGGCACGAGCGAGCGCCTCTCCCTCAAACAGATCCCGCGCAATTGCGCGCGACAACACAGAGGCGGAGCACACGCCCAATGCCTGGATCACGCGCCCTGCAATTAGCGTATCGAGCGTGGTGGCGAGGCCTCCAATGACGGTGCCCACCACGAAGATCGCGAGTCCACCCAGCACCAGCTTCTTGCGCCCGTAGCGGTCAGCCAGTGGCCCGACCACCAACTGACCCAGGGCGAAGGCGATGAAAAAGCTGGACAGCGTCAGGCCAAGCTCGCGAGCGTCTACCCCCAAGTCTTCACCGATGACGGGGAACGCCGGCAGGATGATGTTCGTGGACAGCATGCTGATAGCCGCTAATCCTGCAAGCAACGCCACAACTCTCCCGGTCAGTGGCTGGCTCAAGGGTCGAGATTGCTCGCTGATAACCGCCAATGTGCCTTTAGCCTCCATGCGTCACCTCCGCTGCCGGCTGTATAAAAACAACGTGGGTAGCGTCGCCTTGGAGGCCAACCTGTCGATAGGCAAAGGATGTAGTTTTGACATCGGCCACCTGGCTTGAAGAGTGGGCAAAAGTTGTCGTCATGGATTTGAATCCGCTGGCTTCTTTATTTTCAAGGGCTTTCAGGTTCAAGTACGCGGCCGAAAAAATCAGTCCCCTGCGGTGTCATCCGCGTCGTCGCCAAGGCATTCGATGCAGGCATCCAGAAGATCGTGCAATGCGGCGACGCGCTCGATGCCCAACAGTTCGTTGAGTGCTGTTTGCGCGAGCTTCCAGGCGCGCTGTGCTTCAGCTCGCTTCGCGTGTCCAGCCTCGGTTGCGTCGACAAGACGGCTGCGCGAATCATCGCCTGCACCGACCTTCAGCAAGCCTTGGGCCGCCAAAGGCTGAAGGTTTCTGGTCAATGTCGAAGCATCCATCTGCATGCGCTTTGCCAGATCACCGGGACGAATTGGCCCTAGCTTGACGACATGCGATAGCAGCGCGTACTGCGTGTTTTTCAACCCGGTCTCTGCGACATAGTGGTCGTAGTGGCGCGTCACCATGCGTGTGAGCTGGCGAAGCTTAAGGTTGGTGCATCCTTGTGGCTTGATCGGTTTATTCATGCGGTATATTGTACCTACAACTATTGCATATACAAGTATACCAACAAGGAGCCACTGATGGATGTCGATCAGGTTGTTGCGCAATGGATTGAGGAGGAGCAGGCCGTCCGTGATCGTCTTCAGGCGCCTGATGCGATGCCCAGAGGGCAAGCTTTGAGCCTCACGGGGATGGAAGTCTTCGAGGCGATCTTTGCCGGGGAGTTGCCCCCTCCACCTATCGGAGACACTCTCGACTTTTTGCCGATGTACATGGAGCCCGGCGTGGCTGTCTTCCAGGGTCGGCCCGGGCGCAGGCATTACAACCCTATGGGCACCGTGCACGGCGGCTGGTTCGCAACGCTACTGGACTCTGCGGTGGGCTGCGCCGTGCATACAACGCTGGCGGTAGGCAAAGGCTATACCACGCTTGAACTGAAGCTTAATGTGGTGCGTGCCTTGACCGATGCGGTGCCGTTGGTGCGTGCTGAGGGCAAGGTGATTCATGTCGGGAGCCAGGTCGCCACGGCCGAGGGGCGGATCGTCGGCCCTGATGGAAGGCTATACGCGCACGCCACCACGACATGCCTGATCTTCGATCACCCCAAAACCCCTTCGATGAGCGCTGGTGGCCGAGGCTGAGATCGATGTTTGGACCCGATCCGGACGCCGATCGGCACCGGCGGCGGCGCGCTGAAAGGCACCTGATGTGATTAACGGAGAAAACATGAAATACCTATCATTCGGCAAGACGGGCTTGCAGGTTTCACAGGTAGCTCTTGGTACGGGTAACTTCGGTACTCGCTGGGGCCATGGCGCCGATCAGGATACCAGCAAGGCGATTTTCAACGCGTACGTCGAAGCGGGCGGCAACTTTATCGATGGCGCAGACGTTTACCAGTTTGGGCAATCAGAAGAGCTGCTCGGCACCCTGCTGGAGGGGCGGCGCGAGAACTTCGTACTCGCGACCAAATACTCCACGGGTGCACAACCAGACGCTAACCGGCTTGTCACCGGCAACAGTCGCAAGGCGATGGTGGCCTCGGTGGAGGCAAGCTTGAAACGTCTGCGCACTGATCGCATAGACCTCTACTGGGCGCATTGGCCGGATGATGTCACACCTGCCGAAGAAATCGTTCGAGGGTTCGAGGATCTCGCGCGGGCGGGCAAGATTCTTTACGCCGGTCTCTCCAACTTCCCAGCATGGCGGCTGTCGCGGGCAGTCACCCTCGCCGAACTCACCCATGCAGTGCCGATCGCCGCAGCGCAGTTCGAGCACAGCTTGGTTCGGCGTGAACCTGAGGCTGATTTGTTTCCAGCCTCTCATGCGCTGGGGCTCGGAATCGTCACCTGGTCCCCACTGGGCGGGGGCATGCTGACCGGCAAGTATCGCAACGGGGAGAAGGGACGTGCCGAGGCGTTGGATGGCAAGGTTTTTCAGCCGGAGAACAGCGAGCATCGCACTAAGGTGCTCGATACAGTGATCGCGGTCGCTGACGAACTTGGTGTCAGCCCAGGGCAGGTCGCAATCGCCTGGGCGGGTACACATGGTTCGGTTCCCATCATCGGCCCTCGGTCAGTTACCCAGTTGACCGACAACCTGGGTGCACTGTCGGTCGAACTGTCGGCGCAGCAGATCAGTCGCCTTGACGCCATTAGCAGTCTGCTTCCTTCGGCGACGGCAAGGACGCCCATTCCCTGGGCTACGGGTAATGCAAGTCACGCCGTTGCCTGATGTATTCGATACTCGACATACCCACTCAGGTGCAGCTGGATTTTCTGTTGGGGGCCGTTATTCGTTTTAAGCGGAGCCCGAATCGCCCCCGCCAGCTACACAAAATCCTGTGCACCCTCGCAAGTCTTCGAACGTGCTTGCACCGCCCCCGAGCCGGCTACAAAATCTTCTTTGCGCAGCGCCGTCAGGGCAATCAACGACATCACACCAGTGCCAATGTAGAAATACCACGGTGAGGTGATGTCGCCGGTTTGCTGGATCAACCACGTTGAAATAAACGGCGCGCTGCCGCCGAATACGGCCACCGGAACGTTGTAGGCCACCGCGATGCCGGTCGAGCGGATACGCGTTGGCAACAGTTCGCTCATGGTTGCGTAGGTCGACGAGGCGTACAGCCCGAAGGTGATCGCCACCGCCATCAACGGAAGGAAAAACGTCGCCGGCGTCGCGTCCGGCGCGGATTTGAAGAACCAGTACATCGCCAGCGTCGCCAACACCCCGACTACCATCAGGAATGGTTTACGCCCGTACTTGTCGGTGAACGCTCCCCCCAGCGGCATCACGAGGGCCGCCGACAGGCTGGCGATGAACACGTAAAACAATGTGGTGCCGCTGTCGAATTTCAGGATGCGCGACATGTAGGTCGAGGCGAACGTCAGCACCAGGTAAAAGATTGAACTGTGCAAGGTGATGATGAAAAACACCAAGGTAATTGCCCGCTTCCACTGCCAGACTTCACGCAAGGGTGCCTTCGACGTTTCCCCGGCCTTTTGCAGCGCCAGAAATTCCGGGCTGTCTTCCAGCTTGAGGCGGATGTACATAGAAATCAGGCCCATGGGGCCCGCGATCAGGAACGGAATGCGCCAGCCTCCGGCCTGCATCGTTTCGGCGCCGAGCACCCAGGTCATCCCGTTGGCGACAGCACCGCCCAGCACCAGCCCCAGCACGGCCGTCACCATCAGCCAGCAAGTGGAGAACCCGCGTCGACCAGGGCCCGCGTACTCGGAAATGAAGCTGGTGATGGTGCCAATTTCGCCTCCGGCCGAGAAACCCTGCACGCAGCGGATCAGCACCAGCAGGATAGGGGCCGCGATGCCGATGGACGCGTAAGTGGGCAGCAAACCCAGCAAACAGGTCGAGCCAGCCATCATGAACAGTACGGTAATCAGGGTTTTGCGACGGCCGATCTTGTCGGCCAGCGGGCCGAAAAACAGGCCGCCCAACGGCCGAATGAAGAAGCTCAACGCGAACGCGGCAAAGCTGCTGAGCAAACTGGTGGCGGGGTCATCCGACACGAAAAACGCCTGGCCGATGTACACCGCCAGAAAACCATACACGCCGTAGTCATACCATTCGATGAGGTGCCCGGACGTCGCACCGATAAACGCGCGGCGGCGCTGCCGGGCGAGATTGTGTTGTTGAGTAGCCATCGTCGTATTCCTGTCTTGTTTTTATTGATGGAAATTTCTATTGATGGAAACAGGCGCTTCACTGGGATGTAGCAACGCTCGCGGCCTCCTTGAGCCATTGGCGCAGGTCGGTTTTGAGGATTTTTCCGTAGCTGTTTTTTGGCAGCTCGGTGCGAAACAGGTATTTCTTCGGCTTCTTGAACGACGCCATACGCTCGATAAACCAGTGGTTGAGCTGACCTTCATCCAGGCTGCTCTGGTCACGGGCGACCACGAACGCCACTACCGACTCGCCCCATTGCGCATCCGGCTCGCCCACCACGCACACTTCGAATACGCCCGGATGTGCTGCCAGCACCTCTTCCACCTCACGCGGATACACGTTGCTGCCGCCGGTGATGATCACGTCCTTGGAACGGTCAGTCAGGGTCAGATAACCCTGCGCGTCGAGGTAGCCGATGTCGCCAGTGAACAGCCAACCATCCACCAGGACCTCGCGCGTCGAGGCGTCGTTGCGCCAGTAACCGTGCATCACCGTTGCCCCGCGCACTGCGATTTCTCCGGGCTGCCCGGTGCCAAGGGTTTCGCGCGTAGCGCCGACGATGCGAATCTCGATGCACGATTGCGCCCGTCCCACTGACGATGCCAGGCGTGCCCAATCCGTATGGTTGCGATCAGCGATCAGTTCCCGGGGCAGGGCGCTGACCGTCATCGGGCTTTCACCCTGGCCGTAAATCTGCACCAGCCGAGGGCCAAAGGTGTCCACGGCATTCTGCAAGTCCGCCAGGTACATCGGCGCGCCACCGTAGACGATGGTTTTCAGGCCTTCACCGGCATACCCTTGCTGGCGTGCCTGCTCGACCATGCGCTTGACCATGGTCGGCGCGGCGAATAGCGTCACATTGCCAAGTGAAGTGGCCAGTTCAAACAACTCGACCGCTTTGAATCCGCGAGACACTGGCACCACATGCCGTGCGCCGCAACGCACATGGATGAAGTTGTACAGTCCGGCGCCGTGGGACATAGGTGCGGCGTACACCACCGAATCACCTTCGTGCACCGGGTCGACATCGATCGGGTAACACAGCGACATCGCCATCAAGTTACCGTGGGATAACATCACGCCCTTCGAGCGCCCGGTGGTCCCCGAGGTATAGAACAACCAGGCCAGATCATCGGCATGCCGTGGGACCGGAGTGTTGGTCGGCAGCAACTCAATCGAGAATTCGAACATGTCGTTCAACCCAACCCATTCCCTGCACCCTTCAGGTAACTGGGCCTGGTCAAACAGCGTGCCGTCGTCGGTAAAGATCAGCCGCGCTTGCGCGTTGTCGGCGATCCAGCCGGCTTCGTTGCGATGCAGTTTGCAGTTGATCGGCACCGCAACCGCGCCGACCCACCAGATGGCGTACAGCAGTTCCAGGTATTGACAGCAGTTTTTCATGAAGAGGGCGACGCGGTCGCCGGGCTGAACGCCGTGTTGCTCGCTGAGCGTCATGGCCCGCCGCCGCACGTTTGTGGAGAACTGCTGGTAATCGGCCACTTGTCGAGCACCTTCGAACAACGCAGGCCGCATCGGCCAGCGATGGGCCGCGTCATTCAGCCAATTGGCAATGTTCATGGCTATGCTCTCCGTGCCTGAAGCACCGAGGCGTAGTTGGCCACGGCCATTCCGCCCATGTTGAACAGCAGTCCGAATTCGGCGTCGGGTACAGCGATACCGATGGCCTGTCCGGTCAGTTGTCGGAAGGCCATGGCGTGCATCGACACGCCCGTGGCGCCCACTGGATGACCCTTGGCCTTGAGCCCGCCGGACAGGTTGACCGGAAGTCGCCCGCCGGCCTGCACGATGCCGTCATCCAGCGCGCGATGGCCTTGGCCTCTCGGCGCCAGCCCCATGGCTTCGTAGATCAGCAACTCGGCGATAGTGAAACAGTCGTGGACCTCGGCGAAATTGATGTCGGTCAACGGCACATCCGCGCTGCGCAACGCGTTCTGAATTGCTCGCTGCGGACCTTCGAAGGCCAACAGATCGCGTTGGGAAATGGGTAGGAAGTCGTTGACCTGGGACATCGCACGAATCAGCACTTCGCGACGAAACTGCTTGGCGCGCTTGGCCGAGGCCAACACGATGGCCGCGGCACCATCGGTGATCAGCGAGCAATCGGTCAGGCGCAGCGGCTCAGCGATGTACGGATTGCTCTCGGACACCGTGTTGCAGTGCTCGAAACTCATCGCCTTATGCATCTGTGCCAGGGGATTGCTCAATGCGTTGGCATGGTTCTTTGCGGCAATCTTTGCCATCGACATTAGCGGGCTGTGGTAACGCTGTTGATAGTGCTGCGCCGCCAGGCCAAACAACTGCGGGAAGCTGAAACCGGATTCCTCGATATCATTCTGATAGCCCGCGCCGGCCAGGGCCTTGGTCACCTGTGCAGTGCTGTTGGCGGTCATTTTTTCAGCGCCAACCACCAATACCAAGTCTGCCGAGCCCGAGAGAATCGCATTGATCCCGGCCTGAATGGCGGCTGAGCCTGAAGCGCAGGCGTTTTCGCAACGGGTGGCGGGTTTGAAGCGAAGCGCAGGGTCCGCTTGCAGCACCAGGGAAGCCGGAAAACCGTCAGGGACCATGCCCGAATTGAAGTGTCCGAGGAAAATTGCGTCGATCTCAGATGCATCGACGGCCGCATCGGCGAGCGCTTGGTGGGTGACTTGCACGATCAGATCTTCGAGGGTCAAATCACTCAGTCGACCGAAACGGCTGTGTCCGGCGGCGACGATGGAAACGGTGTGGTTAGCCATTATTGTTTTTCCTTTGCGATTGCAGGCGTTCCCTACAATGGCCCACCGCAAAGTCTGATCGCTACTTCGTGCAACTACGTATAGGAGTGAGTAGCCGAACTGACCGATACTGGGCTCATACCCATAAAAAGCAGCAGGACTGCACGATGAAAGATCCACTGGAAGACCTTGAACGGCTGGCGTTTCAAGTGTCGCCGGCTCCCCAAGTGATCACCGGCAACCGCAGCATGCTTGATCTCAACGTGGCATTTCTTGAGTTGTTCGGGTTCCAGCGCGACGAGTTGATCGGCGAGTTGATCCTCAAGCTCTATCCCTCCCAAGCCGACTACAAGGCCATAGGCGAACGCAGCCTGAGCTGGCTACAGCACAGCAAGAACGGCTCCTATTCCGATGAGCGCTTCATGCAGCATCACAGTGGTGAAGTGTTCTGGGCCAGGGCCAATGGCTACACGCTGACGCCGGATGATCCGTTTCAGTTGATGGTCTGGCATTTCGAGCGTATGGACCGCGTGTTTCACGCGACGGTCAACTTGACGCCGCGAGAACGGGAAATCTCGGCGCACATTGTCAACGGCCTGACCTGCAAGGAAATCGGCCGTAAATTGAACATTTCCCACCGCACTGTCGAAGTCCATCGGGCCCGGCTGATGAAAAAGCTGCAGGCCAAGAACAGCGCGGAGTTGGTGTCAAAGATCATTGTGCTGAATTGAAGTCGACGTCCTCCCTGCGCATCTGCACCAGTTTGCCGGCGCGGCCCGGCAACAGAACCAGCAGGCGCATTGCGACGGCAACGCTGCCGTCGTTGCACTCCACCCAGCCGCGCCGAGCCTTAGCCATTTTGCGCTGGCGACGCAGCTGCGTAATGATCGTGGCGATGTGTTCGAGCTTGATCTTGAACTGACAATCTTCGGGGTTGGCAGTGATATCTGAGAGGCACTCCAATTTTCATCGGCTGCATGTTCACCGCTCCGCTTAAAGTCTCAGGCCGGTCTATCGATTCGCAGAGAGTGCGGTCGGCGCTGTTCTCATCAATAAAAGATCAGATGAACAGCCTGCCCGACGACGCCTAAAGACTGTCCGGATCCCCGAAAAACATCTGAATCCGCGACCGCAACCAGCGCTCCCCCGGATCGTTATCCTGGGACCCACGCCAGGCCATGTGCAGCTCGAAGGTGCGGGTTGGTAGCGGTGGGTTTTCGGCGCGCAGGCCGCCGGCGGCGGTCAGGGCTTCGGCGGTGTAGTCCGGTACGGTGGCGAGGATGTCGGTGCCGGCCAGCAGGGTGCCCAGGCCGTTGAACTGCGGGACGGCGAGCACCACGTGGCGTTTGCGACCTTGTTTCTCCAGCTCTTCATCGACGAAGCCACTGAGGTCGCCGGCAAACGACACCAGCGCATGGGGGCGGGCGCAGAAGTCGTCCAGGCTCAGTGCGCCGGGCACGGTGTCGGCGCGCAGCAGCTTGGGCTGGCTGCGGCGCAGCACTTTGCGCTTGGCATTGGCCGGCAGGTCGGTGGTGTAGCTGACGCCAATGGAAATTTCTCCTGAGGCCAGCAGATTGGGCATCAACAGGTAGTTGACCCGGCGCACCACCAGCACGATGCCCGGTGCCTCGGCGCGCAGGCGCTTGAGCAGCATGGGCAACAGGGCAAATTCGACGTCATCCGACAGGCCGATGCGAAATACCGTGGTGCTGGTAGCGGGGTCGAACTCGGCTGCGCGGCTCACGGCCGTGGAGATCGAGTCCAGGGCTGGGGAGAGCAGGGCGAAGATTTCCACCGCGCGGGCGGTCGGTTCCATACTGCGTCCGGTGCGCACGAACAGAGGGTCGTCGAACAGTCCCCGCAGGCGCGAAAGGGCCGCGCTGATGGCCGGTTGGCCGAGGAACAGCTTCTCGGCGGCACGGGTTACGCTGCGTTCGTGCATCAGGGTTTCAAACACGATCAACAGGTTCAGGTCGACACGACGCAGGTCATTACGATTCATCTGGAGTCCTGGCAGAGTCAGCAAGCTTGACGAGAGCGGCCATATGAGAACAATGACCGGCATGAATCTTACGGGGAAAGGCTGTTACTCTGCACCGAGTAATTCATTTTTCCCACAATGCTGGTTCGGTTTTCTAGATTGATTGACGGATTTCCGGAGCTGCGGAATCAATGACAGGCATGTCGACTATTAATAGCCACTGATGGTCTTGGCCACAAAGCCCGGATAAAGTTCATGGCATTAGAGGTTACTTTGACGAGGTTTGCGATGTCCCGCACGATCCGTTTTCACAAGTTTGGTCCAGCCGAGGTGCTCAAATGCGAAGAGCATGCGGCTGCTCTGCCGGCACCCGGTGAAGTACAGGTGCGTGTCGAGGCGATAGGCGTCAGCTGGTATGACATCCTCTGGCGGCAGAACCTGGCATCGTCCCATGCACGGCTGCCGTCCGGGCTGGGGCATGAGATGGCGGGCGTGGTCACGGCCCTCGGTGAAGGCGTGGATGACCTGGTAGTTGGCGACAAGGTGGCCAGCTTCCCGGCGGAAAGCCCCAATGACTACCCGGTGTACGGCGAGCAGATCGTGCTGCCGCGTTCGGCGCTGACCCGTTATCCCGATGTCCTGAGCCCGATCGAGGCGGCGGTGCATTACACGCCCTTGCTGATCGCCTATTTTGCCTACGCCGATCTGGCACGGGTCAAACCCGGGCAGTTTGCCTTGGTGACTGACGCCAGCCACTGTGCCGGCCCGTCCTTTGTGCAACTCGGCAAGGCTTTGGGTGTGCGGGTAATTGCCGCGACCAAGACTGCCGAAGAGCGCGAGTACTTGCTGTCGCTGGGTGCCGAGAAGGTGATTGTCACCGAAGAGCAGGACCTGCTCATGCAGATCAACAAGCTCACCGACAATCGTGGCGTGGATGTGGTGTTCGACGGCCTGGGCGGCCCACAGATGTCGCTGCTGGGCGACGTCCTGGCGCCACGGGGCAGTTTGGTGCTGTATGGCCTGCAAGGCGGCAACCAGACGCCATTTCCGGCCTGCGCAGCGTTCCAGAAGAACATTCAGTTTTTCGTGCACTGCATCGGTAACTTCACCGGCAAGCCCGAGTTGGGGATTGTCCAGGACCAGGCCGCGCTGCAACGGGCCCTGCGCGAAATCAACCAATTGACTGCCGACCGCGTGTTGCTGCCGCTCAAGACCCGGGTCTTCCCGTTCGCCGAGTTCGTCGAGGCGCATCGCTATATGGACGAGTGTCCGTGTCGCGAGCGAGTGGCGATTCTGGTCGAGCCCTCCTGAGATCAGCTCAACAAACAGCCCGCGAAAGCGGGCTGTTGCGTTTATAGCCCCTGATCAATCCCGCAAATTTTGTCCTGATAAACAACCCGTTCAGCAACTGAACTGGTTTTTGTCTGTGATCTGTATCTTCTAATCAATATCCAAGCCCTGATAATTGAATGATCACTTTCATCTCAAGGAATGAGTCATGGCTGAGCCTTTTGTTTTAGTCAGCGCTATTAACAGTGTCGGGTGGCGGGCGCATTGCTCGCCCACGCCGGGCGTTGGTGTTTGGCAAGTAGCGCAGCTAACTACTAGTTGCGTATTTTTTGCCGGGTTATGGCTTCTTGGTTTTGCGTACTCATTGTCTGTGGGAAGTTGTCGGAATTGTCCTAGGCGTTGCCGTATTTGCCTGAAAGCCCCTGATTCAGGCGCACGCAGGCGAACTTTCCGGCGTGCTGAATCTATTAGGGCAATAGTGTCAAATAGTTGCCGAGGTCAAAATGCCACCATTGATCGCCGATAATTACACCTCGCACTAATCAATCGAGATTGATCACTGCCACAGCGGTTGAGCGATGTTCTTTTGATACCGACTTATTGAATTTCAGGTAAATAACGATGAGCACCATGCATGATTCAGCGATGAACAATGTCTATCACCAAGTACTGACTCGACTGCTGAGTTTCTTCTCCCGGGCAGAGCGCACCGCACTGCAACTTTTGATCCAGCGTTTACTGGTAGCGGCTGGCGGCCCGGAAAGAATCGAGCATTTCAAAGTCCTGCTGGCCCACTCCGGTAGCCAGGACAGCTGCTACTCGCTGGCGTTGCTGCGTGCCGCGCAGTTGAGCATCGCCGCCCGGTCGCCAGCGACCTTCCAGCTGCGGGTGGCAACCCTGCGCATGGGCTCGACGACGCCGGCGATCATGGACAGTATTCAGCGCAGCTATGCAGCGCTGTTTGTCTACGATGACCCGCGCGTCGAGGTGCTGATGGTCGATAACCGTGAGGTATTGCCCTTTAGTCATTTACCAGCGCTGTCCGACGCCGGCCGAGAATGGAATCGCACCAGCCTGTTGTTGCTCGGCCATTCGCGAGAGCCGGGGAGTCCTTATGAAGCCTGTGATGACGGCTACCTGGCCACCGGCGAATTTTATGGGCAGATGAGCCGCTGGCAGGGTGGCGTGGATGCGCTGGTGGGCGGAGCAACGGCACGTCAGCAGCGGCAGTTCCTGGCCGGGTTGGCGCGAGCAGCCCAGCGCGCCAGCTTGCCGACGCTGGCAGAACCGGCTCTGAGCATGGATGGCCTGCTGAGCAGCCTCGAACAACTGGACAACGATTGCTACCGCGAGCTGTATGCCGAGCAACAAACCGTGGCCTGGCGACCCCAGGCGGGTTTTGACGCGCGGCGCGGGACCACCTTTATCGATATCCAGGACCTGGTGACGGGCAACGCGCAAGAGCGCTGGCTGTTGCTCAACGAATTCCTCGGCCTGCAGGCGGAGGAAGCGGATGTCGCCCTGCGGGAAAACGACTACGCCAGCGCGCTGCTGTCGGCCCATTGTCGTGGATTGCAGGCCAGCTACCTGGAGGGCCAGCCGTATGAGCGCGGATTTGCCCAGTACGTGCAGCGCGGGTTGTTGCTCATGCGTAAAAGAGGCCTACCAGAGCCCGTTTGCCAGCAGGCCTCGGCGTTTTACGACAATCCCCCGGCATTGGCCGAGCGGCGCATCGAGGCCAACGCAGAACTCCAGCAGAACCTGGGTTTGTGCGAAGCGCAACTGGTGTGCCTGTTGTTCGCGCCCTTTGTCGGCCAGGGCGCGGGTCTGGAGAGATTTCTGCGGCGTTGCCATCCCGGCATGCTGGTGGCTATTGGCGAGCTGCACAAGGCATTGCAGGGCGAGGCCGCGCCGGAGCAGGTGATGCACTGGATGGTGGATGTCAGCGGCTTGCCGATCAACCTGATGCGCACGCTATATCGCCGGCGTCCCGTGCTGGAGGCCGGCGTTGCGGACTCCAGTGGCGGGGCCTTGGTGCACGCGCTCAATGCTCTGTCAGCGCGACCTTGAGGAGCCTGGTTTGACTGATTCGAACTACATGGGCCGCGACACCAGCGGCCAGGCGTGTCTGCCCCAGGCTCGGCCCCTGACCCTTGCTGCGATTGGCCTGCGTCCATGAAAGAGCAGAGAGAGAGCGACTTTGCCTATCAGGCGGTGTACCGCTACCTGACCTGCCTGATCAATGAAATGGAGGCCGAGACGCCAATCAAGCTGCCGTCACTGCGGCAACTGGCCGAGCGCCTGAGCGTGTCGATTTCGACTATCCAGTACGCCTACTCGCTTTTGGAGAAGGAAGGGCGGGTGTACTCGGTGGCCAAGTCCGGTTACTACGCCTTGCCGGTGTCGCTGAACGCGGCGTTCTGCGGCGGCAATGACCTGCTGGAAACCCTCTACGTGAGCGCCAGGCGTCCGGGCATGTTGGTGATGAGCACCGACGAGCCGGCCCTGCTGCAGTCGCTGGACAGTCCGTTACTGCTGCTGGAGCGCGAACTGGTGCGTCAATATCCGCGCCAGCAGCAACCGCACTCCCAACCCTGTGGCGAACTGGAACTGCGTACCGCGTTGGCAGCGCGCTACACCACATCACCGATCCGTTGCTGGCACGCTGACGATGTCTACATTGGTGCCGATTTGCGCGGCGTGCTGGAGATCCTGATTGCGGTGCTGGCGCTCAAGGGCGCCACCGTGCTCGTGGAGTCGCCCTGTGACTGGGTGATCCTGCGCTTGTTGCAGGCGGCCGGGGTCCAGGTTATCGAGTTGCCGATCGGCGAGGATGGCTCGCTCGACCCGCAATGGCTGGCACACCTGTTGGCGACCGAAACAGTGCGCCTGGTGCTGCTGTCCTCCGGCGTAAGCATGCCCAGGGGCAGCCAGATGCCGGCCGCCAACCGGCAGGACATCGCGCACCTGTTGCAGGAGCACGGTTGCTGGGTCCTGGAGAATGATGTCTACGGCGAGCTCGGGCACGAGCCGAACGAGTTGCGCTTTCGCGACCTGCTCGATCCCGAGCGCTTGATCGTGTTTTCGACCTTCGAAAAGCTCATGGGGCCCGAGGCGCCTTACGGCTACCTGCTGTCGCGCCCGCTCAGCGCTGAACTGCAGCGGACCTTTTTGCTGCGCTCATTCCGCTTGTCACCGATCCGCCAGAAAGCCATTGCCCGGCTGTACAGCAGTGGACGCATCGACCAGCACCTGCTGGTATTGCGTCGCCTGCTCAGTGAACGCAAAAGCCGCATGGTGCAGCTGTTGCAGGAGCGCCTGGGTGATGCGCTGGACTTCGTCGAGCCGGCGGGTGGCGCGACCCTCTGGGCCCGCTCGCTGCGTCCGGTCGATATGCGCCGAGTGTTCCAGCGCATGCTCAAGCAGAGTGTGGTGATTGCCCCGGGGGAGCTGTTCAGCTTGCATGGCCTGCATTCGCAGCATGTGCGACTGAGCCATGCGTTCAATGGCCAGCACGATCTGGACACGACCATGGCGATGCTCGGCGATGCCCTGAGGCTGGAGTTGATGGAGTAGTCGAGGGGCAAATAATCCTGACCTGGCGCGGATAGATATCGTCGCTCTATAGTCAAACTGCCAGTAAACTCCCTGCCTATTCTTGAACCACTCTTTTTCAGAGGTTTTGCATGACACTCAGTCCTTTTGCGGGCAAGCCGGCACCAGCAGAGCTCTTGGTCGATATCCCGCGACTGGTAACAGCCTATTACACCGGTCGGCCCGATGCCTCGGTGGCGACCCAGCGCGTTGCGTTCGGCACCTCCGGGCACCGTGGCAGCTCGTTCGAGCTGAGTTTCAACGAATGGCACGTCCTGGCGATCAGCCAGGCGATCTGCCTGTATCGCCAGGCCCAAGGCATCGACGGCCCATTGTTCGTCGGTATCGACACCCACGCGCTGTCGACGCCGGCCGGTGCCAGCGCCTTGGAAGTGCTGGCAGCCAACGGCGTGACCGTGATGATCGCCGCCAATGACGAATACACCCCGACCCCGGCCATTTCCCACGCGATCCTGTGCTACAACCGCGGCCGCACTTCGGGCCTGGCCGACGGTATCGTCATTACGCCGTCGCACAACCCGCCGCAAAGCGGTGGCTACAAGTACAACCCTACCAACGGTGGCCCGGCCGATACCCACATCACCAAGTGGATCGAAGCCAAGGCCAACGAGCTGCTGGCCAACCAGTTGGCCGGGGTCAAGCGCATCAGCTACGAGCAGGCGCTCAAGGCCAGCACCACCCATCGCCATGACTTCCTCAATACCTATGTCGCCGACCTGATCAATGTGATCGACTTCGACGCAATCCGTGGGGCCAATCTGCGCCTGGGCGTCGACCCACTGGGCGGCGCCGGAGTGCGCTACTGGTCGGCTATCGCCGAGCACTACCGCTTGAACCTCGAGGTGGTAAACACCGAGGTCGATCCGACGTTCCGCTTCATGTCGGTGGACTGGGATGGGCAGATTCGCATGGACCCGTCCTCCAGCCACGCCATGCAGGGCCTGATCGGCCTCAAGAAGCGCTTCGACGTCGCGTTTGCCTGCGACCCGGACCATGACCGCCACGGTATCGTTACCCCCTCCGGTGGTTTGCTGGCGCCGAACAACTACCTGGCAGTCGCCATCGACTACCTGTTCCAGAACCGTCCGTTGTGGCGTGCCGATGCGGGCGTGGGCAAGACCGTGGTCAGCAGCGGCCTGATCGATCGCGTGGCCAAGCGCCTGGGTCGACGCCTGTACGAAGTGCCGGTGGGCTTCAAATGGTTCGCTGACGGGCTGTTCGACGGCTCCCTGGGTTTTGGTGGCGAAGAGAGTGCGGGCGCTTCGTTCCTGCGCAAGGATGGCGGCGTCTGGAGCACCGATAAGGATGGTCTGATCCCGGCGTTGCTGGCCGCGGAAATGACCGCCCGCACTGGCCGCGACCCGAGCCAGGCCTACCGTGCCCTGACCGATGAGCTGGGCGAGCCCTTCGCCGTGCGCGTCGACGCCAAGGCCAGCCCCGAACAGAAAGCCCTGCTGGGCAAACTGGCGCCGGAGCAGGTCAAGTCGACCCAACTGGCGGGCGAAGCGATCCAGAGCATCCTCAGCAAGGCGCCGGGCAACGACCAGGCCATCGGTGGCTTGAAAGTCATGACCGAAAACGGCTGGTTCGCCGCCCGTCCTTCAGGCACCGAAGACATCTACAAGATCTATGCCGAGAGCTTCATTGGCGACGATCACCTCAAGCAACTGGTGCAAGAAGCCCAGACCCTGGTGGATGGCGCGATCAGCGTCTGAACCCCGGCTCCCACCCTTGTGGGTGCGAGCCTGCTCGCGCTGGCGGTGCGTCAGGTACCGTCGGTGTTGGCCCAACCGCGAACCCGCAAAGGGCCTCAGCGGCGCAGGTACGAGCCAAAATCGATGTCCCCGGCACTGAGGATCGCCTGCACCCGGTTGTGCACGTTGAGCTTGCGCAGAATGGCCGAGACGTGGGCCTTGACCGTGGTCTCGGCGATTTCCAGGGTGTAGGCAATCTGCTTGTTCGACTCGCCCTTGGTCATCCGTTCGAGTACCAGCAACTGTTTGCGAGTCAAAGCCTGGAGCAGTTCCGGCGGGAAACTCGGGGTGTCGTTCATGCGCCGCTGGCTGCTGCTTTTTTGCGTGCGGATGATATCGGGCGGCAGGTACACGTTGCCGTTGAGAATCTGCTCGATGGCTTCGGTCATCTGCGCCCTGGGCGAGGACTTGGTGATGAAACCCACCGCGCCATAGGTAATGGCTTGCAGGACGATCTGCTTGTCCTGTTCGGCGGAGACGATTACCACCGGGATGGTCGGCGCTTCGTTGCGCAGGTTGATCAGGCCATTGAGGCCGTGCATGCCCGGCATGTTCAGGTCCAGCAGGATCAGGTCCAGGTCGTCATGGCTCTGGGTCAGGGCCAGGGCACTGTCCAGGTCGGCGGTTTCCATCACCTCGCTGCCGGGAAAACCATCGCTGATGACGTTATGAATGGCTTCGCGGAACAGTGGGTGATCGTCGGCAATCAGAATTTTGTACATAGCCTTTCACCTCGTTATTTTGATTATGGTGTGGCAACAACACGCAAGGGTGCAACGTCAGGGAAAGGGCTCCGGTTGGGCCAGGGTCACGGGCAGGTTCGCCGCCTGCCAGGCATCCAGGCCGTCGCGGTACCAGTACACCGACTGATAGCCCAAGGCTGCGGCGCGTTTTACCGCGTTCCAGCTCAGCCAGCAATCGGAGCGGCAGTAAAACACCAGTGCACGCCGGGTATCGCCCGCGGTCAATGTTTGCAGGTTACGCGCAAAGTAGGCCTGCCAGGCAGGGCTCAGATCGCCGTCACCGGTGTTGGCCAGCCAGTGGCTGCCGGGCAGATTCTCGTGGGGCTGGTCTTCAATGAAACGCTCATGCAGCCATTGCCGACGGTAGACGTCGATCAGCAGCGGACGCGGTGTCTGGCCGAGCAGGGTTTGCAGGCTGGCGGTATCGACAATACTCGCGCCCGGCGCCTGGTCGGGCGTCGGGCTGCGGTACAGGCCGATGCGGTAGCCCTGGGCGGAAAACAGCGGGCTGTCGGCGTGGGCCACGCCCAGCAGCAGGCACAGCGACAGGGCAGTGAGAGGAGGGCGCAACAGGCGATGGCAGGCACGCAGCATAGCGGTTCAGTCCTTATCGTTATGAACCTATTACATGCCAGACGTTGTGCCTTGGGAATGCGACGATAGACAGGAAAACCAGTACCAAAGTAGTAGTTTTGCGCCTTTGCTGGCAAATACCGCCTAACCTGCCTTGCGCAACGCTGCATGCTGCGGGTTGAACGTCAGCACCGCCAGCAGGCCGAACAGCAGCGTCAGCCCGGCGCACACCGCCAATGCCAGGGGGTTGAACCGCTCATACAGGGCAAACCGCACCAGTTCCACCGCATGGCTGAACGGATTGACCGCACACAGCCAGTACAGCCACTCGCTGGAGTCGCGCATTTTCCACAGCGGATACAGCGCCGACGACAGGAAAAACAACGGGAAGATCACGAAATTCATCACCCCGGCGAAGTTCTCCAGCTGGCGGATCCCATTGGACAGCAGCAACCCCAGGGCGCTGAGCATCAACGCCACCAGCAACAGCGCCGGCAGGGCGAGCAGCAGGCCCGCCACCGGCGGGCGCACCCCATACAGCCAGGCAATCGCCAGGAAGGCATACACCTGCAACAGCGAAACCAGCGCGGTCGCCAGCAACTTGCTGCACAGCAGGAAGGTCCGTGGCAGGGGGCTGGTGAGCAGCACGCGCATGCTGCCCATTTCCCGGTCGTAGACCATCGACAGCGAACCCTGCATGCCGTTGAACAGCAGGATCATGCAGGCAAGACCGGGGATGATGTAGACCTCGTAGGGGATGTAGGTGTCGTAGGGCTCGATGATTGCGATACCCAGCGCCGCCCGAAAGCCGGCGGCAAACACCAGCAGCCACAAAAGCGGGCGTACCAGGGCGCTGAGAAAGCGCGTGCGCTGCAACACGAACCGCAGCCATTCGCGCAGCACGATCCCGCGCAAGCAGTGCCAGTAGGCGTTCATCGGGTGGCTCCCATGGTGGTCAGGCGGTTGAAGGCCGTGCCGAGGTCGCCGCCATGTTCCAGGCTCAAGTCCGCGGCCTGCCCGCTGGCCACCAGGCGACCCTGATGGAGAATCAGCAGGTCGTCGCTGGGCGACACCTCGTCCAGCAAGTGAGTGGTCCACAGCACGCTCAACTGTTGCTCGCGGCACAGGCTACGCAGGTGCTGGTTGAGGGCCAGGCGGCTGGCCGGGTCGAGGCCGACGCTGGCTTCGTCGAGCAGCAACAGGCGCGGTTCGTGTAGCAGGGCGCGGGCGATCTCTACCCGGCGACGGTGGCCACCGTTGAGTTCGCGCACCCGTTCACTGCGGCGCTCGGTCAGGCCCTGGCGCGCCAGTTCGGCCTCCACCCGCTGGCTGCTCTGGTGCCGGGACAGGCCATGCAGGGCAGCGTGGTAACGCAGGTTCTGTTCGACGCTGAGGTCCAGGTCCAGGGTGCTTTGCTGAAATACCACGCCCAATTGCTTGAGCGCCGGACGCGGGCGGTCGCGCAATGAATGGCCGCCGACCCGGATCTCGCCGCGCTGCAGGTCATAGAGCCGGGTGAGCAGGGCAATCAAGGTCGACTTGCCTGCGCCGTTGGGCCCCAGCAACGCGGCAAAACGCCCTGGTGCCAGACTGAAGCCGACCTGGTTCAGCGCCTGGCGGGCACCGTAGGCGAAGCTCAGGTCGCTGACGTCCAGGGCGTTCATGGCGTGACCACCACGCCCCAGGGGTAACGCCCGACCTTCACCGACTTGACGACCTTGAGGCTGTCGACATCGATCACCGAGACATCGCCGCTGACGCCGTTGGTGGCCAGCAATTGTTTTTGATCCGGGGTGAACGCCATCTGCCAGACGCGGCGGCCCACCAGCAGGTAGTCGAGGATTGCAAAGGTCCTGGCGTCGATCACCGCCACATGGTTGGCCGGGCCGAGGGCGACAAACCCGTACTTGCCGTCGGCGCTGAGCTTGACCCCCACCGGCTGGACCTTGTCCGGGTGCACGCCCTTGATCTGGAAGTTCAGGGTCTTGAGCACCTTGCGGCTGGCCACCTCGAGAATGGTCACGGTGCCGCCGATTTCCGCCGAGGCCCAGAGCTGCTGGCCATCCGGGGAGAACTCGACAAATCGTGGGCGCTGGTCCACCAGGGTGCTGTCGGCCAGGGTCTGGGTGCTGGTGTCGATCCAGTGCAGCATGTTGGTGGTTTCACTGGTGTTCACCGCCCACTTGCCATCGGGGCTGACGGCCATGCCTTCGGGTTCGACGCCGACGCTGATCTGCCCGAGCACCTTGGCGGTCTCGGTGTCGATCACCGTCACCAGCGCATCGTCTTCGTTGGAGACGTACAGCCAGCGGTTGTTGGGGTGCAGGGCGAACTGCTCGGGGTCCTTGCCGGAAGGCAGCTCCTTGATGATCTTGCGGGTCGCCACGTCCATCACCTGGACCCGGTCCGAATCACTGGCGCAGATGTACAGCAGCTTATTGTCGTGGGACAGCAACAGGCCACGAGGGCGCTGGCCGACGGGCAGGGTGTCGGTGACTTGCAGGGTCTGCAGGTCGATCAGGCTCAGGCTGTTGTCCTTCTCGTTGGAGACCCAGGCGGTGCTGGCCGCGGCGTGCCCGGCGGCGAGCAACAGGGCGCATGAGAGCAGGGTGCGGCGCATGGCGGATACCTTCTGGTTGTTGTGGGGTGGCAATTTCAGGGAAAGCGGCAACTGACCTCGGGCTTGTCGTAACCCAGGCTGTCCATTTCGTTAAAGGGGTGCAGGAAACCCTCCTGGGGTGAAGTGCTGACCAGCGCCCGGGGCTGCACGATGGGGATGGGTTGGCGTAACTGGCCATTCCAGGGGCGATAGCTGAGCTTGCGACCCTTGAAGCCGTCCAGCGGCAGTTGGTCGCTGAGTTGCAGCTCGCGGATCGCCATGGGGTCGGCGTTGCGCAGCTTGCTCACCGCACTGGCGACGCTGCGCACGGCCATCCAGGCGGCGAAATCGCGGTCGTTCATCCAGCGCCCGGCCAGGGCCTCGAAGCGTTTTTGCAGCTGCGCGGCGCCGTAGGTTTCCACGGTCTTGTGCCAGCCCACGGGAGTCAGGCCCTGGGTGCCGGCGACCGGGCGCGGGTACCAGGTCTGGTAGGGCACGTACTCGCCGAAATCGCCGCGCTCATCGGCCACCAGCACCACGTCATACTCGGTGGTCTGGGTGAACAGCGGCATGTCGGCCTGGGCGCTGCGGCGTTGGTCGTTGTCGAAACTCCAGGCCTTTTCTGCCACCAGTTGCAGGCCAAAGCGCTTGGCGGCGCGCCGCAGGGCGGCGGCATAAGCCTGGTCGTCTGCGGTCGGGCCGACGATTAGCAAGGCCCGCTGCCATTTGCGTTGCACCAGCAATTGCCCCAGGGCATCGGCGAGCATCGCCCGGCTCGGCAGACTGTGCAGCACGTTGGGCAGGCAGTCGGTGCTGCGCAAACTGTCATCCGGACTCCCGGCATTGAACAGCAGGCTGTCGGGCAATGCCGCGCTCAGCTGGCGCAGGCTGGACGCCGGGGCGTTGACCACAAACAGCCGCAGCCCTTGCTCATGCTGGGCCTTGGCGGCGTCCAGTAGGGCTTGCGGGGTGACGACGCTGGCGCTGAGCAAGTGGTAGCTCTGGTTGAGAAAGCGCCCGGTGCTGTTGCTGTCGGTGATCGCCAGTTCGGCGCCGCGCAGGCCGGCGTCAGTCGGTTCGCCAATCACGTTGGACAACAGCGGACCCGGGTCGGGGCGATAGCCCAGGTAACCGATCTGCACCGGCAACGGTGGGTCCGCCGCCTGGCTTTGGCTCGCCACGCCGGCGGCGCAGGCAATCGCCAGCAGGTAGATCAGGGCGTAGGGGGCAAGCTGGCGCATAGGGCACTCCGTTCCAGGTAGCGCCAGCATAGGAAGCCCACGAGCAGGGGGAAATATGCAGAAAGTACCAGTCAGCCAGTACCAAGGTAGTAACTGCGCCAAGGCGGCGTGGTTTTAGCATGGGCAATAACGGCTATTTCAGTGGAGGCGATTGATCATGCGAATTCTCAAGGCGCTGCTCCTGCCGTTGTTGCTGATCCTGAGCATGATCGGCGTCGACCGCCTGCACGGTCCGCAACCGGTCGCAGCGCGGGTCATGCCCGCTCTACCGGGGCGCTAGGCGTGTCGGCCCTGTGGCGGATCAACCTGTGGGTCTGCGGCTTTTTTGCCCTGGTGACCCTGGGGTGCATGGGCTTGCTGCTGCATCAGGCGCTGGCCGATGTCGAGCGGGAACTGCAGTCGGCAGAGGCGGTGGTCGAGTATCTGAGCGAAAGCGCGGCACGCGACCCGGTCAGCCTGCAGCCCCGGCTGACCGAGGGCCTGCGTCACGTGCGGGTACGCTGGTTGCAGCCGGGGGAGGCGGCACAGGCTCCGGTGCACAAAGGAATGGATGCCTGGCTCGCCCGACTGCTGTTTGCCGAGCGCCTGCACAGCCCCCGTCTGCTTGATCTGCGCGACGGCCGGCGGGTACAAATTGCCCTGGACCCGCGGGACGAACTCGATGAAGTCTGGGACTCGGTGCAGCAACTGCTCGGCCTGTGTGCCCTGGCGTTGATTGTCAGCCTGTTGAGTATTCGTTGGGCAGTGCGCCGTGGCATGGGTTTGCTCGATGAGTTGCTGCGGGCCTTGCAGCAAGTGTGCGCTGGGCAGCTCAAGGTCCGTCTGCGCGGTACCGGCTTGGCGGAAGCGCGCCAACTGGCCCAGCAGTTCAACCGCATGACCGAGGCCCTGGAACAGGCCCATGCCGACAATGCCCGGTTGACCTGCACCCTGTTGGCCGTGCAGGAGCAGGAGCGCACCCATTTGGCCCAGACCCTGCACGACGATCTTGGCCAGTACCTGGCGGGGATTCGCGCCCAGGCCTGTCTGCTGCGCCTGGTCGCGAACCAGCCCCAGACCATCGAGCGCACGGTGCGCGAGCTGGAGCACAACTGCGAACACCTGCAGCAGGGCTTTCGCGCCCTGGTCCAGGATCTCTATCCGGTAGTCCTGCAGCACCTGCCGTTGAGTGCGGCCGTGGGCTTGCTGGTGCAGCAGTGGCAGACCCGGCAGGGCATCGATTGTCGGTTGCGGGTCAGCGCCGATCTGCCGCTGCTGTCCGCACCGCACCAGACCCATCTGTATCGGCTGCTGCAAGAAGCCCTGACCAACATTGCCCGTCATGCTGGCGCCAGTCAGGTGCGGGTGCGCCTGCATCATTGCGGCGGACGATTGCGGGTGCTGGTGCGCGATAACGGTCGTGGTGCGCAGCAACCACAGCAACCGGGTGTCGGCCTGTATTCAATGTTCGAACGGGCCCGTTGCCTGGGCGGCGAACTGCGCATCATCAGTCAGCCCGGCGCCGGTTGGGCGCTGGCCTTGAGCATGCCTTTGGAGGTGTCATGAACATTTTGCTGGTCGATGATCACGCGGTAGTCCGCCAAGGCTACGCCAGCCTGTTGCGGGCGTTGTTGCCGGCGATCGAAGTGCGCGAAGCGGCCACCGGCGAGGAGGCGTTGAGCCGGGTCCAGGAGGCGCTGCCGAACCTGGTGATCATGGATTTTGGCTTGCCGGGCATCAGTGGCCTGGAAACCACCCGCCGCCTGCGCCAGCGTTTGCCGCAACTGCGGGTGCTGTTTTTCAGCATGCACGATGAATTGCCGCTGGTGCGCCAGGCCCTCGATGCCGGGGCGTCGGGCTACCTGACCAAAAGCTCGGCGCCTGAAGTGTTGATCGAGGCGGTGCGCCGGATTCTCGCCGGTCACGCCTATATCGAGCAGCCCCTGGCTACCCAGTTGGCGTGCCACCCGCAACAGGACGCCAGCGATCCGCGCCTGCAGAGCATGACCCAGCGTGAACTGGAGATCTTTGTGATGCTCGCCAAAGGCACCCCGGCACGGCTGATTGCCGAGCAGTTGAGCATCAGCAGCAAGACTGTTTCCAACCACCTGACCTTGCTCAAGAGCAAGCTGCAGGTCAGCTCTCATGCCGAACTGGTGCACCTGGGGATTGATATGGGGGTGGTGCGGGTGGCTAGCTGACGGAGCATTCAACATCGATGTCGCCTGACACACCGCCATCGCGAGCAAGCCGCAAGCGGGCGCTCGCTCCTACAGGTTTTGCGTCGGTGTATGCAAAACCTGCGGGCGGCCAAAAAGCAATCAAATGATCGAGCGAATCCGTAGGGTTTAGTGGACGTATGCAAAATCTGCCGGTATCGAAAAATCCCACTGTGGGCACGAGCCGGGTGTTCGTAGAGTCTGGGTAAAGCCAGTCATTTATCCCAGGTCGTTGGACAACCGACACACCCCTCCATGTTCGCATCCTGAAAGTTGCCGTAATGCTGGCGCGAGCCGCTGAGGTTGGCCTGGGCCAGGTTGCTTTCGCCGAACTTGGCTTCCTGCAGGTTGGCGTCGCTGAGGTTGGCGCCTTGCAGGTCGGCCTTGCTCAGCCAGGTCATTTCCAGGTCGGCGGCGCGCAGGTTGGCGTTGTGCAGCTTGGCGCCGGACAGGCGGGCGAATTGCAGGTAGGCGCCGCCCAGGTTGGCGTCCTGGAATTGCGCGCCTTGGGCAAACAGGCCCCAGCCCTGGACCGCCAGCAGTGTCGCGCCGGTGAAGTCGGCCAGGCGCAGGTTGCTTTGTTGCAGGCTGGCGCGAGTCAGGTTAGCGCCTTGCAGTTGGGCCTTTTCCAGGTTGGCCAGGTCGAGGCGGGCGTGGCGCAGATCTGCATCGCGCAGGTCGGCGCCGCTGAGGTTCATGTTGCGCAAGTCCTGGTTGCTCAGGTTGGCGCCACGCAGATTGGCGCCGGGGCATTGGCTGTGGTCGGCGATGGTGCAGCCGTTGATGATCAGCGGGGTGTCCTCACCGTCGTCGGCGTGGGCGGCGGTGAGGCTCAGGAGAAGCAGCAGAGGTAGATAGTTCATCGCAAGGTTCTCGGAGGTGCCGATTTCCCTGTAGGAGCGAGCGGGCGCTCGCTCCTACAAAGTATGTGTCAGTAGCGAGGATCAGCGTTTGGCGGTCGGGTTATCCCAGCTCGGGATCTTGAACACCCAGAACGAGCCACCCTGGGCCACGGGTTTGGTCAGCTCGGCCATGTCGCCGCCCCACAACGGCACAGCACCGCCGTAACCGACGGTCACGCCGATGTACTGCTCGCCATCCTGTTCCCAGGTGATTGGCGGCGAGACGATGCCGCTGCCGGTCTGGAACTTCCACAGCTCCTTGCCGGTTTTCGCATCGAAGGCCTTGAAGAACCCGTCGCCGGTGCCGGTGAACACCAGGTTGCCCTTGGTCGCCAGCACGCCGGCCCACAGCGGCAAGGCCTCCTTGTGCTCCCAGACCACTTTGCCGGTGGTCGGGTTCATGGCGCGCAGGATGCCGACGTGGTCGTCGTACATGCGCTTGATGCGGAAACCCATGCCCAGGTAGGCCGAGCCCTTCTTGTAGTTGACCTCTTCGGTCCAGTATTCCTCTTTCCACTGGTTGCCCGGGATGTAGAACAGCCCGGTGTCCTGGCTGTAGGCCATGGGGTTCCAGTTCTTGCCGCCGAGGAACGGCGGCGAGACTTCCACCGGCTTGCCCTTGGTTTCCCCTGGCAGGGGCTTGGCCGGGCGTTGGCCCTCGTTCTCCACCGGACGTCCGGTCTTGAGGTCGATGTGGCTGGCCCAGGTGATGTTGTCGACGAAGGGGAAGGCGTTCTGCAGTTTGCCGTTGTTGCGGTCGACCACGTAGAAGAAGCCGTTGCGGTCGGCGTGGCCGGTGGCCTTGATCAGTTTGCCGTCCTTGTCCTTGTAATCGAACAGCACCAGCTCGTTGTTGCCGGAGAAGTCCCAGGCATCGTTCGGGGTGTGCTGGTAGAACCACTTGACCTCGCCGGTGCTCGGGTCGACCCCGACCTGGCCTGAGGTGTAGAGGCTGTCGTAATCGTGCGGGTTACCGTCCTTGGAGGTACGCGCCCAGGTGTTCCAGGGCCCGGGGTTGCCAGCACCGACGATGATGGTGTTGCTTTCCGGGTCGAAACTGGCGCTCTGCCAAGGGGCGCCGCCGCCATGGCTCCAGGCCTCGACCTTGCCGGTCTCGGTAGTCGGGTCATTGGGCCAGGACGGTGCCTTGACGTCACCGGTGGGGGTGCTGTCCTTGCCGTTCAGGCGGCCCATGTGGCCTTCGACGAAAGGCCGCATCCAGACTTCTTCGCCGGTGTCCGGGTCGCGGGCAAACAGTTGGCCGACCACGCCGAATTCATCGCCAGAGCTGCCGTGAATCAGCAGCACCTTGCCGCTGGTTTTGTCCTTGATCAGCACCGGGGCGCCGGTCATCGTGTAGCCGGCGGCGTGGTCGCCAAACTTCTTGTTCCATACGACTTTGCCGGTGTTCTTGTCGAGGGCGATCAGCCGCGCGTCGAGGGTGCCGAAGTAGATCTTGTCGCCGAAAATCGCCGCGCCACGATTGACCACGTCGCAGCACGGACGAATGTTGTCCGGCAGGCGATGGTTGTAGGTCCACAGGCGCTTGCCGGTCTTGGCGTCGAGGGCAAAGACCCGGGAGTAGGAACCGGTGACGTACACCACGCCGTCGCTGACGATGGCCTGGGATTCCTGGCCGCGCTGTTTTTCATCGCCGAAGGAGTAGGACCAGGCCGGGGTGAGCTTGAACACGTTCTGGTCGTTGACCTGGGCCAGCGGGCTCCAGCGCTGGGCGTTGGTGCCCATGCCGTATTGCAGCACGTCCTTGGTGGTCAGGTGGTCGTTGGCAATGTCTTCCCAGCTCACCTTGGCGCTGGTCGGGGCGGTGGCAGCGTACCCGGTGGTGCCCAGGGACAGGCCGCCCACCAGCAGGAAGGCCTGCACGGCGAGGGTCAGGGGGGAAAGGGCGGGTAGCGATCTTATTGTCATGGTTGCAGTTCCCAGTGGAGGTTTTGGCCTGCACAGGGTGCTGCGCCGTGTCGGTGGCGCCTACGGAAAAAGTCCCGCTGTGGCCGGGAAGACTTCCCGGTCGGGCTATGAATTGGGTGTGCGTCACAAGCCCTACTACCAAGGGAGTAGAGCGCGGCCACCAAAGCAGCATGGGGCTTGTGCCAAGGCCTTTCTAAGATGGCTGCCATAGCCTCTGCCAAGAGGTTTTGCGTGCAATCCTGAGGGCATAACAATGACAACAAAACGCAACGCCTTGCTCGTTGCCGGACTGCTGGCCGGCTTTATCAGTGCAGGTTCGGCCTGGGCCCACGGCAACGTGGTGCCACAAGCCGTCGAGACCCAGGGCCTGACCCCGATCAAGGATGCCGGCGTGACGCTGGATGGCGATGGCTGGGCCGCAGTGAACCCGTACCGCACTTCGCCGGAACACGACAAGGCCGTGGCCATCGGTTCATCGGCCTACAACCAGAACTGCGCCGCCTGCCATGGCCTGGAAGCCAAGTCCGGGGGGATTGCCCCCGACCTGCGCATGCTCGACGCCGGCGATGCCGGGGACGAATGGTTCGTCGAGCGCGTGCGCCACGGTGCCGTGCGTGACGGTCGGGTGTACATGCCGAAGATGGCCGACTACCTGAGCCAGGAAGCCCTGTGGGCGGTACGCACCTACCTCGATAGCGTGCACGTCGAGGAGTGAGCCCATGTGCCTGCTCGCGGTGTTGATCAGTGCGCTGCTGCTGTGTTGCCCAGCGGCGCAGGCCCAGGTCCGGACGTATGACGAAATGATCGCCGCCGGGGAGTTGAAGGTGGCGGTGTACAAGGACTTTGCCCCCTACAGCTTCGAGGAAGCCGGGCAGCCCCGTGGGGTCGATGTGGAGCTGGCCCAGGCATTGGCCAAGGCTCTGGGCGTGCGGCTGCAACTGATCTGGGCGCCGGCCGGGGAGAAGCTCGACGACGACCTGCGCGATTACATCTGGCGTGCCAGTGCGTTGCACAACCAGCAACTGGCCGACCTGATGATGCGCGTGCCCTACGACCGCGACTTCGCGCAGAAACGCAATGAGCTGGGCGAACTGGAAAACGGCCATGTGGTGATGTTCGGGCCGTACCAGAGCGAACAGTGGCAGGTGGCTTTTGACCGCCGGCGGCTGGACAAGGTGGCCAGTGTGGCGGTGTTCGAATACCAGCCGATCGGGGTCGAGGTCGACAGCGTGCCCTCGTTCTACCTGACCTCGGTGTTCAACGGCATGCTGGCGAAAAACACCCGGCACTATCCCGGTGTGCCGCAGGCCTTTGCCGCCATGCAGGCTGGAGAAGTTGATGCGGTCATGGCCATGCGCGGCGAGATCGACTGGCAATTGCACCAAGCCGCCGACCCGCAGTTGGCGCTGGCAGAGAACGCCTACCCGAACATGGGCAAGCAACGTTGGGAAATCGGCATGGCGGTGCACGAGAGCAACCGTCAACTGGCCTACGCCGTCGAAGAGGCGCTGGAAGGTTTGATCCGCGAGGGTGCGGTGCAAGCCCTGTATAGCCATTACGGCCTGCGCTACGACGTGCCCGAGATGTATCAATAGGAGCTGCGATGAACTGGCGAGCGAGTTGTCTGTTGGCCTGCTGGCTGCCGTTGTTGGCGGTGGCCGCGCCGGTCGACCCAGGGAAGGATCCGGTGCCGTCGGTGATGTGGGCCTTCTATCACAAGCAGATGCTCGGCGATGCGCCGTTCGTGTTCGATGAGCGGGTCAAGCTGCTGGCGCCACCGTTTGCCGAGGATGCGCGCCAGGTGCCACTGGAAATCGACGCCCGGGCATTCAAGGGCGAGGTGGTGAGAATCCTCGCCTGGGCCGAGTTGAATCCGTTGCCGAAGATCGTCGACTTCGAACCGCTCGGCGGGGTGCTGCCGTGGCTGGCGATCCGTATCCGTATCGAGCAGGCCACGCCCCTGCGCGCGGCGGTGCAGACCCGGGACGGCCTGTGGCACGTTGGCTCGACCCTGATCGACGCCGCGGGTGGCGGCTGCACGGCGCCGAGTGTGGTGCGCAGCCAGCCAGGCTGGGAAGAACACATTGGCGAAGTGCTCGGTGGCCGTTATCCGCGGGACAGCTTCAGCCGCTTGCGCCTGCAGGTAGCCCATCCGATGGACAACGGCATGGTTGGCGGGATCCCGGAATTCTTCCTCAACCACGCTGAACTGCGTGACCAGGACGACCAGCTCATGGCCCGCCTGGAGTTGTTCCCTGCGGTCAGTGAAAACCCCAGCCTGGCCTTCGATATCGAAGGGGCAGGGCAGACGCGCCTGCTGCTGCGTGACAACAGCGGCAACCAATTTTCCGCAACCCTGCCCTGAGCCCAAGGAGTACCTGATGCGCTGGATGCTGTTGTTGTGCCTGTCGCTGAGCCTGCCGGCCCTGGCGGATCTCGACTATGTGCTCAGCCCGCGACAGATCGCCGAAGACACCTGGCTGCTGGAGGGCAGCACCGACAATTTTGCCAAGGCCAACGGCGGCAATATCGTCAACACCGCGTTCATCGTCACCCGCCAAGGAGTAGTGGTGATCGACAGCGGGCCCTCCAAACGCTACGGCGAGGCCCTGCGCAAGGCGATCGCAACGGTCACTGACAAGCCGGTGATCCAGCTGCTGTTGACCCATCACCATCCTGACCACGTGCTGGGCAACCAGGCGTTCAGTGATGTGCCCATTGGCGCCTTGCCCGGTACCACCGAGCTCCTGCAACAGCAGGGTGACGCCATGGCCGAGAACATGTACCGGATGGTCGGCGACTGGATGCGCGGCACCGAGGTGGTGCTGCCAACCCAGACCCTGGCGCCGGGGCTGAAAAGTTTTGGGAATCACGATTTGCAACTGCTGAGCCTGGGTGGGCATACCGGCGCAGATCTGGCTATTCTCGACCAGCGAACCGGCGTGCTGTTTGCCGGTGACCTGGTGTTTTATCAGCGAGCCCTGACCACGCCCAACAGCCCGGGGTTGTCGGTGTGGTTGGCCGACATTGCCACGCTGCAGGGTTTGCCCTGGACGCAAGTGGTGCCCGGTCACGGCCCGGTGGCCAGCGATGCGCGTCCGTTCGAGCAGATGCGCGACTACCTGGCCTGGCTCGACCAACTGCTGCGCGACGGTGCCGCCAACGGCAGCGACATGGGCGAGATGATCCGCAGCCCGATCCCCGAGCGCTTCGCCGCCATCAGCCTGAGCCGCTACGAATTGATCCGCAGCGTCAGTCATTTGTATCCGCGCTATGAGCGCGAGCAGATGCAGCGGATTGACTCCACCCCGTAACCCCGTCGCATCGGCTACGGGCTCGACCCCCTACCAAGGAACTAACAATCTCCACACTGCGGGCAATTGTTGCCAGGGTCGTGGCGCTGAAGAATCTGCTCCAGACCGGGAAAATTTCCCGGGTATAACAAAAACCGCAGAGGTAGCCGCCATGACCCAACCCGCACGTCGCCAACCCTTCGTCCTGTGTGCACTGCTCAGCGCCATGCTGCTGTCCGGCACGGCCCTGGCCGCCGTCAGCGACCAGGACATTCTCCAGGACCCGAAAAACCCGGAGCAGATCGTCACCAACGGTCTGGGCGTCCAGGGTCAGCGCTACAGCCCGCTGGACACCCTCAACGTGAATAACGTCAAGGACCTGCGCCCCGTCTGGGCATTCTCCTTCGGTGGCGAAAAACAGCGTGGCCAGCAAGCGCAGCCGATGATCAAGGACGGCGTGATGTACATGACCGGCTCCTATTCGCGGGTGTTTGCGGTGGACGCGCGCACCGGCAAGAAGCTCTGGCAATACGATGCGCGCCTGCCCGATGACATCCGCCCCTGCTGCGACGTGATCAACCGCGGCGTGGCGCTGTACGGTGACCTGGTGTTCTTCGGCACCCTCGACGCCAAGCTGGTGGCCTTGAACAAGGACACCGGCAAAGTGGTCTGGAGCAAAAAAGTCGCCGACCACAAGGAAGGCTACTCCATCAGTGCCGCGCCGCTGGTGATCAACGGCAAGCTGATCACCGGGGTTGCCGGTGGCGAGTTTGGCGTGGTGGGCAAGATCGAAGCCTACGACCCGAAAAACGGCGAACTGCTGTGGAGCCGGCCAACGGTCGAAGGTCACATGGGCTACGTCTACAAGGACGGCAAGGCGGTCGAGAACGGCATTTCCGGTGGCGAAGCGGGCAAGACCTGGCCAGGCGATCTGTGGAAGACCGGTGGCGCCGCGCCGTGGCTGGGCGGCTACTACGACCCGGAAACCAACCTGCTGCTGTTCGGCACCGGCAACCCGGCTCCGTGGAATTCGCACCTGCGTCCTGGCGACAACCTCTACTCCTCGTCGCGCCTGGCCCTCAACCCGGACGACGGCACCATCAAGTGGCACTTCCAGAGCACGCCCCACGATGGTTGGGACTATGACGGGGTGAACGAACTGGTGTCGTTCAACTACAACGAAGGCGGCAAAGAGATCAAGGCTGCTGCCACCGCTGACCGCAACGGGTTCTTCTACGTGCTGGACCGCACCAACGGCAAGTTCATCCGTGGCTTCCCGTTTGTCGACAAGATCACCTGGGCCACCGGCCTGGATAAAAATGGCCGGCCAATCTACAACGAAGCCAGCCGACCGGGTGCTCCGGGCAGCGAGGCCAAGGGCAGCTCGGTGTTTGTCGCGCCGGCGTTCCTGGGGGCCAAGAACTGGATGCCGATGGCCTACAACAAGGACACCGGGCTGTTCTATGTGCCCTCCAACGAGTGGGGCATGGACATCTGGAACGAAGGCATCGCCTACAAAAAAGGCGCGGCATTCCTCGGTGCCGGCTTCACCATCAAGCCGCTGAACGAAGACTACATCGGCGTGCTGCGGGCAATTGATCCGAAAACCGGCAAGGAAGTCTGGCGCCACAAGAACTTCGCGCCGCTGTGGGGTGGGGTGCTGACCACCAAGGGCAACCTGGTGTTCACCGGTACGCCGGAAGGCTTCCTGCAGGCGTTCAACGCCAAGACCGGGGAAAAAGTCTGGGAGTTCCAGACCGGCTCCGGGGTCCTGGGCTCACCCGTGACCTGGGAAATGGACGGCGAACAATACGTCTCGGTGCTCTCGGGCTGGGGCGGTGCCGTACCTCTGTGGGGCGGCGAAGTGGCCAAGCGGGTCAAGGACTTCAACCAGGGCGGCATGCTCTGGACCTTCAAGTTGCCGAAGGAGCTCGTCGCCAAGCATTGATCCGGAGTTCACCGCATAACCCAGTACCAAATAACGAGAGCCCCCCTGCCAACGGCGCATACGTCTGGCACGCGGGGCTCTCTACTATCGGTGCATCGCCTGTTTGCCCGACAGGCATTGACCAAGACAGAGGCCCAGCATGATCTACGCACAACCCGGTACCCCAGGCGCTGTTGTTTCCTTCAAGCCGCGCTATGGCAATTTCATCGGCGGTGAATTTGTTGCGCCGATCAATGGCCAGTACTTCACCAACACCTCGCCGGTCACCGGCGAGGTGATCTCCGAGTTCCCGCGCTCCAGCGCCGCCGACATCGACCGCGCCCTGGATGCCGCCCATGCAGCGGCAGATGCCTGGGGCAAGACGTCGGCCCAGGATCGCTCCCTGGTGCTGCTGAAAATTGCTGACCGCATCGAGCAGAACCTGGAAATCCTCGCGGTCACCGAAACCTGGGACAACGGCAAGGCCGTGCGCGAGACCCTCAACGCCGACGTGCCGCTGGCCGCCGACCACTTCCGCTACTTCGCCGGTTGCATCCGCGCCCAGGAAGGCGGTGCCGCAGAAATCAACGAGTTGACCACCGCCTACCACTTCCACGAACCCCTGGGCGTGGTCGGGCAGATCATCCCCTGGAACTTCCCGCTGCTGATGGCCGCCTGGAAACTCGCCCCGGCGCTGGCGGCCGGCAACTGCATCGTGCTCAAGCCAGCCGAGCAGACGCCGCTGTCGATCATGGTCTTCGCCGAACTGATCGCCGACCTGCTGCCCGCCGGCGTGCTGAACATCGTCCAGGGTTTTGGTCGCGAAGCCGGTGAAGCCCTGGCCACCAGCAAGCGCATCGCCAAGATTGCCTTCACCGGCTCGACTCCGGTGGGCGCGCACATCATGCATTGCGCCGCCGAGAACATTATTCCGAGCACGGTGGAGCTGGGTGGCAAGTCGCCGAACATCTTCTTCGAAGACATCATGAATGCCGAGCCTGCGTTCATCGAGAAGGCCGCTGAAGGCCTGGTGCTGGCGTTCTTCAACCAGGGCGAAGTCTGCACCTGCCCGTCCCGGGCGCTGGTGCAGGAGTCGATCTACGAGCCGTTCATGGCCCAGGTGATGAAGAAGATCGTCAAGATCAAGCGCGGCAACCCGCTGGATACCGAAACCATGGTCGGCGCCCAGGCTTCCGAGCAGCAATACGACAAGATCCTCTCGTACCTGCAGATTGCCCAGGAGGAGGGCGCCGAACTGCTTGCTGGCGGTGCGGCCGAGCGTCTGGAGGGCGACCTGTCCAGCGGCTATTACATCCAGCCGACCCTGCTCAAGGGTCACAACAAGATGCGCGTGTTCCAGGAGGAAATCTTCGGCCCGGTAGTCGGTGTCACCACCTTCAAGGACGAAGCCGAGGCCCTGGCGATTGCCAACGACAGTGAGTTCGGTCTCGGTGCTGGCCTGTGGACCCGCGACATCAACCGCGCCTACCGTATGGGCCGGGCGATCAAGGCTGGCCGCGTGTGGACCAACTGCTACCACCTGTACCCGGCCCATGCCGCGTTCGGTGGCTACAAGAAGTCCGGGGTCGGCCGGGAAAACCACAAGATGATGCTCGACCACTACCAGCAGACCAAGAACCTGCTGGTGAGCTACGACATCAATCCGCTGGGGTTCTTCTGATCCCTTAAACACGACACAAAACCTGTGGGAGCGGGCGCCCGCTTGCGGCTTGCCCGCGATGGGGCCAGCACATTCAACATCAATGTTGAACTGTACGACCGCTATCGCGGGCAAGCCGCAAGCGGGTGCCCGCTCCCACAGGTCTGAAGGTGTTACTGAAAAATTGCGCAACACCCCCTACCAAATCACCCCGCCAACTCCTTCGAAAGTAGCATTCGGTCACCTCAAGCCCCGTGCATTAATGCCTGTACCGGAATCGCCCGGCACAAGAAGAGGAATGACCCATGTGGACTAAACCCGCGTTTACCGATCTGCGCATTGGCTTCGAAGTGACGATGTATTTCGCCAACCGTTGATTGTCCACCCGGCCAGCTACTGCGTTGGCCGGGCCTGCCTTCTGGAGCAATGCCCATGCACATCCGTGTCCTCGGTTCCGCCGCCGGTGGCGGTTTTCCGCAGTGGAACTGCAATTGCCGCCAGTGCGCTGGCGTGCGCGCGGGCAGCCTGCGTGCGCAACGGCGTACGCAGTCCTCGATTGCCCTGAGTGACAACGCTGTGGACTGGGTGCTGTGCAACGCTTCGCCAGACATTCGCGCGCAGCTGGAAAGTTTCCCCGCGCTGCAACCGGCGCGCCGGCTGCGGGATACGGCGATTAACGGAATCATCCTGATGGACAGCCAGATCGACCACTGCACCGGCCTGTTGAGCCTGCGCGAAGGCTGTCCGCACACCGTGTGGTGCACCGAACGGGTTCATCAGGACCTGAGCAGCGGGTTTCCCTTGTTTGACATGCTGGCCCACTGGAACGGCGGCCTGCAGTGGTCACCCATCGGCCTGGACCGCGCGCCGTTCAGCATCGCTGCTTGCGCGCACCTTGAGTTCCGGGCCATCCCGTTGGTCAGCAACGCACCACCGTATTCGCCGAATCGTGGCAACCCGCAGCCGGGTGACACCATCGGTCTGTTCATCGAGGACCGGCGCAGCGGTGCGTCGTTGTTCTATGCCCCGGGCCTGGGCCAGGTCGACGACGAATTGCTCGGCTGGATGCAGCGCGCCGATTGCCTGTTGCTCGATGGCACGCTGTGGCGCGACGACGAGATGCGCCTGTGCGAAGTCGGCCAGAGCCTGGGCCGCGAGATGGGGCACCTGGCGCAAAGCGGCCCGGGCGGCATGCTTGAGGTGCTGGAGGGCTTTCCACGCCAGCGCAAGGTGTTGATCCACATCAACAACACCAACCCGATCCTCGACCCGGACTCGGCCGAGCGGGCGGAGCTTGAGCGGCGCGGGATCGAAGTGGCCTATGACGGCATGCACATCGACCTGTAGGGCCTTTCGCCAGCAGGCTGCCTCGGACCCTTGTGGGAGCGGGCGTGCCCGCGATGCCCCCCAGACCTCACCGAACCGCCAGGAGAAGCACAATGATTGACCAGCCAATGACCCCCAGCGAATTCGAAGCCGCCCTACGTGCCAAGGGCGCCTATTACCACATCCATCACCCGTTCCACCAAACCATGTACGCCGGGCGTGCCACTCGCCAGCAGATCCAGGGCTGGGTCGCCAATCGGTTCTACTACCAGTTGAACATCCCGCTGAAGGACGCAGCGATCCTGGCCAATTGTCCGGACCGCGAGGTGCGGCGGCAGTGGCTGCAACGCTTGCTCGATCACGACGGCGCGCCGGGCAGCGAAGGCGGGATCGAGGCCTGGTTGCGCCTCGGCGAAGCCGTCGGGCTGACCCGCGAACAAGTGCTGTCCCAGGAGTTGGTGCTGCCGGGGGTGCGGTTTGCCGTGGATGCCTACGTCAATTTCGCCCGGCGCGCCTGCTGGCAGGAGGCAGCGAGCAGTTCGCTGACCGAGCTGTTCGCCCCGCAGATCCACCAGTCGCGCCTGGACGCCTGGCCCCAGCATTACCCCTGGATCGACCCGGCCGGCTACCAGTATTTCCGCACGCGCCTGGGGCAGGCCCGTCGCGACGTCGAGCATGGGCTGCAGATTACCTTGGCGCATTACGTCACCGCCGCCGGCCAGCAACGCATGCTCGACATCCTCCAGTTCAAGCTCGATGTGCTGTGGAGCATGCTCGATGCCATGAGCCTGGCCTACGAACTGGAGCGCCCGCCGTACCACACGGTGACCAGCGCCAATGTCTGGCACCGGGGGATCGCCCTGTGAACCTGATCAAACACGAACAGGCACCCGTGCTGCGCCGTGGTTTTCGCCTGCAATGGGAACCGCGCCAGGACTGTCACGTGCTGCTGTACCCCGAGGGCATGATCAAGCTCAATACCAGCGCCGGGCAGATCCTCAGCCTGGTGGACGGCCAACGCAGTGTGGCGGCGATCATTACTCAACTGAGCGCCAGTTTCCCCGGGGTGCCGGGGATCGACGAGGATGTCCTGGCGTTCCTGGAGGTGGCCCATGCGCAATTCTGGATTGAGTGAAACGCCACCCGGTCCACCGCTGTGGTTGCTGGCGGAGCTGACCTATCGCTGCCCGTTGCAATGCCCCTATTGCTCCAACCCGCTGGATTTTGCCCGGCACGGCGAGGAACTGAGTACCGCCGAGTGGATTCGGGTATTCCGCGAGGCCCGCGACATGGGCGCCGCGCAACTGGGCTTTTCCGGTGGCGAGCCGCTGGTGCGCCAGGACCTCGCCGAGCTGATCAAGGCCGCTCGGGACATGGGCTATTACACCAACCTGATCACCTCGGGCATTGGCCTGACCGAACAGAAAGTGCGGGATTTCAAAGTGGCCGGGCTGGACCATATCCAGATCAGCTTCCAGGCGGCCGACGAAGCGGTGAACAACATGCTCGCCGGCTCGCGCAAAGCCTTCGCGCAAAAACTGGCGATGGCCCGGGCAGTCAAGGCCCAGGGTTACCCGATGGTGCTGAATTTTGTCACGCACCGGCACAACATCGACCGCATCGAGCAGATCATCGAGCTGTGCCTGGAACTGGAGGCCGACTTTGTCGAGCTGGCCACCTGTCAGTTCTACGGCTGGGCCGAACTCAACCGGGTGGGCCTGCTGCCGACCCGCGACCAGTTGCAGCGCGCCGAGGCGATCACCCAGGAGTACCGCAAGCGGCTTGAGGCGCAAGGCCATCCGTGCAAACTGATTTTCGTCACCCCGGACTACTACGAGGAGCGTCCCAAGACCTGCATGAACGGCTGGGCCAACCTGTTTCTCGACATCACCCCCGACGGCACCGCGCTGCCGTGTCACAGCGCCCGGCAGTTGCCCGTGGCGTTCCCCAATGTGCGCGAGCACAGCATCGAGCACATCTGGAATGACTCGTTCGGCTTCAACCGTTTTCGCGGTGATGCCTGGATGAAGGAGCCGTGTCGCTCTTGCGATGAAAAGCACAAGGACCTGGGCGGCTGTCGTTGCCAGGCGTTCATGCTCACCGGCGACGCCGCCAATGCTGATCCGGTGTGCAGCAAGTCGGCGCACCACGGGGTGATCCTCAAGGCCCGGGAAGAAGCCGAGGCACCCGGGCCGGGCATGGAGGCGCTGACGCTGCGCAACGAAAAGGCTTCGCGGTTGATTTATCGCGGATAGATAGTCAGATCTGGTTCGCTCTGGGGGTACCCAATGGTCTGATTGCATTCACCACCGGATCGGTTAGTGTGGCTGTTACCTTTCAAAACAATAAAAAACAGGCTTTCCAATGAGCCAGAGTCTCAGCCAACTGCGTAAGTTCGTTTCCCCTGAAATCATCTTCGGTGCCGGTTGCCGGCACAACGTCGGCAACTATGCGAAGACCTTTGGTGCCCGCAAGGTACTGGTGGTCAGCGACCCGGGGGTGATTGCCGCCGGCTGGGTGGCCGATGTCGAGGCCAGCCTTCAGGCCCAGGGCATCGAGTATTTCCTCTACAGCGACGTGTCGCCCAATCCGCGGGTCGAAGAAGTCATGCTCGGCGCCGAGCTGTACCGGGAAAATCACTGCGACGTGATTGTCGCGGTCGGTGGCGGCAGCCCGATGGACTGCGGCAAAGGCATTGGCATTGTGGTCGCCCACGGCCGCAGCATTCTCGAGTTCGAAGGCGTGGACACCATTCGTGTCCCCAGCCCGCCGCTGATCCTGATCCCGACCACTGCCGGCACCTCGGCGGACGTGTCGCAGTTCGTGATCATTTCCAACCAGCAGGAGCGCATGAAGTTTTCCATCGTCAGCAAGGCGGTGGTGCCTGACGTGTCGCTGATCGACCCGGAAACCACCCTGAGCATGGACCCGTTCCTGTCGGCCTGTACTGGCATTGACGCGTTGGTGCATGCCATCGAAGCCTTCGTGTCCACCGGGCACGGGCCGCTGACCGACCCCCACGCCCTGGAAGCGATGCGGCTGATCAACGGCAACCTGGTGCAGATGATCGCCAACCCGGCGGATATCGCCCTGCGGGAAAAAATCATGCTCGGCAGCATGCAGGCCGGGCTGGCGTTCTCCAATGCGATCCTCGGCGCGGTGCATGCCATGTCCCACAGCCTCGGCGGCTTTCTCGACCTGCCGCACGGGCTGTGCAACGCGGTGCTGGTGGAGCACGTGGTGGCGTTCAACTACAGCTCGGCGCCGGAGCGCTTCAAGGTGATCGCCGAGACCTTTGGCATTGACTGCCGTGGCCTCAATCACCGGCAGATCTGCGGGCGCCTGGTGGAGCACCTGATCGCGCTCAAGCACGCCATCGGTTTCCACGAAACCCTGGGCCTGCATGGGGTCAGTACGGCGGACATCCCGTTTCTCTCGCAACACGCGATGGATGACCCGTGCATCCTCACCAATCCGCGCGAGTCCAGTCAGCGGGATGTCGAGGTCGTCTATGGCGAAGCCCTCTGAGCAGCAGCAACAGGCGCTGGCCGGGCTGCTGGGGCTGGGCAACCACTCGGCCCGCAAGAGTCATTACCCGGAACTGGCGGCGCGCCTGCAAGAGCTGGAAGCCGAGCGCAATCGCTACAAGTGGCTGTTCGAAAACGCCGTGCACGGGGTGTTCCAGGCCAGCTTGCTGGAAGGCATGCGTGCGGCCAACCCGGCGCTGGCGCGGATGCTCGGCTACACAGACCCGCAGGATGTCCTGTTCTCCCTGACGGACCTGGCCGACACGCTGTTTGTCGGCGGTGCCCGCGAGCTGGAGCAGATCCGCGAGATCCTGCAGCGCGAGCGCAGCCTGCTGGGCTACGAAACCCAACTGCGGCGCAAGGACGGCAGCGCACTGGACGTGCTGATGAACCTGTTGCTCAAGCCCGATCAGGAGGGCTTGGTGGAAGGGTTTGTCGCCGACATCACCGAACGCAAGCTGGCCCAGGAGCGCCTGCAACAGCTCAATGATCAACTGGAGCAACGGGTCACCGCACGCACCGACGAATTGCTCGAGGCCAACCGCAACCTGCAACAGCAGATCGCCGAGCGCGAGCAGATCGAGCAAGCCCTGCGTGATGCCCGGGATGCCGCCCAGGCCGCCAACCACAGCAAGGACAAGTACCTGGCCGCGGCCAGTCACGACCTGCTGCAACCGCTAAACGCCGCGCGGCTGCTGGTTTCGACCCTGCGCGAGCGTCATCTGCCCGAGGTCGAGCAGGTGTTGGTGGAGCGCACTCACCAGGCCCTGGAAGGGGCCGAGGATTTGCTCACTGACTTGCTGGATATCTCGCGCCTGGATCAGGCAGCGGTAAAACCGGACGTCGCCCTGTATCGGCTCGACGAATTGCTCGGCCCGCTGGTCTCGGAGTTCCAGTCGGTGGCTGAAGCCGCCGGGCTGAATTTGCGGGTGCGCATGGGTGACTTCGGGATCCGTACCGACCTGCGACTGATGACCCGCATCCTGCGCAACTTCCTCAGCAACGCCTGCCGCTACACCGAGCAGGGCAGCATCCTGCTGGCCGCTCGCCGACGGGGCGCACTGTTGCGCCTGGAAGTCTGGGATACCGGGCGTGGGATTGCGGCAGATCGCCTGGAATCGATCTTCCTCGAATTCAATCAACTGGATGTCGGCCGCGCGGCCGACCGCAAGGGCGTCGGCCTTGGGCTGGCGATCGTCGAGCGGATCGCCAAGATCCTCGATTACCGGGTCCAGGTGCATTCCTTGCCAGGACGCGGTTCGATGTTCAGCATCGATGTGCCGATTTCCGACGACATCCCTCTGCCCATCAGTCTCGCGGTGCCCCAGGCGGGCACCGGCAATCCGCTGCCGGGCCGACGGCTGCTGGTGCTGGACAACGAAGTGAGCATCCTGCAAAGCATGAGTGCGTTGCTCGGGCAGTGGGGCTGCGAGGTGGTCACGGCCACCGATGAAAGCTCGGCCCTGAGCAACTTGATGGGCCAGGCTCCGGAGTTGATTCTGGCGGACTATCACCTGGACCACGGGGTAGTGGGCTGTGAGGTGGTGCGGCATTTGCGCGAGCATTTCCAGCAGGTGATCCCGGCAGTGATCATCACCGCCGACCGCACTGACCAATGCCGGCAATCCTTGCAGAAACTCGATGCGCCGCTGCTGAACAAACCGGTGAAACCCGGCAAGTTGCGCGCGGTGTTGAGCCAGTTGCTGGGTTGAGCGGTAATCATTGGTGGCCCTGGGCGTACACGTTTCGTTTCGTGTGTCGCCAATGCTAGTCTTGGACAATGCCGCTGACAGGGAGCCCCCATGGGCAATCACAAGATCGAGATCCGTCGCAGCAACGTCGAGAAAATCCTCCTGGCCGCGGAAAAAGTCTTCGCCGAAAAAGGCTTTGGCAGCACCGCGATGGCGGACATCGCCAGGGAAGTGCAACTGCCACGCTCCAACCTGCATTACTACTTCAGCACCAAGACCGAACTCTACAGCGCGGTGCTCTTCGACTTGCTGGAAGTGTGGAAGCAGGACGCGCTGTGCTTCGAGATGTTCGACGATCCGCGGGTGGTCCTGAGCAGCTACATTCGCGCCAAGATGAACCATTCGCGCAGCCGACCCTATGGCTCGAAAGTCTGGGCCAATGAAATCATCCACGGCGCACCGACCCTGGGCCAGGCACTGGACGCCAGCCTGTACGACTGGGCCAAGATGAAGGAAGCCAAAATCCGCCAGTGGGTCGACGACCAACGCATCCTCCCGGTCGAGCCTTCCAGCCTGCTGTACATGATCTGGGCCTCGACCCAGCACTACGCTGACTTCGATCACCAGGTGAACATTCTCAACGAGCACCAGCCGCTGTCGGACATGCAGTTCGAGCGGGCGGTGCAGACGGTGACGAGTGTGATCTTGCGGGGGATTGGGTTGGAGCCTTGAGGGGTACGTTGTGGTTATGACACGCTATGCCTGATGTTGTTCCGGGTTTCATAGATATTAACGCTGTCGGTCTTTATTCTGGCCGCTAGGTCTTCTAGTTTACGAATTATTTTCTGATGGGTAAGAGGTTTTTTTTGTTTGTGCGTTGAGTCTAGTTTTGTATTCAACGCACTCCATTGGGTGCTCTGGTAATCGCTGGCTATGGTTGTGAAGTTTGGTGTTTTATCTTTTATGTGCTGATCGTATTTATCTACGTTAGTTTTTAGTTTTGATGTAAATTTTTTGTTGCTGTTGCTGTTGTTGATGTTTTTAGTGTAGCGTGAAGTTATCCACTTATTGGTGGCGGCAGGAAGCGGGTGAGGAACGTTAATGGGCTGGGCGATCACGCTGGAATTGCTGGGTCCTGGTTGTTGGGTTGAAGGTCCGGTTGGTGCGTTGATGTGCTGTGGAGCGCTGAGACTGGCTGTTGTGGCAGTGGTTTTTTTTACATTGTACATTGGGTTGCGCACTATTACCGAATCACGTGTTGGGTTCATGCCCATAATTAATACATGGAACCGCGCATTGCCGGTTGGATCGTAATAGTTGATAGGATCACCGGCACAATAAGCATATGCATTAAGTCCCCCTTCTTCGAAAGGGCTTAATTCATCCGGGCTATTGAACCGCATCAATGCCGGATTAAAGGCGCGCTTGCCTTTTCCCAGTAAATAGTGCCCGGTGATTCGATCCGGGCACCCGCCATTGAACCCCAGCAAACGACTCAATCCACTCTCGACCGGCGCGTGCCCGTAGCCGGTGTAACTCAGGTGTTGCAAGAAGGCACCGGTCAAGGTCAGCAGCAGCGAATGTGCTCGATCGGTTACCAATAGCGTTGTCTCGCTGACACCGGCCATGCTTTGTCGCTGTGCCAACGGCTGGGCTGCATGGCGAACGATCGATCGTTGCCCCTGGCCGTCCAGCTCGGTCACCAGATAGTTCTCCTGATAGAAGCGTCGCGTGCTCGCGCGTTCCAGGAGTCCCACGCCCATGAGACGGTCCAGTGGGTCGTATTGATACCGGGCCAGTATCGTCAATGATGAAGGGGCCATGGGCAGGGGGCTCTGTGGCTGGTTGGGCTTGTCTGAGCCTGTGATACTTCTTCAGTGTTGTCTAGCTAGCAGATCTGCTAGTTCGTGGGGACGCTCAATTACGCTTGAGGTTTGTGGGATACCAGGAATTCGGCGGCGTCGCTCCAACCTGCATTACTACTTCAGCACCAAGACCGAACTCTACAGCGCGGTGCTCTTCGACTTGCTGGAAGTGTGGAAGCAGGACGCGCTGTGCTTCGAGATGTTCGACGATCCACGGGTGGTCCTGAGCAGCTACATTCGCGCCAAGATGAACCATTCGCGCAGCCGACCCTATGGCTCGAAAGTCTGGGCCAATGAAATCATCCACGGCGCACCGACCCTGGGCCAGGCGCTGGACGCCAGCCTGTACGACTGGGCCAAGATGAAGGAAGCCAAAATCCGCCAGTGGGTCGACGACCAACGCATCCTCCCGGTCGAGCCTTCCAGCCTGCTGTACATGATCTGGGCCTCGACCCAGCACTACGCCGACTTCGACCACCAAGTGAACATTCTCAACGAGCACCAGCCGCTGTCGGACATGCAGTTCGAGAAGGAGGTACAAACGGTGACGAGTGTGATCTTGCGGGGGATTGGGTTGGAGCCTTGAGCTGTGCGCTGAGGTTGTGAGGCGTAGTAACCGTAGCGCACGGATAAGTTATTTTTTCCTGATTTGTTGGGCGCTAGCCTGTTGTTCAAAAATATCGACGCTGTGCTGTTTTATTTGCATCGCGGTACGTCGAAGGTCGGCGTTAAGTCCCCCGAGTTCGGCGATTGGCACTTTTTGACGGGTAAGGTCTGATATCGTGCTGGTCAGTTCATCCCATTTTTTTTGTTGCTGTTCAGTGGCCCATGTTTTAAACTTCGGCGTTTTTTCTTGTTTGTACTTGTCATATTTTTTTGCGCTACTGGTAAGCGTCCTACCCCTAAGACCACTTTTGGAGTATGGCGCTTTTTCTTTGCGTTTATTGGTTTTTGTGACAGGAAGTTCGTGTGTAAACTCCTCACTCTGTAGCCGAGAATGGCTGTTCGTGCTCGGTATGTTCAGTGATGCAGTTGATTGAGCACGGCTCGCTGTAGAGGTTATAGGTGCGTCCAGTAGATCATTCAGGGTCGGGATTGTTCTTGGGGGGAGAACCGGGGCTCTTGCCGCAAATGCCTGCTGACTTCGATTGTGGAGTTCCGTTACGATACGGAGCTTCACATTGCCAGTCGGGTCGCTGAAGTTGATAGGGTCGCCGGCACAATAAACATACGGGTTAAGTCCGCCCTCTTCGAAAGGGCTTAACTCATCCGGGCTATTGAACCGCATCAATACCGGATTAAAGGCACGCTTGCCCTGTCCCAGTAAATAGTGTCCGGTTATTGAGTCCGGACACTCCCCGTTGAAGCCGAGCAAATGGCTTAAAGCGCTTTCGGCCGGATGGTGTCCGTAGGCCGTGTAGGCCAGTTGCTGCGGGTTGTTGCCGGTCAAGGTCAGCAGCAGCGAATGTGCTCGATCGGTTACCAATAGCGTTGTCTCGCTGACACCGGCCATGCTTTGTCGCTGTGCCAACGGCTGGGCTGCATGGCGAACGATCGAACGTTGTCCCTGGCCGTCCAGCTCGGTCACCAGATAGTTCTCCTGATAGAAGCGTCGCGTGCTCGCGCGTTCCAGGAGTCCCACGCCCATGAGACGGTCCAGTGGGTCGTATTGATACCGGGCCAGTATCGTCAATGATGAAGGGGCCATGGGCAGGGGGCTCTGTGGCTGGTTGGGCTTGTCTGAGCCTCCGATTTTTCTTCAGTGTTGTCTACTAGCAGATCTGCTAGGTCGTGGGGGTGACAATCTCCCGCTGATTTCACCCCGCAACGTGGTAGGGGTTCCTCGGATCGTGGTTCCAGTCGAGGAAGGGTTTGCCGTTATCGACCGCCACCATCTCGATGCAGTCCTGCACCGGGCAGGTGATCTGGCACAGGTTGCAGCCCACGCATTCGTCGTCGATCACCTGGTACTTGTGGCTGCCGTCGGCCTGCTTGAGGCTGGCCACGGCTTGGTGCGAGGTATCTTCGCAGGCGATGTGGCAGCGTCCGCAACCGATGCAGGCTTGCTGGTCGATCCGGGCGATCACCTGGTAGTTGATGTCCAGGTACTTCCAGTCGGTGGTGTTGCCCACCGCGCGCCCGGCGAAGTCCTGCACGCTGGCGTAACCTTGGCTGTCCATCCAGCGCGACAGGCCGTCCTTCATGTCCTCGACGATCCGAAAACCATGCAGCATCGCTGCGGTGCACACTTGCACTGCGCCGCTGCCCAGGGCGAGGAATTCGGCGGCGTCGCGCCAACTGCCGATGCCACCGATACCGCAGATCGGCAGGCCCTGGGTCTGCGGGTCGCGGGCGATTTCGGCGACCATGTTCAAGGCAATCGGCTTGACTGCCGAACCGCAGTAACCTCCGTGGGTACTCTGGGTGCCAACCATGGGCAGGGCGACCATGCGGTCGAGGTCGACGCTGGTGATTGAGTTGATGGTATTGATCAGCGACACCGCATCGGCCCCGCCACGATGGGCTGCACGGGCGGCGACGCGGATGTCGGTGATGTTCGGCGTGAGCTTGACGATCACCGGCAACGAGCAATAGGTCTTGCACCAGCGGGTGACTTGCTCGACGTATTCCGGCACCTGGCCCACTGCCGCGCCCATGCCGCGCTCCGGCATGCCGTGGGGGCAGCCGAAGTTCAGCTCGATGCCGTCGGCGCCGGTGGCTTCCACCAGCGGCAGGATGTGTTTCCACGACTCTTCGACGCAGGGCACCATCAGCGAGACGATCAGGGCGCGATCCGGCCAGTCTTTCTTGACCTGGGTGATTTCCCGCAGGTTGATCTCCAGCGAGCGGTCGGTGATCAGCTCGATGTTGTTGATGCCCATGACTTCACGGTTGGCGCCAAAGTGCGCGGAATAGCGGGACGAGACGTTGACCGCCGCCGGGTCCTCGCCCAGGGTTTTCCAGACCACGCCGCCCCAGCCGGCCTCGAAGGCCCGGACCACGTTGTAGGCCTTGTCGGTGGGCGGTGCGGAGGCCAACCAGAACGGGTTGGGGGCCTTGATGCCGGCGAAGACAATCGAGAGATCGGCCATTACGCAGCCTCCACGTTGAGCATGAGTTGGGCATGCATGGCGTGCGCGGCGAGCTTGCCGTGCTGCACCGCTTGCACGGTCAGGTCCTGGTCGAGGCTGGTGCAATCGCCGCCGGCATAGACCCCGGGAATACTGGTGCGCATCTGCTCGTCCACCTGGATTCGCCCGCCCTGGCGCTGCAGTTGGCAGGCCAGCGGATCGCTCAGGGCGTGCTCGTCGAAGCTCTGGCCGATGGCCTTGAAGATCGCATCGGCGGCCAGTTCGAAGGTCTCGCCGGTGTTGACCAACCGCCCCTCATCCAGGCGGGTGCGGGCGAAGCGCATGCCGCGCACCTGGCCTTTAGCGTCGAGCAAGACTTCCTCGGGTTGGGCCCAGGTCATCAGCCGCACCTGATTGGCCTTGGCGATGTCTTGCTCGTGGTCGGTCGCGCCCATCTCCTCCAGGCCCCGGCGGTACACCAGGTTGACGTCACGGGCCCCCAGGCGAGCCATTTGCACGGCCATGTCGATGGCTGTGTTGCCAGCGCCGAGGACGATGCAATGCTCGGCCAGGGGCAGTTGGCTGAGGTCATCGCTCTGGCGCAGTTCGCGGATGTAGTCGGTGGCGGCCAGCAGGCCCGGTGCGTCTTCGTGGGGCAGGCCCAGTTGTTTGCTGGCGGCCAGGCCGAGCCCGAGGAACACTGCGTCGAACTGTTGGTGCAGGTCGCTGAGGCTCAGGTTGTCGCCGAGCTTGTGCCCGTGGCGGATTTCGATGCCGCCGATTTGCAGGAGGAAATCCAGTTCGTGCTGGGCGAAGTCATCCACCAGCTTGTACTTGGCGATCCCGTATTCATTGAGTCCACCGGCTTTTTCCCGGGCTTCGAAGATCACCACTTCATGGCCGTGCATGGCACTGCGGTGTGCGCAGGACAACCCGGCGGGGCCGGCGCCGACTACGGCAATGCGCTTGCCGGTGGCGGCGGCGCGCTGGAACGGATGCTCGCGAAAGTGCGCGTTGTCGATGGCATAGCGTTGCAGTAGGCCGATCAACACTGGCGCGCATTCCTCGGCGTTGTTGCGCACGCAGGCGTGCTGGCAGAGGATTTCCGTCGGACAGACCCGGGCACAGCTGCCGCCGAGAATGTTCGCCGAGAGGATTTTCTGCGCGGCGCCCTGGACGTTGTCCTGGTGGATGTTACGGATGAAGGAGGGAATGTCGATCTCGCTGGGGCAGGCGTTGACGCAGGGCGCGTCGTAGCAATACAGGCAACGCGAGGCTTCGACTTCGGCCTGGCGCGCAGTGAGGGGCGGGGCCAGGTCGCTGAAGTGGCCGGCGAGGGTAGCGCCATCCTCAAGGGGATGGGGCAAGTGGTTCAGGGAATTGATCACGGTCTAGGCCTCACGGTTATTTGAGGGTTTGCCTCTGGCGGGCATTGGTTTTTGTATGGCCTGTGTGGGCCCGGATCTCAGCGTTTCACCGCCACCGGCTTGCGCAGTTCGGCGCGCTTGCTCAACAGGTCGAACACCGCCGGGTAGGCCGGGCGTTCGATGTAGCGCCCGGCACCCCGTTCGGCCCGCAGGTCGCCATCGGCCCAGACCAGCCGGCCCTGGCTGATGGTATGGCTGGGAATGCCGCGCACGGTCTTGCCTTCGAAGATGTTGAAGTCGACTTGCTGGTGATGGGTCTTGGCCGAGATCGTGCGAGTGCCCTGTGGATCCCACAGCACCAGGTCGGCATCGGCGCCTACGCGGATCGCGCCCTTGCGCGGGTAGAGGTTGAAGATCTTCGCGGTGTTGGTGGAGGTCAGCGCGACGAATTCCTGCATCGACAGGCGCCCGCTGTTGACCCCTTCATCCCAGAGCACCGCCATGCGGTCTTCGATGCCGGCCGTGCCATTGGGAATCTTGCTGAAGTCGTCGCGACCGGCGGCTTTCTGATCGGCGCAGAAACAGCAGTGATCGGTGGCGGTGGTGTGCAGGTTGCCCGATTGCAGGCCGTGCCAGAGTGCCTCCTGGTGGCCGCGGGGACGGAAGGGCGGGCTCATCACGTAACCGGCGGCGGTGTGCCAGTCCGGGTGCTGGTAGACGCTGTCATCCAGCAGCAGGTGCCCGGCCAGCACTTCACCGTAGACCGGTTGCCCCTTGCTGCGGGCGTAGGTGATTTCGTCCAGGGCTTCCTTGGTCGATACGTGCACCAGGTACAGCGGCGTGCCGAGGGTTTCGGCGATGCGGATCGCCCGGCTTGCCGCCTCGCCCTCGACCTGTGACGGCCGCGACAGCGGGTGTGCTTCCGGCCCGGTCATGCCCTGGGCCATCAACTTGCGTTGCAGGTGATAGACCAGTTCGCCGTTCTCCGCATGTACGGTGGGCACGGCCCCGAGTTCCAGGCAGCGTTCGAAACTGGCGACCAGGGTGTCGTCGGCCGCCATGATGGCGTTCTTGTAGGCCATGAAGTGCTTGAAGCTGTTGACCCCGTGCTGGCTGACCAATTCGGCCATTTCCTCGCGGACCTGCTCGCTCCACCAGGTGATGGCGACATGAAAGCCGTAGTCGGCGGCGGACTTCTCGGCCCAGCCGCGCCACTGCTGAAAAGCTTCGAGCAGGGACTGCTGGGGGTTGGGGATCACGAAGTCGATGATCGAGGTGGTGCCGCCGGCAAGGCCCGCAGCGGTGCCGCTGTAGAAGTCCTCGCTGGCGACTGTGCCCATGAAGGGCAGTTGCATGTGGGTATGGGGGTCGATGCCGCCGGGCATCAGGTACTGGCCGCTTCCATCGAGCACTTCGCAGCCTGCGGGAATTTCCAGATTGTTACCGATGGCTTTGATCAAGCCGTCGGCGCAGAGGACATCGGCGCGGTAACTTTCATCATGGGTAATTACAGTGGCGCCACGGATCAACAGAGACATTCCGAGTTCCTCGCAGGCAAGACCGGCTTGTGCCGGTTCTAAGTGTTTTATATGTAGCAGGCTAAGGAAGTTGTATTCCTGTCAGCGCTGTCAGGATTAAACGCTAGCTGGAGTTAGGCGAATGAGCAAGAATATTTTTTATATGCTTATAACTATCTTAAGTCATTGAATATAAACAGATAAAACTTATATTCCGCATATTGGTGCGACCGTTCACCATTTTGACGCACTTGACAGGAACCCAATATGGTCGAGATTTGTCATGTGAAATCAGCTATTTGAGGTCAGCCTGTTGCGAAGGAAAAATTCATCTATAAATATAACGCACCAGAATGAGTCCTGACGGGTTGGACAACTTGCCTGGCATTCAGCCTGAGTGTGCAGGTCAGTTGTCGCAGGCAGGCTGGTTTTGAAACAAAAACGAAAAGATATCAGTTGTTTACATGGATTTTACTGATCCGCACCGAAGCCTGGCAGCGTCCGCGGCACGCTTCGCGGCACGCTTATTGATTGCCGCCGCTGACACCTTGGTCGGAAGGTAAAAGTTGTCAGTTCTCCGGCCATCGTTTGGCTCGCGGTTACTCCGTTGGCCAGCCCGATGAGCAAAATAATCAAAAGAACAGTGGAGCGGCCATGCAACAGAACAGATCCCAGGTCACCGAGCGCGACGGGTTGTACGAACTGGACGCCGGCAGTGACGTCCTCGACAGCCCCAGGTACAACCACGACATTGCCCCGACCAAGGTGCATGAGCGCACTTGGAACAAATGGCACATCACCGCGCTGTGGGTCGGCATGTCGATCTGCGTACCGACCTATACCCTGGGCGGGGTGCTGACAGCGTACTTCGGCCTGAGCGTCGGCGAAGCACTGCTGGCGATCCTGCTGGCCAACGTCATCGTCCTGATTCCGCTGACCCTCAATGCCTTTGCCGGGACCAAGTACGGTATTCCGTTCCCGGTATTGCTGCGGTCCTCCTTCGGGGTGATCGGCTCCAACGTACCCTGCCTGATCCGCGCCCTGGTCGCTTGTGGCTGGTTCGGTATCCAGACCATGTTCGGCGGGCTGGCAATCCATCTGTTTCTGGGCTCGATCTTCGAGGGCTGGAAATCCCTCGGCGGCACCGGCGAGGTTATTGGCTTCATGGTGTTCTGGGCCCTGAACCTGTGGGTGGTGCTGCGCGGGGCCGAGTCGATCAAATGGTTGGAGACCCTATCGGCGCCGCTGTTGGTGCTGGTGGGGCTGGGGCTGCTGGTGTGGGCCATGCCGAACGTTTCCCTGACCGAGTTGATGGCGCAGCCACCCAAACGGCCGGAAGGCGCCAGCGTCTGGAGTTACTTTTTCGCCGGTTTGACCGCCATGGTCGGCTTCTGGGCCACCCTGTCGTTGAACATTCCGGATTTCAGCCGCTACGCAAAAAGCCAGAAGGACCAGATCGTCGGGCAGATCATCGGCCTGCCGCTGACCATGTTCCTGTTCGCCGCCCTGGGCGTGGTGCTGACCGCCGCCTCGGAAAAACTGGTGGGGGTGACAGTGTCCGATCCGGTGACCCTCATCGGTCACATCCAGAGCCCGCTCTGGGTCGCGCTGGCCATGGCCTTGATCATCATTGCCACCTTGTCCACCAACACCGCGGCGAACATTGTGTCGCCGACCAATGACTTCCAGAACCTGGCGCCCAAGCTGATCAACCGGACCATGGCGGTGATGCTCACAGGGCTGGTGGGCCTGGCCCTGATGGGCCATGAACTGCTGAAAAAACTGGGCTGGATTGTCTCCGAGATCAGCCTGGAATCGGTGTATTCCAACTGGCTGCTGGGTTATTCGAGCTTGCTTGGACCGATCGCCGGGATCATGGTGGTGGACTATTTCCTGATCAAGAAACAGCAACTGGACCTGGCGGGGCTGTACCGCGATGACGTGTACCCGGCGTGGAACTGGTTCGGTTTCATCGCGTTCGGCGTACCGGTGGTGCTGACCCTGTTGTCCCTGGGCAGCGATGCGTTCAGTTGGTTCTACAGTTACGGCTGGTTCACCGGTTCGGCCCTGGGAGGCCTGATTTACTACGGGTTGTGCACGATGCGGCCGGACGCTTCCATTGCGAAATCGGCGGTATGACTGCAGGCCTCATCGCGGGCAAGCCCGCTCCCACAGAGCGGAGCATGTGCCTGGTACCTGACAAAACAATAACAGCCTGAGGAGATCCCCATGAACGCGGCCGTAGACGTTCTGCAATCGAACCATCAGCACATCAATCGCGACCGCCTGTGGCAGTCGCTCATGGAGCTGGCCAGGCTCGGCGCCACGGTCAAGGGCGGCGTCTGTCGCCTGGCCCTGACCGACCTTGACCGTCAGGCCCGGGACATCTTTGTGCGCTGGTGCGAGGACGCTGGGTGCAGCGTGAGCATCGATGCCGTGGGCAACATTTTTGCCCGTCGTCCGGGGCGCAACCCGGGCTTGCCACCGGTGATGACCGGCAGCCACATCGACACCCAACCCACCGGCGGCAAGTTCGACGGCTGCTTTGGCGTGCTGGCCGGGGTCGAAGTGCTGCGCACGCTCAACGACCTGGGGGTGGAGACCGAGGCGCCACTGGAGGTGGTGGTCTGGACCAACGAGGAAGGCTCGCGGTTTGCCCCGTGCATGATGGGTTCCGGGGTGTTTGCCGAAAAGTTCACCCTGGAAGAAACCCTGGCCAAGGTCGATGCCGAGGGGGTGACGGTCGGTGAGGCACTCAACGCGATTGGTTATGCCGGACCGCGCCAGGTCAGCGGGCATGCGGTGGGGGCTTACTTTGAAGCGCACATCGAGCAAGGGCCGATCCTGGAGGACGAGCGCAAGACCATCGGTGTGGTGATGGGGGCGCTCGGGCAGAAATGGTTCGACCTCAAGCTGCGTGGTGTCGAGGCCCACGCCGGGCCGACGCCGATGCACCTGCGCAAGGACGCCCTGGTGGGGGCCGCCGTGATAGTCGGAGCGGTCAATCGCGCGGCCCTCGGTCATCAGCCCCACGCCTGTGGCACCGTCGGTTGTCTGCAAGCCTATCCGGGATCGCGCAACGTGATCCCCGGCGAGGTGCGCATGACCCTGGACTTCCGGCATCTGCAGCCGGCGCGACTGGACTCGATGATTGCCGAGGTGCGCGAGGTGATCGACAGTACCTGCCAGGAGCACGGCCTGACGTATGAGCTGACGCCGACCGCCGATTTCCCACCGTTGTACTTCGACCAAGGCTGTGTCGAGGCCGTACGCGGCGCGGCCCAGGGCCTGGGCCTGTCCCATATGGATATTGTCAGTGGCGCGGGGCATGACGCGATCTTCCTCGCCGAACTGGGCCCGGCCGGGATGATTTTCGTGCCGTGCGAGGGCGGCATCAGTCACAACGAAATCGAAAACGCCACGCCAGACGATCTGGCGGCGGGTTGTGCGGTGTTGCTGCGGGCGATGCTGGCGGCATCGGCGGCGATCGCCAAGAGGTAGGCCCAAGGCACAAAAAAACCGCCAGGATCGGCGTCAGCCGATCGTGGCGGTTTTTTCGTGCAGCGCGAAGATTACTCTTCGATGTTGCCCATGGCAGTGGTGTTGAAGCCGCCGTCCACGTACATGATTTCGCCGCTGATGCCGGATGCCAGGTCCGAGCACAGGAACGCGCCGGCGTTGCCAACTTCGTCGATGGTGACGTTACGACGCAGCGGGGTTTGCGCTTCGTTGGCGGCCAGCATCTTGCGGAAGTTCTTGATGCCCGAAGCTGCCAGGGTGCGGATCGGGCCAGCCGATACGCAGTTTACGCGGGTACCGTCCGGGCCCAGGGAGCCGGCCAGGTAACGCACGCCTGCTTCCAGGGAAGCCTTGGCCATGCCCATCACGTTGTAGTTCGGCATGGTGCGTTCGGCACCCAGGTACGACAGGGTCAGCAGGCTGCCGTTGCGGCCTTTCATCATTTCGCGACCAGCCTTGGCCAGGGCCACGAAGCTGTAGGCGCTGATGTCGTGGGCAATGCGGAAACCGTCACGGGTGGTGGCTTCGGTGAAGTCGCCGTCCAGTTGGTCGCCCGGGGCGAAGCCGACGGAGTGCACGATGCAGTCCAGGCCGTCCCACTTTTTGCTCAGCGCTTCGAAGACCTTGGCGATTTCTTCATCGCTGGCCACGTCGCACGGGAAGCACAGTTCAGGGCTCGAGCCCCAGCCTTGTGCGAACTCTTCGACGCGACCCTTGAGTTTGTCGTTCTGATAAGTGAAGGCAAGCTCAGCGCCCTCGCGATGCATGGCGGCAGCGATGCCGGATGCGATGGACAGCTTGCTGGCGACACCGACGATCAGTACGCGCTTACCGGCGAGAAAACCCATGTGTTGCTCCTCTTTCAGGTTATTGCGCAGTGTCTGGTGCCAGGAAAGCGGCTTCCAGCAACTGCTGTGTATACGGATGTTGGGGGGCGGCAAAGATACCTTGCGCGTCTCCCTGTTCGACCACTTGGCCATGCTTGACCACCATCAGTTGGTGGCTCAGCGCTTTCACCACAGCCAGGTCATGGCTGATAAACAGATACGTCAGGTTGTACTTGCTTTGCAGTCTGCGCAGCAGTTCAACCACTTGGCGTTGCACGGTGCGGTCCAGAGCCGAAGTCGGCTCGTCCAGCAAAATCAACGCCGGTTTTAGCACTAAAGCCCGGGCAATGGCGATTCTTTGCCGTTGCCCGCCGGAAAATTCATGGGGGTAGCGGTGCCGGGTTGCCGGGTCCAGTCCTACCTCCTCAAGGGCTGCAATGATAGCCAGCTCCTGTTCGGCTTGCGTACCGATCTTGTGGATCTGCAAGCCTTCGCCGACGATCTGGCTCACGCACATGCGTGGGCTCAGGCTGCCGAAGGGGTCCTGGAAGACCACCTGCATCTCCCGCCGCAGCGGTCTGACCTGCTGCTGCGTCAAGCCGTCCAACTGCTTGCCTGCAAAGCGGATCGCGCCTTTGCTGGCGATCAAACGCAAAATCGCCAGGCCCAGGGTCGATTTCCCCGAACCACTCTCGCCGACAATACCCAGGGTCTGGCCCTGGGGCAGGCTGAAGTTGATGCCATCCACCGCTTTCACATAATCGACCGTGCTGCGCAAGAAGCCTTTCTTGATCGGGAACCAGACTTTCAGGTCCTCGACTTGCAGCAGCGGCGGCCCGATTTCATTGGTTGCAGGCCGCCCGCTGGGCTCCGCGGCCAACAGCTCACGGGTGTACGGATGCTGCGGCGCGCGAAACAATTCTGCGCAGGATGCCTGTTCGACGATGCAACCGCGCTGCATGACACATACCCGATGCGCAATTCTTTGCACCAGGTTCAAATCGTGGCTGATCAGCAGCAGCGCCATGCCCAGGCGCGCCTGCAACTCCTTGAGCAATTCGAGGATTTTCAGCTGCACGGTAACGTCCAGCGCGGTGGTCGGTTCGTCGGCGATCAACAGTTCCGGCTCGTTGGCCAGGGCCATGGCGATCATCACCCGCTGGCGCTGGCCGCCGGACAATTCGTGGGGCAGCGCCTTGAGGCGCTTGTGCGGCTCGGGGATGCCCACCAGCTCCAGCAGCTCCAGGGTGCGCCGGGTCGCGACTTTGCCGGTCAGGCCCTTGTGGATCCCGAGCACTTCGTTGATCTGCTTCTCGATGCTGTGCAGCGGGTTCAGCGAGGTCATGGGCTCCTGGAAGATCATCGCGATCCGGTTACCGCGGATGTGGCGGATGGTTTTCTCTTTCAGGCTCAGCAGGTCGTGTCCGGCGTACTGGATGGTCCCTGTGGGGTGACGAGCGAGGGGGTAGGGCAGCAGGCGCAGGATCGAGTGCGCCGTGACCGACTTGCCCGAACCACTTTCGCCCACCAGGGCCAGGGTCTCCCCGCGCTTGATGTCGAAGCTGACGCCTTGCACCACGCGCTGCTGGTGTTCGCCAACCACGAACTCGACGCTGAGGTCGCGCACTTCGATCAGATTGTCCTGATTCATTTCACTTCCTCGGGTCGAAGGCATCGCGAGCGGACTCGCCGATAAATACCAGCAGGCTGAGCATCACCGCCAGCACGGCAAAGGCACTGATGCCCAGCCAGGGTGCCTGCAGGTTGGATTTGCCCTGGGCCACCAGCTCACCCAGGGACGGGGCGCCGGGTGGCAGGCCAAAGCCGAGGAAGTCCAGGGCGGTGAGGGTGCCGATGGCGCCCGTGAGAATGAACGGCATGAAGGTCATGGTCGAGACCATGGCGTTGGGCAGGATATGGCGGAACATGATCGCCCCGTTCTGCATGCCCAGCGCCCGGGCGGCGCGCACGTACTCCAGGTTGCGTCCACGCAGGAACTCGGCACGCACCACGTCCACCAGGCTCATCCAGGAAAACAGCAGCATGATCCCCAGCAGCCACCAGAAATTGGGCTGCACGAAGCTGGCGAGGATGATCAGCAGGTACAGCACCGGCAACCCCGACCAGATTTCCAGGAAGCGCTGGCCCAGCAAGTCGACCCAGCCGCCATAAAAACCCTGCAGGGCCCCGGCGATAACGCCGATCATCGAGCTGAGCACGGTCAGGGTCAGGGCGAACAGCACCGACACCCGAAAGCCATAGATCACCCGCGCAAGCACGTCCCGGCCCTGGTCATCGGTGCCCAGCAGGTTATCCGCCGAGGGCGGGGCCGGGGCCGGGACTTTCAGGTCGTAGTTGATGCTCTGGTAGCTGAAGGGGATCGGTGCCCACAGGGTCCAGGCGTCCTTGGCCTTGAGCAGTTCGCGGATGTAGGGGCTCTTGTAGTTGGCTTCCAGCGGGAACTCGCCGCCGAAGGTGGTTTCCGGGTAGCGCTTGAGTGCCGGGAAGTACCATCCGCCGTCGTAATGCACCGCCAGCGGCTTGTCGTTGGCAATCAGTTCGGCGCCCAGGCTCAGGCCAAACAGGATCAGGAACAGCCACAGCGACCACCAGCCACGCTTGTTGGCCTTGAACAGTTCGAAACGCCGGCGGTTGAGAGGGGACAGGTTCATCTCAATGCTCCCGGGTTTCGAAGTCGATGCGCGGATCGACCAGGGTGTAGGTGAGGTCGCCGATCAGTTTCACCACCAGGCCGAGCAAGGTGAAGATGAACAGCGTGCCGAAGACCACCGGGTAGTCGCGGTTGATCGCCGCCTCGAAACTCATCAAGCCGAGGCCGTCGAGGGAGAAGATCACCTCCACCAGCAGGGAGCCGGTGAAGAAGATCCCGATGAAGGCTGAGGGGAATCCGGCGATTACCAGCAGCATGGCGTTGCGGAACACGTGGCCATAGAGCACCCGATGACGAGTCAGGCCCTTGGCTCGGGCCGTGACCACGTACTGCTTGTTGATTTCGTCGAGAAAGCTGTTCTTGGTCAGCAGGGTCATGGTTGCGAAGTTGCCGATCACCAGCGCCGTGACGGGCAGTGCCAAGTGCCAGAAGTAGTCGAGGATCTTGCCACTCCAGCTCAATTCGTCGAAGTTGTTCGAGGTCAGGCCGCGTAAGGGGAACCAGTCCAGGTAGCTGCCCCCAGCGAACACCACGATCAGCAGGATGGCGAACAGGAACGCCGGGATCGCGTAGCCGACGATGATCGCCGAGCTGGTCCAGACATCGAAGTGACTGCCGTGGCGGGTGGCCTTGGCGATCCCCAGGGGGATCGACACCAGGTACATGATCAGGGTGCTCCACAGCCCGAGGGAGATCGATACCGGCATCTTTTCCTTGATCAGGTCGATGACCTTGGCGTCGCGAAAGAAGCTTTCACCGAAATCCAGGCGGGCGCAGTTCTTGACCATGATCCACAAGCGTTCCGGCGCCGACTTGTCGAAACCGTACATGTGCTCGATTTCCTTGATCAGCGCCGGGTCCAGGCCCTGGGCGCCACGGTAGCTGGAGCCGGCCACCGAGACTTCCGCGCCGCCACCGGCAATCCGGCTGGTAGCGCCTTCGAAGCCTTCGAGCTTGGCAATCATCTGCTCTACAGGGCCGCCGGGGGCCGCCTGGATGATCACGAAGTTGATCAACAGGATGCCGAACAGGGTCGGGATGATCAGCAACAGTCGCCGTAATATGTACGCCAGCATCTTATTGCTCCACGCCTGCAGGTTCGGTTTGCTCGTTGGTCAGCACCTCGATCGCGGGCTTGGCATCGGGCTTGATCCACCAGGTGTTGATGCCTATGTCATAGGCCGGCGAAATCTTGGGGTGGCCGATGTGGTTCCAGTACGCCACGCGCCAGGTCTTGATGTGCCAGTTGGGGATCACGTAATAGCCCCATTGCAGCACTCTGTCGAGCGCCCTGGCGTGGGCCACCAGGCTCTGGCGTGAATCGGCGTTGATCAGTTCTTCCACCAGTTGGTCGATGGCCGGGTCCCTCAGGCCGATGGTGTTGCGGCTGCCGGGCTTGTCGGCACTTTCCGATTTCCAGAATTCACGCTGTTCGTTGCCCGGCGAGTTGGACTGCGGGAAGCTGCCGACCACCATGTCGAAGTCCCGTGAGCGCACGCGGGTGATGTACTGGGACACATCGACCCGGCGGATCACCAGCTCGATCCCCAGGTCACTGAGGTTGCGCTTGAACGGCAGCAGGACCCGCTCGAATTCGGTCTGGGCCAGCAGGAACTCGATGCTCACTGGTTTACCGGTGGTGTCGACCATCTTGTCGTCGACGATGCGCCAGCCGGCTTCCTGCAGCAGTTGGTAGGCCTGGCGCTGCTGGGCGCGGATCATGCCGCTGCCGTCACACACCGAGTTCTCGAAGGGCTGGCTGAACACCTGGTCGGGGATCTTGCCGCGCAAGGGTTCGAGGATCGCCAGTTGCTCGGCATCCGGCAGGCCGCTGGCGGCCATTTCCGAATTTTCGAAGTAGCTGCGAGTGCGGGCGTAGGCACCGTTGAACAGTTGTTTGTTGGTCCATTCGAAGTCCAGCAGCAGGCTCAGGGCCTGGCGCACTCGCACGTCCTGGAACACCGGGCGGCGCAGGTTGTAGACGAAACCTTGCATGCCGGTGGGGTTGCCGTTGGGGATCTGCTCCTTGATCAGCCGACCTTCGGTGACGGCGGGAATATTGTAGGCGTTGGCCCAGTTCTTGGCGGTCATTTCCAGCCAGTAATCGAACTGTCCGGCCTTGAGTGCCTCCAGTGCCACCGTGTTGTCGCGGTAGTAGTCGGTGCTCAGGGTGTCGAAATTGTAGAAGCCGCGGTTGATCGGCAGGTCCTTGCCCCAGTAGTCCTTGACCCGTTGATAACGGATCGAACGCCCGGCCTTGACCTCGCTGACCTGGTACGGACCGCTGCCCAACGGCGCCTCGAGGTTGCCCTTGCTGAAGTCGCGGTTTTGCCACCAGTGCTTGGGCAGCACCGGCAGTTGGCCAAGGATCAGTGGCAGCTCGCGGTTATTGTTGTGCTTGAACTTGAACAGGACCCGCAGCGGGTCTTCGGCGATCACTTCTGCCACGTCGCCGTAGTAGCCGCGGAACAGGGGCGCGCCGTCCTTGATCAGGGTCTGGAAGCTGAAGACCACGTCCTCGGCGCGCACCGGATGACCGTCATGGAAGCGGGCTTCGGGGCGCAGGTAGTAACGCACCCAGCTGTTGTCCGGGGCCTTTTCGATCTTGCCGGCCAGCAGTCCGTACTCGGTGAAGGGTTCATCCAGGCTCTGGCGGGCCAGGGTGTCGTAGATCAGGTCGATGTTGTCGGCCGGCACACCCTTGCTGATGAAGGGGTTGAGGCTGTCGAACCCGCCGAAACCGGCCTGGCGGAAGATCCCGCCCTTGGGCGCGTCGGGATTGACGTAGGCAAAGTGCTTGAAGTCAGCCGGGTACTTGGGTGGCTCGTTGTACAGGGTCAGGGCATGTTGCGGGGCCGCTTGGGCGACGCAGGCCAGTCCTGCGAAGACCAGGCCCAGCAGGGTACGCAAAGGCATCATTGGGCTTTCTCCGAAGTCTTCAGCCACCAGGCGTTGAGCCCCAGCGTGTAGGGCGGCGTGGTGACGAAGGCGAACCGGTTGCGGTACGCCAGGCGATGATAATTGATGTACCAGTTGGGAATGATGTAGTGCTGCCACAGCAGCACCCGGTCCAGGGCCTTGCCGGCGGCCAGTTGCGCGTCACGGGATTGGGCGGCGAGCAGTTGTTCCAGCAGGTGGTCGACCACCGGGTTGGCCACGCCGGCGTAATTCTTGCTGCCCTTGACCTTGGCCTGGCTGGAGTGGAAGTACTGCCACTGCTCCAGGCCCGGGCTCAGGGTCTGATCGAGGGTCATCAGGATCATGTCGAAATCGAACTGGTCCAGGCGCTGTTTGTACTGGGCCCGGTCGACGGTGCGCAGGCGGGCGTCGATGCCGATGCTGGCGAGGTTTTCCGTGTAGGGCTGGAGAATGCGCTCCAGGTTCGGATTGACCAGCAGGATCTCCAGGCGCAGCGGTTGGCCGGCGGCATTCTGCAGGCGCTGGCCGCTGAGCTTCCAGCCGGCCTCGGCGAGCAGGCCAAGGGCCTGGCGCAGGGTGTCGCGGGGAATCCCGCGGCCATCGGTCTGCGGCAGGCTGAAGGGGGCGGTGAACAGCTTGGCGGGCAACTGCTCGCGATAGGGTGAGAGCATCAGCCACTCGTGACCCACCGGCAGGCCGGTGGCGGCAAACTCACTGTTGGGGTAAAAACTCATGGCCCGTTTGTAGGCGCCGCTGAACAGGGTGCGATTGGTCCATTCGAAGTCGAACATCAGGCCCAGGGCTTCGCGCACCTTGGCGTCGGCGAACGAGGCGCGCCGGGTGTTCATGAACAGGCCTTGGGTCTGGGTCGGGATCTGGTGCTCGATCTGCGCCTTGACCACCTCGCCACGGCGTACGGCGGGGAAGTTGTAGCCATTGGCCCAGTTTTTCGCCTGGTGCTCGATGTAGATGTCGAACTCGCCGGCCTTGAAGGCTTCGAACGCCACATCGCTGTCGCGATAGAACTCGACTTCGACGCGATCGTAGTTGTATTTGCCGCGATTGACCGGCAAATCCTTGCCCCAGTAATCCTTCACTCGCTCGAACAGCAACTGCCGGCCTGGCGACACCCGGGTGATGCGGTACGGCCCGCTGCCCAGCGGCGCCTGGAAGGTGGTGGCCTTGAAATCGCGGCCTTTCCAGTAATGCTGGGGCAATACCGGCAACTCGCCCAGGCGCAGGATCAGCAACGGGTTGCCCGCCCGCTTGAACACGAAGCGGATGCGCAGGGGGCTGAGGATATCCACCCGCTGCACTTCCTGCAGGCTGGTGCGATAGCGCGGATGGCCTTCCTTGAGCAGCAGCCGGTAGGAAAAGGCCACGTCGCGGGCGGTAATCGGCTGGCCATCGTGAAAGCGTGCTTCGGGCCGCAGGTTGAACACCACCCAGCTGCGGTCCTCGCTGTACTCGACGGACTGGGCGATCAAGCCGTAGCTGGAGGCCGGTTCGTCCCCTGATGGCGCGTACTGGCCGGTGCCGACCATCAACGGTTCGTTCAACTCGTTGATTCCGTACTGCAGGAAGTTAGCCGTGGCGACCGGGCTGGTGCCCTTGAAGGTGTAGGGATTGAGGGTGTCGAACGTGCCAAAGGCCATGAGCCGCAACGTACCGCCCTTGGGCGCTTGCGGGTTTACCCAGTCGAAGTGGGTGAAACGTGTCGGGTACTTGAGTGTGCCGAACTGCGCATAACCATGGCTTTCGCTGATCGTCGCGCATGCGGGGAAGCTCAAGGCCAGACTGATCAGGAACAGGGGCAGGGGACGCTTCAAGTCAGAGATCCGATCCAGGCGGCTTGGGCTACATGGTTCGTACAGTAACAGCTTGTATGGGCAGGAAAAAGGTAGGGTTCAAGGTTCTCCCACGCAACACGGGCCATCGTTGACGACCATCGCCGGCAAGCCGGCTTCCACAAGGTTTGCGGTAGAAACTGTGGGAGCTGGCTTGCCAGCGATGCACTAAAGAACAACGCGGTGATTCAGGATGTACGCGTCATCGTTGGCGACCATCGCAGGCAAGGGGGCTCAGCGTGGCGAGGAGACCGTCAGCATCTGCCCAGGCTTGAGTGCCTGGCCAACGCGCGGGTTCCAGCGCTTGAGGTGTTGCATCTCGACGTTGAAGCGCTTGGCTACCATGTACAGCGAGTCGCCTTGCTTGACCTTGTACTGGGTCTGCTTCTTGGTGTTGGCGGCCAGCACCGTAGTGGTGCGGCCGGTGCTGCGCTTGCGGGTGTCCTGCATGACCAGGGTCTGGCCGGCCTTGAGGTTCTTGCCGGTCAAGTTGTTCCAGCGCTGCAGGTCCTTGACGTCGACCCGGTTGGCCTTGGCGATGGAGGTCAGGTTGTCGCCGCGCTTGACCCGATAGCTACGCTTGGCCGTAGCCAGCGCCGGGCTGTCTGCGCCCTCGAACACCGGCTTGAGCGAACGCTTGCTGATCAGCTCTTCGGGTTTCATGGTCGACAGGCTGGTCGTCAGCAGTTGCGCCTTGGACGTTGGCACCAGCAGGTGCTGAGGGCCGTCGATGGTGGTGCGTTGCTTGAAGGCCGGGTTGAGCTGGAACAGTTCGTCTTCGTCGATGTTGGCCACCGCGGCAACCTTGGACAGGTCCATGCGCTGGTTGATCTCGACGACTTCGAAGTAGGGTTCGTTGGCGATCGGATTGAGGTTCACGCCGTAGGCTTCGGGCGCCAGGACCACTTGCGAGAGGGCCAGCAGCTTGGGCACGTAGGCCTGGGTTTCTGCCGGCAACGGCAGGTTCCAGTAGTCGGTGGGCAGGCCGAGCTTTTCGTTGCGCTCGATGGCCCGGCTGACCGTGCCTTCGCCGGCGTTGTAGGCCGCCAGGGCCAACAGCCAGTCGCCGTTGAACATGTCGTGCAGCTTGGTCAGGTAGTCCATCGCGGCCGTGGTGGAGGCCGTGATGTCGCGACGACCATCGTAGAAGCGGGTCTGGCGCAGGTTGAAATAACGCCCGGTGGACGGAATGAACTGCCACAGGCCGACGGCATGGGAACGCGAGTAGGCCATCGGGTTGTAGGAGCTTTCAATGACTGGCAGCAGGGCCAGTTCCAGCGGCATGTTGCGTTCTTCGAGGCGTTCGACGATGTAGTGGATGTACAGGCTGCCGCGCTCGCCGGCGCTTTCCAGGTAGGACGGGTTGCTGGCGAACCACAAGCGCTGTTGCTCGATGCGCGGGTTGACGCCCAGGCCATCTTGCAGCTGGAAGCCCTGGCGCATGCGCTCCCAGACATCCTGGGGAATTTCCGGGGCGGGCTTCTCGCTGAGCCAGATCGGTTTTTGCTTGGTGCGTACGGATAAGGTGTGGGCCGCGTCGGTTTGCGGCAACTGACTGGTGCTGCTACAGCCCGCCAGGGTGGCGGACACAGCCACCGCGATGGCTTGAGCCAAGCGGGTCAATGCGTCTGAATGGATGGATTTACGAATAGATGACGACATTGGCTGGAAGTAAGTTCCGGGCAAAAATGTCGGGCGATTCTAGAAAGCGCACCGGGTGCGGTCAACCATTCAGAATTTTTCGGCCTATGGTGGCACTGCTTAGAACGTATCTTTCCATGCGCGCAGGGCCGCAAAAACCTCACTGGGGGCCCGGTTATCGGGGCCATTCCGTTCGTCTATTTTTTCTTTAACAGATGTTACGCCAGTACGCAGAAACGGGTTTGTCAGCTTTTCCAGCGCCAGGGTCGAAGGCAACGACATGCGTCCGGCTTCGCGTAACTGGGAGACCTTCTCGAATCGCTCGGCTATGTGCCGGTTGTCGGGCTCGACCGCGACAGCGAAACGCAGGTTGCTCAGGGTGTACTCATGGGTGCAATACACCAGGGTGTCCTCGGGCAGGGCGGCGAGGCGGCTGAGGGAGTCATGCATTTGCTGCGGCGTGCCCTCGAACAGGCGCCCGCAGCCGGCGGCGAACAGGGTGTCGCCACAGAACAGCAGGCCGTGGTGGTAATAGGCGATATGGCCCAGGGTGTGGCCTGGCACCGCATACACCTCAAACTCCCAACCGAGTACGCTGACTTGATCGTTGTCATTGAGGGCCACGTCGCGCCCGGGAATGTTTTCGCTGGCAGGGCCGTAGACCGTCGCGCCCGTGGCGTGCTTCAGGGTTTCGACGCCGCCGACGTGATCATGGTGATGGTGGGTGATCAGAATCTCGCTCAGGCGCCACTCCGGGTGTTGGGCCAGCCAGGCCTGGACCGGCGCGGCATCGCCTGGATCGACCACCGCGCAGCACTGGCTGCGATGATCCTGTAACAACCAGATGTAGTTGTCGGTGAACGCGGGAAGAGCACTGATCTGTATCATCGCGGGATTCGCCAAGCGGAAAACATTGGTGCATCTTAGAGCTTCCTGGCGCATTGGAGAATGCAATGACCGATAAAGCGTTCGCTCAGGCTGATCCGGACTGGCTGGCATTGATCAGCGCGGCCCGCGAGTGGCTGTCCGGTCCCCTGGGGCAATTTCTACTGAATGAAGAGCGGCGCATGCTCGAAGACGAGTTGGGGCGCTTTTTTGGTGGCTACCTGGTGCATTACGGGCCGTCTGCCGAATCGCCACCCAATGCGCCCCAGGTGCAGCGTAATGTGCGCCTTGGCGCACCGTTGCCGGGGGTGGAAATCGTCTGCGAAGAACAGGCCTGGCCCCTCAGCGAACACGCCGCCGACGTGGTGGTGATGCAGCACGGCCTGGACTTCTGCCTGTCGCCCCATGGCCTGCTGCGCGAAGCGGCCAGTGCCGTAAGGCCTGGCGGGCATTTGCTGATCATCGGCATCAACCCCTGGAGCACCTGGGGCCTGCGCCATGTGTTTGCCCACGACGGGCTGCGCAAGGCGCGCTGTATTTCGCCGTCACGGGTTGCCGACTGGCTCAACCTGCTGGGCTTCGCGCTGGAGAAACGCCGCTTCGGGTGCTATCGTCCGCCGCTCGCATCCCCCGCCTGGCAAACACGCTTGGCCGGTTGGGAGCGCAAGGCCGGAGACTGGCAGGTATCCGGTGGTGGTTTCTATTTATTGGTGGCACGCAAGATAGTAGTCGGCCTGCGCCCGGTGCGTCAGGTTCGCCGCGAGCCAATGGGCAAGCTGATTCCACTGCCGATGGCCAAGGTCAACCGCCGCCACAGCGATCCGTAACACCCTCATTATTTTCCCGGCCGGGCTTGCCCGGCCTCAGGCGTTGTCGGTCGTTGATCGGCAAGCCACCGACATTTTCTGGATAGATTGGCATGAGCGATAGCGTAGAACTCTTCACCGACGGCGCCTGCAAAGGCAACCCTGGCCCCGGCGGCTGGGGCGCACTGCTGATCTGCAAGGGCGTGGAAAAGGAACTCTGGGGCGGCGAAGCCAATACCACCAACAACCGTATGGAACTGATGGGCGCGATTCGCGGGCTGGAAGAGCTCAAGCGTTCCTGCGACGTGCTGCTGGTGACGGACTCGCAGTACGTGATGAAAGGCATCAACGAGTGGATGGTCAACTGGAAAAAGCGCGGCTGGAAAACCGCGGCCAAGGAACCGGTGAAAAACGCCGACCTGTGGCGACTGCTGGACGAGCAGGTCAACCGCCACAACGTGACCTGGAAATGGGTCCGCGGGCACATCGGCCACCCAGGCAACGAACGTGCCGACCAATTGGCCAACCGCGGCGTCGACGAAGTCCGGGGTCTGTAGGATCTATAGGGGCAAGCCTGCTCGCGATGGTGATGTGTCAGGCACCGTCGATGTTGAATGTACCGGCCCCATCGCGGGCAAGCCCGCTCCCACAAACTTTGTAGGTGTATGCGGGGTCTGTGTGCATCCAGAGCCACTGTGGGAGCGGGCTTGCCCGCGATGGGGCCGGCACAGCCAGCATCCATAGCGCCTGACACACCGCTATCGCGGCAGCAATCAAGCGCTGCGCAACTGCTCGATCAGCCGCAGGCAATGGTTCAGCCCCGGCGACACATCGCCGATGCGCTGGCTGAGGATGATCGGCGAGGTGGCATTGCTTTCCAGCAGTGGAGTGAAGCCGATGTCGTCGCGGTGCAGCAACTGCACCGAGGCCGGTACCAGCGTCACGCCGATTCCCGCGCCCACCAGGCCTATCGCCGTTTGCAGTTCGTTGGTCCACTGCGCCACCTTGATGCTGACCCCGTAGGATTCGAACAGTGCGATCACGTGATCGGCATAGCTTGGCCGGGGATTGCCCGGGTACAGCACAAAGGGTTCGGCGGCCAGTTCGGTGAGGCTGATGGGCCGTGCCAGCAGCGGGTGGCCAGCGGGCAGGGCGGCGACCAGGCGGTCTTCGTTGAGCACCGTCTGGATGATCGCCGGGTCGTCGATGCGAATCCGCCCGAATCCGACATCGATCCGCCCGGCCTTGAGTGCCTGCACCTGTTGCAGGGTGGTCATTTCCGACAGCCCCAGCTCCAGTTCCAGGATCTCGTTGCTGCGCAGGCGGCGAATCAGCTCGGGCAACACGCCATACAGGGTCGAAGGCGCAAAGCCGATGCCCAGCCAGGTCTTCTCGCCCAGGCCGATGCGCCGCGTGTTGTCGCAGACCTTGTGCAGTTGCTCGAGCAACGCTGTGGAATGCTCGAGGAAAAATCGTCCCGCCTCGGTCAGGCGCAATGGCCGCCCACGCTCGAGTAGCACCACCCCCAGTTCATCTTCCAATTGCTGGATCTGCCGGCTCAGTGGCGGCTGGGCGATATGCAGGCGCTCGGCGGCGCGGGTGAAATTCAGGGTTTGCCCCAGCACCTGGAAGTAACGCAAATGACGCAGCTCCATGAGCCCTCCACCGTCCACAGGAGTGAATACCTTTAAGGTATCGATCCAGACCAATTCTATATTGGAACCCAGAAAAAAGCCGTACGAGAATCGATCCCAGAACTTCAAGAACCTAACGGGTATCGACATGCTTGCTGCTGCCATTAAATCGATCGAGACGATCATCGTCGATCTGCCGACCATCCGCCCACACAAGCTGGCGATGCACACCATGCAGAACCAGACCCTGGTGATCATCCGGGTACGCTGCGAGGACGGTATCGAGGGGATAGGCGAGGCGACCACCATCGGTGGCCTGGCCTACGGCAATGAAAGCCCGGACAGCATCAAGACCAACATCGACCAGCATTTCACTCCGCTGCTGCTGGGCCAGGATGCCAGCAATATCAACGCGGCGATGTTGCGCCTGGAGCGCAGCATTCGCGGCAACACCTTTGCCAAGTCAGGTATCGAAACTGCCTTGCTCGACGCTCAGGGCAAGCGCCTGGGGCTGGCGGTCAGCGAATTGCTCGGTGGCCGGGTGCGCGACGCGCTGCCGGTAGCCTGGACCCTGGCCAGCGGCGATACCGCCCGGGACATCGCCGAGGCCGAGCAGATGCTCGACCTGCGTCGGCACCGGATCTTCAAGTTGAAGATCGGCGCCGGTGACGTCGACCGCGACCTGGCCCATGTGATCGCCATCAAGAAAGCCCTGGGCGATCGCGCCAGTGTGCGGGTCGACGTCAACCAGGCGTGGGACGAAGCCGTGGCCCTGCGCGCCTGCCGGATTCTCGGCGGCAATGGCATCGACCTGATCGAACAGCCGATTTCGCGCAACAACCGTTCCGGCATGGTGCGCCTGAATGCCATGAGCCCGGCGCCGATCATGGCCGACGAGTCGATCGAGTGCGTCGAGGACGCGTTCAACCTGGCCCGGGAAGGCGCGGCCTCGGTGTTCGCCCTGAAAATCGCCAAGAATGGCGGACCCCGCGCGGTGTTGCGCACGGCGGCGATTGCCGAAGCGGCGGGCATCGGCCTGTACGGGGGCACCATGCTCGAAGGCGGGATCGGTACCCTGGCCTCGGCCCATGCGTTCCTGACCCTGAACAAACTGAGCTGGGACACCGAGTTGTTCGGCCCGCTGCTGTTGACCGAAGACATCCTCAGCGAACCACTGGTGTACCGCGATTTCCACCTACACGTTTCATCGGCGCCGGGCCTGGGCCTGAACCTGGACGAAGAGCGCCTGGCGTTTTTCCGCCGGGACAAGAGCGCCCCTGCCCACCATTTAGTCTGAGGATTTGCACATGTTGTTCCACGTAAAAATGACCGTGAACCTGCCGGTCGACATGAACCCTGAGCGAGCCGCTCAACTCAAGGCCGACGAGAAGGCCCTGGCCCAGCGCCTGCAGCAGCAGGGCAAGTGGCGGCACCTGTGGCGCATTGCCGGGTTGTACGCCAATTACAGCGTGTTCGACGTCGACAGCGTGCAAGAACTGCACGATCTGCTGATGCAATTGCCGCTGTATCCCTACATGGCTATCGAAGTGACGGCGATGTGCAGGCATCCTTCTTCTATTCATGAGGACGATCGCTGAGCCGCTGTTGCCTGTTCTGTACTCTAATAAATACAAGATGAGGATTAATCATGAACGTCAGAATTTCCCACACTGCCACGGCCCAGAAGTTTCTCGAAGAAGCCAGCGGCCTGCTCAACGATGACGGTAACCCGCGTGCCAAGGCCCTGGTCTACCGCATCCTGCGCGATTCGGTGAACATCATCGAAGACCTCAACGTGACCCCGGAAGAGTTCTGGAAAGCGGTCAACTACCTCAACGTGCTGGGCAGCCGCCAGGAAGCCGGCCTGCTGGTGGCCGGCCTGGGGCTGGAACACTACCTGGACCTGCTGATGGACGCTGCAGACGAGCAGGCCGGCAAGGCCGGCGGCACTCCGCGGACCATCGAAGGCCCGCTGTACGTGGCCGGCGCACCGCTGTCCCAGGCAGAGGCACGCCTGGATGACGGCGTCGACCCGGGTGTGGTGCTGTTCATGCAGGGCCAGGTCAAGAACACCGATGGCACGCCGCTGGCCGGGGCTGTGGTTGACGTCTGGCACGCCAACACCGGCGGCACCTACTCGTATTTCGATGGCAGCCAGTCGGAGTTCAACCTGCGTCGGCGCATCGTCACCGATGCCGAAGGCCGCTATCGTTTTCGCAGTATCGTGCCGTCGGGCTACGGCTGCCCACCGGATGGTCCGACCCAGCAACTGCTCGATCAACTGGGCCGGCATGGCCAGCGTCCGGCGCACATTCACTTCTTCATCTCGGCCGATGACCATCGCCACCTGACCACCCAGATCAACCTGGATGGCGACAAGTACCTGCACGATGACTTCGCCTACGCCACTCGTGACGAGCTGATCGCCCAGATTACCTTCAGCGACGACCAGCAGCGTGCCGCGGCCTACGGCGTGAGCGGTCGGTTTGCCGAAATCGAGTTCGACTTCACCCTGCAATCCTCGGCCCAGCCCCAGGAGCAGCAGCGCCACGAGCGGGTTCGCGCACTGGAGGACTGATCCACGCGGGAATCGAGCCACGGTAAAACCCTGCGGTTTTCCCGTGGCTTTGCGCTGTGGGGTAAGTTGCCTAGAATGCCCAGGCCTGATTTGCCTGAGCAGGGCGCCACGAGCAGCCCTGCACAGTCTATAAAAATAATGAGAGTGACCGGTTATGCAAGCGCATCTCTTGAGTGAGCGCAGCAGTGTCTTTGCGCAGGCCGACCCTTACGCGGTGTCGGGTTACGTCAATCAGCACGTGGGCAACCACTGCATCCGCCTGCCCAAGAGTGGCAGCCCGCAAGCCAGTCTCAATCACAGCAAATTCGCCAGCCTGGACCTGTGCCGCATCAGTTACGGCGGCAGTGTGCGGGTAACCTCGCCAGCGCTGGAGACCATCTTTCACCTGCAGGTACTGCTCAAGGGCAACTGCCTGTGGCGCGGTCACAAGCAGGAACACTACTTCGCCCCCGGTGAATTGCTGCTGATCAACCCGGACGATCCGGTGGACCTGACATACTCCGACGACTGCGAAAAATTCATCCTGAAAATGCCCGCCAGCCTGCTGGAGTCGGTCTGCCAGGAACAACGCTGGCTGCATCCGGGGCAGGGCGTACGCTTCCTCGAAAACCGCTACCAACTGGCCGAACTCGAAGGCTTCGTCAATCTGCTGGGCATGGTCTGCCAGGAAGCCGAGGCCACCGAGAGCATGCCCCGGGTCCAGGAGCACTACGCGCAGATCATCGTCAGCAAGATGCTCAGCCTGATGAAAACCAACGTCAGCCGCGCCGGTCTCGGTTCCCAGACCTCAAGTTTCGAGCTGATCGCCGACTACATCGAGCGCAACCTCAAGCAGGACATCTGCAGCGAGGAACTGGCGCGCCAGGCCCGCATGAGCTTGCGCTCGCTGTATGGCCTGTTCGAACGGCATGCCGCCTGCACGCCGAAAAACTACATCCGGCAGAAGAAACTGGAGCGGGTCAACGCCTGCCTCAGCGACCCCACCTGCACGGTGCGCAACGTCACCGAACTGGCCATGGACTACGGCTTCCTGCACCTGGGGCGGTTTTCCGAGAGCTACCGTAAACAGTTCGGCGAATTGCCTTCCGATACCCTCAAGCGCCGCCATTGACCGCCATGGGGGCAATTGCACAAAACGGATAATGATCTGCAGCCAATGGCTATTGCCCCTCCAGCACCGGCTCTAGCATGAGCCTTGCCTGAATAAAAACAATGGAGGCGGCGGCCATGTCCCTGCGACCCGAATACCTTCACTCCCTGCTCGAAGACGACAAAGAACAGGGTATTTTCCGTTGCAAGCGCGAGATGTTTACCGACCCGCGCCTGTTCGATCTTGAAATGCAGCACATTTTCGAGGGCAACTGGCTGTATCTGGCCCACGAGAGCCAGATCCCCAACAAAAACGATTTCTACACCACCACCATGGGCCGCCAGTCGATCTTCATCGCGCGCAACAAGGACGGTGAGCTCAACGCCTTCATCAACGCCTGCAGCCACCGTGGGGCGATGCTCTGCCGCCACAAGACCGGCAACAAATCGTCCTACACCTGCCCGTTCCATGGCTGGACCTTCAACAACTCCGGCAAGTTGCTCAAGGTCAAGGACCCCTCGGCGGCAGGCTACCCGGCCAGCTTCAACTGCGAAGGCTCCCACGACCTGACCAAAGTCGCGCGCTTCGAGTCCTACCGCGGCTTCCTGTTCGGCAGCCTCAAGGCCGATGTGGTGCCGCTGGTCGAGCACCTGGGGGAATCGGCGAAGATCATCGACATGATCGTCGATCAGTCCGCCGACGGCCTGGAAGTGCTACGCGGCTCCAGCAGCTACATCTACGAAGGCAACTGGAAGCTCACCGCGGAAAACGGCGCCGACGGCTACCACGTCAGCTCCGTGCACTGGAACTACGCAGCCACCCAGAACCAGCGCAAGCAGCGTGAATGCGGGGACGAGAACCCGACCATGAGCGCCGGCACCTGGGCCAAGCAGGGCGGCGGCTTCTACTCCTTCGACAAGGGCCACATGCTGCTCTGGACCCGCTGGTCCAACCCCGAGGACCGTCCGCTGTACGAACGCCGTGACGAACTGGCCAGGGACTTCGGCAAGGCGCGCGCCGACTGGATGATCGAGAACTCGCGCAACCTGTGCCTGTACCCCAACGTGTACCTGATGGACCAGTTCAGCTCGCAGATCCGCATTGCCCGGCCGATCTCGGTCAACCGCACCGAAATCACCATCTACTGCATCGCCCCCAAAGGGGAGAGCGACACCGCGCGTTCGAGCCGGATCCGCCAGTACGAAGACTTCTTCAACGTCAGCGGCATGGCCACCCCGGACGACCTGGAAGAGTTCCGTTCCTGCCAGATGGGCTACCAGGGCAGCACCAGCGCCTGGAACGACATGTCCCGTGGCGCCGAACACTGGGTCGAAGGCGCCGACGAGGCGGCCAAGGAAATAGACCTGCACCCGTTGCTCAGTGGCGTTCGCACCGAAGACGAAGGGCTGTTCGTGCTGCAACACAAGTATTGGCAGCAAACCATGCTCAAGGCGCTGGACGCTGAGCAGTCGGCGTTGATCAAGGTGGAGGAACTGGCATGAGCGTGACCTACGATACCGTGCGCGACTTTCTCTACCGCGAAGCGCGCTACCTCGACGACAAGGACTGGGACAACTGGTTGGAGCTGTACGCCGCCGACGCCAGCTTCTGGATGCCGTCCTGGGACGACAACGACGAGCTGACCGAAGACCCGCAGCGGGAAATTTCCCTGATCTGGTACGGCAACCGCACCGGCCTTGAAGACCGCATCTTCCGTATCAAGACCGAGCGTTCCAGCGCCAGCGTGCCGGACACCCGGACCTCCCACAACATCAGCAACATCGAGCTGCTCGAACAGCACGACGGCCTGTGCAAGGTGCGCTTCAACTGGCACACCCTGAGTTTTCGCTACAAGACCGTCGACAGCTATTTCGGCAGCAGTTTCTACACCCTCGACGTGCGCGGTGACAGCCCGCTGATCAAGGCCAAGAAAGTGATCCTGAAGAACGACTACGTTCGCCAGGTCATCGATGTCTACCATTTGTGAGGCCGCGGTCATGTCCCATTCCATCGCTTTGAATTTTGAAGACGGCGTCACCCGTTTTGTCGACGCCAACCCCGGTGAGACTGTGGCCGATGCCGCCTACCGCCAGGGCATCAACATCCCGCTGGATTGCCGCGATGGCGCCTGCGGGACCTGCAAGTGTTTTGCCGAGGCCGGGCGCTATGACCTGGGTGAGGAATACATCGAAGACGCGCTGACGGCCGAAGAGGCCGAGCAGGGGTTTGTCCTGACCTGCCAGATGCGCGCCCAGAGCGATTGCGTGGTGCGGGTGCCGGCCTCGTCCGATGTCTGCCGCACCCACCAGGCCAGCTACAGCGCCGCCATCAGCCAGGTGCGGCAGTTGTCGGACAGCACCATAGCCCTGTCGATCAAGGGTGAGGCCCTGAGCAAGCTGGCGTTCCTGCCGGGGCAATACGTCAACCTGGGCATTCCCGGCAGCGAGCAGACCCGCGCCTATTCATTCAGCTCGCTGCAGCGTGACGGCGAGGTCAGCTTCCTGATCCGCAACGTTCCAGGCGGGTTGATGAGCAGCTTTCTCACCGGCATCGCCAAGGCCGGCGACAGCATGAGTCTGGCGGGCCCCCTGGGCAGTTTCTACCTGCGTGATATCCAGCGGCCGTTGTTGCTGCTGGCGGGGGGCACGGGACTGGCGCCATTCACCGCCATGCTGGAAAAAATCGCCGACCAGGGCAGTGCCCATCCGTTGCACCTGATCTACGGGGTGACCAACGATTTTGACCTGGTGGAGCTCGATCGCCTGCAAACCTTGGCCGCGCGCATCCCCAACTTCAGCTTCAGCGCCTGCGTGGCCAACCCGCAAAGCAGCCACCCGCTCAAGGGCTACGTGACCCAGCACATCGAACCCCGGCATTTGAACGATGGCGACGTCGACGTCTACCTCTGTGGACCGCCCCCGATGGTCGAGGCGGTGAGCCAGTACATCCGCGAGCAGGGCATTGCGCCGAAGAATTTCTACTACGAAAAATTTGCCGCCAGTGCTGCCTGACAGGCTCAAGCAGCCACCCCATCCCCTGTGGGAGCGGGCTTGCCCGCGATAGCGCCGGGTCAGCCAACAATGATGTTGACTGTGCCGAAGTCATCGCGGGCAAGCCCGCTCCCACAGGGATCAGTCACACCGTCTTGAGGATTGGAAATGCACAGATTCCACGAAAAAGTCGCGCTGGTTACCGGCGCAGCCCAGGGTATCGGGCGTCGAGTGGCCGAGCGGATGGCGGCGGAAGGTGCGCGCCTGGTGCTGGTCGATCGCTCTGAGCTGGTGTTCGAGTTGCAGGAGCAACTGGGCGCACACTGCGAAGTCCTGACCCTCACGGCCGACCTTGAACAATACACCGAGTGCAACCGGGTGATGCAGGCCGCGGTCGAGCGTTTCGGGCGGCTCGACATCCTGATCAACAATGTTGGCGGCACCATCTGGGCCAAGCCGTTCGAACATTACGAGGCGCAGCAGATCGAGGCGGAGGTCCGGCGGTCGTTGTTTCCGACCCTGTGGTGCTGTCACGCCGCATTGCCGTACATGTTGGAGCAGGGCAGTGGGGCGATCGTCAACGTCTCCTCCATCGCCACCCGCAGTGTCAATCGTGTGCCTTATGGCGCGGCCAAGGGCGGGGTCAACGCCCTGACAGCGTGCCTGGCCTTCGAAACCGCCGGGCGCGGGATCCGGGTCAATGCCACGGCCCCAGGTGGCACCGAAGCGCCGCCGCGGCGAATCCCGCGCAACAGCGCCGAGCAGAGCCCGCAGGAGCAGGTCTGGTACCAGCAGATCGTCGACCAGACCGTCGACAGCAGCCTGATGAAGCGCTATGGCACCATTGATGAACAGGTCGAGCCGATCCTGTTCCTGGCGTCCGACGCCGCGGCCTATATCACCGGGTTGGTAATGCCGGTGGGCGGTGGCGACCAGGGCTGAGGCCTGCAACTGCCATCGGGCGGTGCTTTGCAGCTCTGTGTTAAGATCGCCGCCCTACGCAAAATGCTACGCAGAAGGGGTGTACATAGATGGCTCAGAGGATGGTGGTGCTCGACACCGAAACCACCGGCATGCCGGTAACCGACGGGCACCGGATCATCGAGATCGGTTGCGTCGAGTTGCTCGGCCGACGCCTGACGGGCCGGCATTTCCACGTCTATTTGCAGCCAGATCGGGAAAGTGACGAGGGCGCGATTGGCGTCCACGGCATCACCAACGAGTTCCTGGTGGGTAAGCCGCGCTTCGCTGAAGTGGCCGATGAGTTCTTTGAATTCATCAAGGGCGCCCAACTGATCATCCATAACGCGGCGTTCGACGTTGGTTTCATCAACAACGAATTTGCCCTGATGGGCGCGCACGACCGGGCGGACATCACCCAGCACTGCTCGATCCTCGACACCCTGATGATGGCCCGGGAGCGTCACCCCGGGCAGCGCAACAACCTCGATGCCCTGTGCAAGCGATATGGCGTCGACAACTCCGGCCGTGAACTGCACGGCGCGTTGCTCGACTCCGAGATCCTTGCCGACGTCTACCTGACCATGACCGGCGGCCAGACCAGCCTGTCGCTGGCTGGCAATGCGTCTGACGGTAACGGTTCGGGTGATGGCTCCGGCAGCCAGGCCAGTGAAATCCGTCGCCTGCCGGCGGATCGCAGCCCGGCGCGGATCATTCGGGCCAGCGAAGCCGAACTGGCCGAGCATGCCGTGCGCCTGGAAATCATCGCCAAGTCCGCCGGCGCGCCCGCGCTGTGGACCCAACTGGCCGAAGCCAAAGCCCTGGGCTGAGGAAGTAGCGCCGACCCTGTGGGAGCGGGCGCCCGCTTGCGGCTTGCCCGTGATGGACTTAAGGACCCCGCGTTGAGCCTGGCTTGGCGCGGCATCGTTCACGACCATCGCGGGCAAGCCGCAAGCGGGCGCCCGATCCCACAGGGGGACGGTGTACCCATGGATTGTGCGGGCTTTTGTGCCGGGTTCATGGTGTTCTCGTATCAGCCATACGGTTTGCCCCCAGGTTCCTGGCCCATCGCTCGCTACATGGGCCGCAACCCTCTACCCTGAGTGTATTGGCAGACCATGGTCCGCCGTCTCAGGACGCCAAGCCCCATGTACAAAGACTTGAAGTTCCCGGTCCTCATCGTTCACCGCGACATCAAGGCCGACACGGTTGCCGGTGACCGCGTCCGGGGTATCGCCAGGGAGTTGGAGCAGGAAGGTTTCAGCGTCGTGTCGGCGGTGGATTACGCGGAAGGGCGACTGGTTGCCTCGACTCACCACGGCCTGGCGTGCATGTTGATTGCCGCCGAGGGGGCGGGGGAAAACACCCACCTGCTGCAGAACATGGCCGAGTTGATCCGGGTGGCCCGCGCCCGCGCACCGAACCTGCCGATTTTCGCCCTGGGCGAACAGGTCACCCTGGAAAACGCCCCGGCCGACGCCATGAGCGAACTTAACCAGTTGCGCGGCATTCTTTATCTGTTCGAAGACACCGTGCCCTTTCTCGCACGCCAGGTAGCGCGGGCTGCCCGCAGCTACCTGGATGGCTTGCTGCCGCCGTTCTTCAAGGCCCTGGTGCAGCACACCGCCGACTCCAACTATTCCTGGCACACCCCGGGGCATGGTGGGGGCGTGGCCTATCACAAGAGTCCGGTAGGGCAGGCCTTCCACCAGTTTTTCGGGGAAAACACCTTGCGCTCGGACCTCTCGGTCTCGGTGCCCGAACTCGGCTCGCTGCTCGACCACACCGGCCCCCTGGCCGAAGCCGAAGCCCGGGCCGCGCGCAACTTCGGTGCCGACCACACCTTTTTCGTAATCAATGGCACTTCCACCGCCAACAAGATCGTCTGGCAGGCGATGGTCGCCCGCGATGACCTGGTGCTGGTGGACCGCAACTGCCACAAGTCGGTGCTGCATTCGATCATCATGACCGGGGCCATCCCGCTGTACCTGTGCCCCGAGCGCAACGAGCTGGGGATCATCGGCCCGATTCCCTTGAGCGAGTTCAGCCCTGAATCGATCCAGGCCAAGATCGATGCCAGCCCGCTGACCCGTGGCCGTGCCGCCAAAGTCAAGCTGGCGGTGGTCACCAACTCGACCTACGACGGCCTTTGCTACAACGCTGAGCTGATCAAGCAAACCCTGGGCAACAGCGTCGAAGTCCTGCACTTCGACGAGGCCTGGTACGCCTATGCGGCGTTTCACGAGTTCTTCGCCGGGCGCTACGGCATGGGCACTTCGCGTTCGGCCGACAGCCCGCTGGTATTCACCACCCATTCGACCCACAAGCTGCTGGCGGCCTTCAGCCAGGCCTCGATGATTCACGTGCAGGACGGTGGTGCCCGGCAACTGGATCGCGACCGCTTCAATGAAGCCTTCATGATGCACATCTCGACGTCGCCGCAGTACAGCATCATTGCTTCGCTGGACGTGGCGTCGGCGATGATGGAGGGGCCGGCGGGGCGCTCGCTGTTGCAGGAGATGTTCGATGAGGCCCTGAGCTTTCGCCGGGCGCTGGCCAATCTGCGTCAGCACATTGCTGCCGATGACTGGTGGTTCTCGATCTGGCAGCCACCGCTGGTGACCGGTATCGACCGGGTCGCAACCGCGGACTGGCTGTTGCTGCCCGAAGACGAGTGGCATGGTTTTGGTGATATCGCCGAGGACTACGTGCTGCTCGACCCGGTCAAGGTGACCCTGGTGATGCCCGGCCTGACCGCCGGCGGTGCGCTGAGCGAGCGCGGGATCCCGGCGGCGGTGGTCAGCAAGTTCCTCTGGGAGCGCGGCCTGGTGGTCGAGAAAACCGGCCTGTATTCGTTCCTGGTGCTGTTCTCTATGGGCATCACCAAGGGCAAGTGGAGCACCTTGCTCACCGAGCTGCTGGAGTTCAAGCGCAGCTACGATGCCAACGTCAGCCTCGCCGTCTGCCTACCCTGTGTGGCGCAACAGGACGGCGCCCGTTACCAGGGCATGGGCTTGCGCGACCTGTGCGATCAACTGCACGCCTGCTATCGCAGCAACGCCACGGCCAAGCACCTCAAGCGCATGTACACGGTGCTGCCGGAAGTCGCGATGAAGCCGGCCGATGCCTATGATCAACTGGTCCGTGGCGAAGTCGAGGCGGTGCCCATCGATCAATTGCCAGGGCGCATCGCCGCCGTGATGCTGGTACCGTACCCGCCGGGGATTCCACTGATCATGCCCGGTGAGCGTTTTACCGAGGCCACTCGCTCGATCATCGACTACCTGGCGTTTGCCCGCACGTTTGACCGCAGTTTCCCGGGGTTCGTCGCCGATGTGCACGGCCTGCAACATGAAGATGAGGGCAATGGGCGGAACTACACCGTCGATTGCATCAAGATTTGAGGACGTTTCCCAGCATGCAACCGGTCATCAACCCCAAATACCCGGGCCTGGCAGTGCGTGTCGCTGACCAGGGTTTTGCCGCGTACATCTGGGGCAGCGACTTCAGTTTTGAAGTCAGGGCCTATGCCCGCGCCCAACTTGATACACCGGTGGCGGCCTGGCCGCTGCAAACCATCACGCCTTATCGCAAATGCTACGGCATCGACCCCGAGGAGTTCGCCAGTTTCCACGACGCCGCCGACAGTGCGATTTTCATGGCCTTCCTCGATGACCAGCCAGTGGGGCACATCGTGGTCAGCACCAACTGGAACGGCTTCGCCCATATCGATGAGCTGGCGGTGCATGCGCCGGCGCGGCGCCATGGCGTGGCCAAGGCATTGCTCGACGTGGCGCAGTTCTGGAGTCGCAAGAAGAAGTTGCCGGGGATCATGCTGGAAACCCAGAACAACAATCTGGGCGCCTGCCGGCTGTATGAGCGTTGTGGGTATGTGATTGGCGGCATCGATCACCTGCGATATCGCGGTATCGACCCGCAGACGGCGGAAGTGGCGTTGTTCTGGTACCGCCTGTTTGCCGACCCGCTGGAGCACCCGGTCAGCCCGCCAGCATCGCCTCGGCTTGTGCCTTGATAATCTCCAGCAGTGCGCTCAATGCTGGTGTGGCGACAGCATTGTCGAGGGTCAGGGCATACAGGTTGATCGGCACCGCCGGTGACAGTGGGCAGACGTCCAGGCCACCGGCCTTGGCACCCAGGGCGGTAAATGGGTCGACGATGGCCAGGCCTTCGCCGGCCTCGACCATGCTGCGCATCATCTGGTGAGTCTGCACCCGGGTGTGAATCACCGGGGCGGGGCGCAGGGCCTGCAATTTACTGTCGAACAGCGGGCTCAGTGGGTCGTGGCCTTCCAGCCCGACCAATGACTGGCCCGCCAGGTCCTGCACGCCGATGTACTTCTGTCGCGGTTGCAGCCAGCCGTGGGGGGCCAGCAGCTGCAGCTTGCCCTGGGCCAGGAGTTGGCAGTGAATGTCGGCGTGTTCGGGGTCATGCAGGCTCAAGCCGAGGTCGCTTTCGCGCAGCAGCAGGCTCTTGACGATATCGCGGGTGGGTTGGCTGTGCAGCGAGCAGGGCGCATCGGGAAACCGCCGGCGCAGGCTCGCCAGTCCCTGGGGCACCAGTTGCTGGGCCAGGGGCGGAGTGCAGATCACCCGCAACGGCGGGGCCTGGTACTGACGCAGGCTGTCGGCCAGGCGCTGCACGGGCTCGAAGGCTTCATACACGCGGTCGATCTGCACCTGTAGCTGGCGAGCTTCGCGGGTCGCCTGCAGGCGCCCGCGCACGCTGGCAAACAGCATGAAGCCGAGATGATCCTCGGCCTCGCGCAACATCCCCTCGATCGCGGCCACCGGCAATTGCAGCATCTCGGCAGCGGTGCCCAGATGGCTGGTTTGCAGGAGTGCCTGGATCACTTCGATATGGCGTAGACGCATGCGTGAAGTCCATGTTCAGCAGGTGAGGGGTAGTGGCTGAATCCTAACCCAAGTCCGTGACGTTGACTTCAGCTCATGACGGTGGGCTCAAGAGGCGACGTTGGTGTCCGGTTCACGAATGATGGTGACGCCCGATTGCACCAGCACAAATTCGTTGCCGTCGAGTTTGTTGACTCGATCACCGATGGCCAGCTTGTAGGTGGTAACAGGAACGGAGGTGCTGAAACCGTCTGCCGACGGGGTGGAATCCTGGAACTCATGCACCGAATAGACACGGCCTTCCGCGTCTCTTGCATGGAATTGTCCGACGAGTACTGCTGCCATCTGCTTAGAACCTCTGGAGATAAGTCACTCAATTTGCGGTTCTGTAGACCGTCGATAAGCTTGGTAAGTTTTCCTACAGGAAAAAAATAGTGTTTTGCCGCAATAACCGCACAACAACCCCCTGAAATGGCACCGAATCATCTATAACTACAGGCTCCTTTAGCCAGATAGTCGGGAATCTCCAATGAGCAAGGTCTATACGGTTGCTGTCCTGGTGGGTAGCTTGAGAAAACAGTCGATCAATCGCAAGGTCGCGCTGGCGCTGGCCGAACTGGCCCCCGCCAACCTGCGCTTGAACATCGTCGAGATTGGTGATCTGGCGCTTTACAACGAAGACATCGACGTAACCCCGCCGGCAGCCTACAGCACTTTTCGCGATCAGGTGAGCTCATCCGACGCGGTGCTGTTCGTGACCCCGGAATACAACCGCTCGGTACCGGCACCGTTGAAGAACGCCATCGACGTTGGTTCACGGCCCTACGGCAAGAGCGCCTGGAGCGGTAAACCGGGCGCGGTGATCAGCGTTTCACCCGGTGCGGTTGGCGGTTTTGGCGCCAACCACCACCTGCGCCAGTCCCTGGTGTTCCTCGACGTGCCGTGCATGCAACAGCCGGAAGCGTACCTGGGGGGCGCGGGTTCGGCCTTCGATGAGGCGGGCAAGCTCTCGGAAAAGGTCCGGCCGTTCCTGCAAGGCTTCATCGACGCCTACGCCAAGTGGGTCGAGCAACACAAAAAATCCTGAGTGAGCTTTGTAGCAGTTGCCGAAGGCCGCGTGGGGTTGCGCAGCGACCCCACGCGGTATTGCCATATCGAATGAACGTCCTGCGGCCGTTGACGCAGTCTCGCGAGCTCGACAGTTGCACGGGTGAACCCGATTCCCAAAGTCTGTGCTTTACCAGATATTCGAAATTCCATATATTTGCGCCTGGTTAGTCCAGGCGCACTCCCTCCATGTCCCCATCCTGCAATCCCGTCGAAGTATTCAAGGCGCTGGCCGATGACACCCGCAGCCGTATCGCCTTGCTCATCACCCACGAAGGCGAGCTTTGTGTCTGTGAGCTGACTGCGGCGCTGGACCTCAGCCAGCCGAAAATCTCCCGGCACCTGGCGCAATTGCGCAGCAGTGGTCTGCTCGCCGATCGCCGGCAAGGGCAGTGGGTGTATTACCGGGTTCATCCGCAACTTGCGCCCTGGGTCGCCCGGCTGTTGCGCGAAGCCCTGGTCGCCAACGAGGCCTGGTTGGCTGCGGATATCGCGCGGTTGGTGGCGATGCCTGGCCGTCCACAACGTTGCTGCTGATGGCTTTCTCTTTCCCAAACTCGTTGATTGAAGGTTGCTGTGCATGCTGATCGCCTCATTGATTTTTCTGCTGACCATCACCCTGGTGATCTGGCAACCCAAGGGCCTGGGCGTCGGCTGGAGCGCCATGCTCGGCGCGGTGCTGGCCTTGCTCAGTGGCGTGGTGCACTTGAGCGACATCCCCTTGGTCTGGGAAATTATCTGGAATGCCACCGGGACCTTTGTCGCCCTGATCATCATCAGCCTGCTGCTGGATGAAGCCGGTTTTTTTGCCTGGGCGGCCCTGCATGTGGCGCGCTGGGGGCACGGCAGCGGGCGCAAGCTGTTTGCCTATATGGTCTTGCTCGGGGCCCTGGTCTCGGCGCTGTTCGCCAACGACGGTGCCGCGCTGATCCTCACTCCGATCGTCATTTCAATGCTGCTGGCCCTGCGGTTTTCGCCGACGGCGACCCTGGCCTTCGTGATGGGCGCTGGATTTATCGCCGACACCGCCAGCCTGCCGCTGGTGGTGTCGAACCTGGTGAACATTGTCTCGGCCGACTTCTTCCACATTGGCTTCAACCGCTATGCCGCGGTGATGGTGCCGGTCAACCTGGTGGCCGTGGCCGCGACCCTGGCGGTACTGCTGTGGTATTTCCGCCGCGATATCCCGCAGCGTTACGAGCCTGAGCAACTGGCGGAGCCGAAGACCGCGATTCACGACAAGGCCACCTTCTTCGCCGGGTGGGCGGTGCTGGCGATCCTGCTGCTGGGGTGTTTTGCCCTGGAGCCGCTGGGGATTCCCATCAGCGCGATTTCCGCGGTGTGCGCGGCGCTGTTGCTGGCTATCGCTGCCCGTGGGCACAAGATCTCCACGCGCAAGGTGATGAAGGAAGCGCCGTGGCATATTGTGATTTTTTCCCTGGGCATGTACCTGGTGGTCTACGGCCTGCGCAATGCCGGGCTGACCGCCTACCTGGCCGGCTGGCTGGATCTGTTCGCCCAATATGGCGTGTGGGGCGCGGCCATGGGCACCGGGCTGCTGACGGCGCTGCTGTCGTCGCTGATGAACAACCTGCCGACGGTGCTGATCGGTGCCTTGTCGATCGATGCCAGCCAGGCCACCGGGGTGGTCAAGGAGGCAATGATCTACGCCAACGTGATCGGCAGCGACCTGGGACCGAAAATAACCCCGATCGGCAGCCTCGCGACCTTACTCTGGCTGCATGTGCTGCAACGCAAGAATATCCAGATTGGCTGGGGCTACTACTTCAAGGTGGGGATTGTGCTGACGTTGCCGGTGTTGCTGGTGACACTGGCGGCCTTGGCGCTGCGGTTGTCGGTTTAGGACCGCGTTGGCCCTATCGCGGGCAAGCCCGCTCCCACAGTGTTTGGGGTGTTCGCAGGTTTTGCATACACCACCAAACCTGTGGGAGCGGGCTTGCCCGCGATGAGGCCGGCCCAGGCACCGCGTAACTCAGCTCGACCCCGGAACGTTCGGCCACAAATCAGAAACCAGGAACAACCGTTCGGCTTCCTCCCAGTCGCCCTGAGGGTTTTCGCTCAGGCGCACCATCAGCTGTGCCGGCGCCATGGGTTGCAGCTCAGCCAGCCAGGCGTGCAGTTGCTCCGGGCGCCAGGCCTGGTCGGCGCTGTAGTGCGCAGGCGCCAGCCAGGCGTGGCGGGGCAGGTTTACCCAGCGTCCGGGCGGGCGTTGCGCGACAAAGGCCGGCCAGTCCTTCTGGTGCAGCCAGCTGCCGCGCAGGTGTTGCGGGTGGGCACCGGTCGGGGGTTCGGCGTGCCCCGGCCACGGGTACAGCAGATAGCCGCCGAGCCACAACCTGGCACTGAACTCCCCGATATCCAGGGCGGCCAGGGCCGCGCGGCTCTCCGGGCGCGCGGAGATCGGCAGCTGGTGTTGGCTCAGGTGCGCCAGCTTCAGGTCCAGTCGGTCGTGGCAACCGGGGCCCAGCCACTGTGCGGGGTCCTGGCCGTTGCCTTGTTGCGGGCCGAGGTAGAGCTTGATTGCCAACTCCAGGTGATGCACACCGTCGCGGTCGCGCAGCAACATGTCCAGCTCCCCCAGGGTATGACCTTCGCGGCGGATCGGCAGGTTGGCGGCAATCAGTTCGATCCCCGGCGCATGCTGCACGGCAAACTGCCACAGACGTTCGTAATACAGGCCCAGGCGCCGGGTGCGAGCCTGGGACAACCAGTGCAGCAGCGCGTAGCTGTCGCGGTCGAGCTCGCGCAGCCAGCGCTCCAGGCGCTGCGGATCGTCCACCCAGGCGCTGCCGGCCAGCGGATGGCGTTGCGGCCAGGGCGTGGCGCTGAGCATTGGCGGGGCGAGAATCACCCACGCCAGGTCGCGCACTTGCGGGTGGTGCAACTGGTGGGGCAGGGTGAGCAAATCGGGGAACAGGATCATTTTGCGAGCATAGCTTCTAAAGTCCCGGCTGAAAGGATTTTGTCTACGCAGCGCTTTCGCCCATAATCGTGGTTTTCGCCGTCGCAGACCCCCGCAGGAGCCCCATGGAGCAATTTCGCAATATCGGCATTATCGGTCGCCTGGGCAGTTCCCAGGTGCTGGATACCGTTCGCCGACTGAAAAGATTCCTGCTTGACCGGCACTTGCACGTGATTCTCGAAGACACCATCGCCGAAGTCCTGCCCGGCCACGGCCTGCAGACCTCGTCGCGCAAGATGCTTGGCGAAGTCTGCGACATGGTGATTGTGGTCGGCGGTGACGGCAGCCTGCTGGGCGCCGCACGGGCACTGGCGCGACACAACATCCCGGTGCTGGGGATCAACCGCGGCAACCTGGGTTTCCTCACCGACATCCGCCCCGACGAGCTGGAAGTCAAGGTCGCCGAAGTGCTGGACGGCCACTACCTGGTGGAAAACCGCTTCCTGCTCCAGGCCGAAGTGCGCCGCCATGCCGAAGCCATCGGCCAGGGCGATGCCCTTAATGACGTGGTGCTGCACCCCGGCAAGTCGACCCGGATGATCGAGTTCGAGCTGTACATCGACGGCCAGTTCGTCTGCAGCCAGAAAGCCGACGGCCTGATCGTCGCCACACCCACCGGTTCCACGGCCTACGCGCTGTCGGCCGGCGGCCCGATCATGCATCCCAAGCTCGATGCCATTGTGATTGTGCCGATGTACCCCCATACCTTGTCCGGACGGCCGATCGTGGTCGATGGCAACAGCGAGCTGAAAATCGTCGTGTCCAAGGATATGCAGATTTACCCGCAGGTTTCCTGTGATGGGCAGAATCACTTTACCTGCGCCCCCGGCGACACCATCACTATCAGCAAGAAGGCGCAGAAGTTGCGGCTGATCCACCCACTGGACCACAACTACTACGAAGTCTGCCGGACCAAGCTTGGCTGGGGCAGCCGTTTGGGTGGTGGAGGCGACTGATGCTCGATCCCGCGCGTAGCTACGACCTGATCGGTGACGTGCACGGTTGCGCTCATACCCTTGAGCATCTGCTGGACCGACTCGGGTACCACAAGCTGGGTGGCGTGTGGCGTCATCCATCGCGCATGGCGGTGTTCCTGGGCGATGTCATCGACCGTGGCCCGCGCATCCGCGAGGCGCTGCACCTGGTGCACGACATGGTCGAGGCAGGCCAGGCGCTGTGCATCATGGGCAACCACGAGTTCAACGCGCTGGGCTGGAGCACACCGGCACCACCGGGCAGCGGCAAGCAGTACGTGCGCGAGCACACCCCGCGCCATGCCCGGCTGATCGATGAAACCCTGAGCCAGTTTGCCCACCACCCCGCAGACTGGCACGACTTCCTCGAATGGTTCTACGAGATGCCGCTGTTTGTCGACGCCGGGCGTTTCCGGGTAGTGCATGCCTGCTGGGACGGTGGCTTGATCGACCTGCTGCGCCGCCAGCACCCTGACGGCTGCGTGGATGAACACTTCGTCCAGGCCGCGGCGGTCAGCGGCAGCTTTGCCTGCATGGCCTTCGACCGCCTGTTGCGCGGCACCGACATGCGCCTGCCCCACGGCTTGACCATGACCAGCGGCGATGGCCTGACGCGTTCGTTCTTCCGTACCAAATTCTGGGAAGACAACCCGCAGACCTACGGCGACATCGTGTTCCAGCCGGACGCCTTGCCCGAACCCGTGGCCCAGACCCCGCTGACCCCAGTGGAAAAAGACACCCTGCTGCGCTATGGCGTCGACGAGCCGTTGTTGTTCGTCGGCCACTACTGGCGCAGCGGCAAACCAGCGCCCATCCGCCAGAACCTGGCGTGCCTGGACTACAGCGCAGTGCTGTACGGCAAGCTGGTTGCCTATCGACTTGACCAGGAAACCCGACTCGACCCGAGCAAATTCGTCTGGGTCGATGTCGAACGGCCGGAGGCCCTGCAATGAGTGCTGTTGCTGTATTACGTCTGCCCCTGACTGTGGACCTCAGTGGTTTTGTCAAACTGCTGCAACGTATGCAGGTGCCCCATCGAGTCAGCGAGGAGGCGGGACAGCAGGTGCTCTGGGTGCCGCACGCCGTCAGCGAAGACGTGCGCGCGCTGTACCAACGGTTTCCAGCAGGTGATCCCGATCAGCAATTGGACTTGCCGCCCGCGGCGAAATCCCAGCGTCCGGGTTTTATTGCGCAACTGCGCGCCAGCCCCATGACCGCCTTGGTGCTGCTGCTGACGCTGATCGTCGGCGCTATCACCTTGCTGGGGACCAACCTCGATACGATGCGCTGGTTCACCTTCCTGCAGTTTCGCGTGGTGGGCGAGTACATCCACTTCACCCCCCTGGCCGACAGCCTGGCGGCGGGGCAGTGGTGGCGCCTGGTGACGCCGATGCTGATCCACTTCGGTTTCCTGCACGTGGCCATGAACGGCATGTGGTACTGGGAACTGGGACGGCGCATCGAAGCGCGCCAGGGTGGCATCAACCTGTTGGGCCTGACCCTGCTGTTCAGCCTGGTGTCGAACTACGCCCAGTATTTTTACGGCGGTCCGGGGCTGTTCGGCGGCCTGTCCGGAGTGCTGTACGGCCTGCTTGGGCACTGCTGGATCTACCAATGGCTGGCGCCGAACCCGGCTTATCGCCTGCCGCGTGGCGTGCTGGTGATGATGCTGGTGTGGCTGGTGCTCTGTCTGTCGGGGCTGATCTCGCTGATCGGTTTCGGCGAAATCGCCAATGCGGCCCACGTCGGCGGGTTACTCGTCGGCTGCGCCACCGGTTTGTTGGGCGGCTTGTACAGTCGTCGTAAAACAGCCCTCTAATCTGTTTAGTAAATGAAGAGCACGGAGACCCTGATGTCCTCTTTTAGCGAAATGATCAACAACATCACCCCCGAGATCTACCAGAGCCTGAAACTGGCAGTGGAGATCGGCAAGTGGTCCGACGGCGGCAAACTCACCGCCGAGCAGCGTGAACTGTCGTTGCAGGCAATGATTGCCTGGGAAGTGCAGAACCTGCCCGAAGACCAGCGCACCGGCTACATGGGCCCGCAGGAATGCAGCTCCAAGTCGATCGAAGTGCCGAATATCCTGTTCAAGTCGGATGCCATCCATTGATCGAGATTGGCCGCGGTGCAATCAGTAAAATGTCGGCGCGCCTCGACGCGTCGGCGGTGCAATACGCTTTTCGCCTGGGCGATACCGAGGTGCCGGTCAACCCGCTGATCGGCAGCACGCTGCGCCTGGAGTTCCTGGGGGCGATCCACTGCAGCCATTGTGGACGCAAGACCAAGACCAGCTTCAGCCAGGGATACTGCTACCCGTGCATGACCAAGCTGGCGCAGTGCGACGTCTGCATCATGAGCCCGGAACGCTGTCACTACGACGCCGGCACCTGCCGCGACCCGGGCTGGGGCGAGCAGTTCTGCATGACCGATCACATTGTGTATCTGTCCAACTCATCCGGGGTCAAGGTCGGGATCACCCGCGCCACCCAGTTGCCGACCCGCTGGATCGACCAGGGCGCCCGCCAGGCACTGCCGATCATGCGGGTGTCGACCCGTCAGCAATCGGGGTTCGTCGAAGACCTGTTCCGCAGCCAGGTGGCCGACAAGACCAACTGGCGCGCCTTGCTCAAAGGCGAAGCGCCCGCGGTCGACCTGGCCGCGGTTCGCGATCAACTGTTTGCCAGCTGTGCCGAAGGCCTGCAAGGCTTGCAGGCGCGTTTTGGCTTGCAGGCGATCCAACCGGTGACCGATGTCGAGCCGCTGGAGATCCATTACCCGGTGCAACAATACCCGGCGAAGATTGTCAGTTTTAACCTGGACAAGAACCCGATTGCCGAAGGCACGCTGATGGGGATCAAGGGCCAGTACCTGATCTTCGACACCGGCGTGATCAATATTCGTAAATACACGGCCTACCAGCTCGCCGTGCATCAGTAGAAGGATTCGAGCCATGCGCACCGAACAACCGAAGATGATTTACCTGAAGGACTATCAGGCGCCTGAGTACCTGATCGACGAGACGCACCTGACCTTCGAGTTGTTCGAGGACCACAGCCTGGTCCATGCGCAACTGGTGATGCGCCGCAACCCGGCCCAAGGCGCCGGCCTGCCGCCGCTGGTGCTCGACGGCCAGCAGCTGGAACTGCTGTCGGTGGCCCTGGGCGATAACACGCTGACGCCGGCCGACTATCAGTTGAGCGACAGCCACCTGACCCTGCACCCGACCAGCGCCAGCTTCACGGTCGATACCAGCGTGCGCATCCACCCGCAAACCAACACCGCCCTGGAAGGCCTGTACAAATCCAGCGGCATGTTCTGCACCCAGTGCGAGGCCGAGGGTTTTCGCAAGATCACCTACTACCTCGACCGCCCGGACGTGATGAGCAAGTTCACCACCACCGTCAGCGCCGAGCAGCACAGCTATCCGGTGCTGCTGTCCAACGGCAACCCGATTGCCTCAGGCCCAGGCGAAGACGGCCGGCACTGGGCGACCTGGGAAGACCCGTTCATGAAACCGGCCTACCTGTTCGCCCTGGTGGCCGGTGACCTGTGGTGCGTCGAAGACACCTTCACCACCATGACCCAACGCAGCGTGGCCCTGCGCATCTATGTCGAGCCGGAAAACATCGACAAGTGCCAGCACGCCATGAACAGCCTGAAGAAGTCCATGCGCTGGGACGAAGAAGTCTACGGTCGCGAGTACGACCTGGACATCTTCATGATCGTCGCGGTCAACGACTTCAACATGGGTGCCATGGAGAACAAGGGTCTCAACATCTTCAACTCCAGTTGCGTGCTGGCCCGTGCCGAAACCGCCACCGATGCCGCTCACCAGCGGGTCGAAGCGGTGGTCGCCCACGAGTACTTCCACAACTGGTCGGGCAACCGCGTGACGTGCCGCGACTGGTTCCAGTTGTCGCTCAAGGAAGGTTTCACGGTGTTCCGCGATGCCGAGTTCTCCGCTGACATGCATTCGCGCACCGTCAAGCGGATCGAGGACGTCGCCTACCTGCGCACCCATCAGTTCGCCGAGGATGCCGGCCCCATGGCGCATGCCGTGCGCCCGGACAGCTTCATCGAGATTTCCAACTTCTACACCCTGACGGTCTACGAGAAGGGCTCGGAAGTGGTGCGCATGATCCGCACCTTGCTCGGCAACGAAGGGTTCCGCAAAGGCAGCGACCTATACTTCGAGCGCCATGATGGTCAGGCCGTGACCTGCGATGACTTCATCAAGGCCATGGAAGACGCCAACGGCGTCGACCTGACCCAGTTCAAGCGCTGGTACAGCCAGGCCGGTACGCCGCGTCTGGCGGTCAGCGAGTCGTACGACGCCTCCGCCCGGACCTACAGCCTGACCGTGCGCCAGAGCTGCCCGGAAACCCCGGACAAGGTGCAGAAACTGCCGTTCGTGATTCCCCTGGAACTGGGTCTGCTGGACCGCCAGGGCGCGGCGATTGCCCTGCGCCTGAGCGGCGAAGCGGCGGCCAGTGGCACCTCCCGTGTGCTGTCGGTGACCGAAGCGGAACAGACCTTCACCTTCCTCGACATCGCCGAACACCCACTGCCGTCCTTGCTGCGCGGTTTCTCGGCACCGGTGAAACTGAGCTTCCCGTACAACCGCGACCAATTGATGTTCCTGATGCAGCACGACAGCGACGGCTTCAACCGTTGGGAAGCCGGCCAGCAACTGTCGGTGCAAGTGCTCCAGGAACTGATCGGCCAGCACCAGGCGGGGCAGGCACTGGCCCTCGACCAGCGTTTGATCGAAGCGCTGCGCAGCGTGCTCGCCGATCCGGGCCTGGACCAGGCCATGGTTGCCGAAATGCTCTCGCTGCCGAGTGAAGCCTACCTGACCGAAATCAGCGAAGTGGCGGACGTCGAGGCAATTCATGCCGCCCGTGAATTTGCTCGCAAACAACTGGCCGAGCAACTGTTCGAAGGGTTGTGGCTGCGTTACCAGGCCAATCGCGAGCTGTCCCGGCAGACACCGTACCTCGCTGAGGCCGAGCACTTTGCCCGGCGCAGCCTGCAGAACATCGCCTTGTCCTACCTGATGCTCAGCGCCAAGCCTGAAGTCCTGGCCGCGACCCTCGAGCAGTTCGAGGCCTGCGACAACATGACCGAGCGCCTGACGGCGTTGGCGGTGCTGGTCAATTCGCCGTTCGAGGCCGAGAGGGCCAAGGCCCTGGCGAGCTTCGCCGAGCACTTCAAGGACAATCCGCTGGTCATGGACCAGTGGTTCAGCGTTCAGGCTGGCAGCGGCCTGCCGGGTGGCTTGCAGCGCGTGCGGCAACTGATGGAGCACCCGGCGTTCAACCTCAGGAACCCGAACAAGGTCCGGGCGCTGGTGGGGGCGTTCGCCGGGCAGAACCTGATCAACTTCCACGCCGCCGACGGCTCGGGCTATCGCTTCCTCGCCGACCTGGTGATCGAGCTCAACGGCTTCAACCCGCAGATCGCCTCGCGCCAACTGGCGCCGTTGACCCGCTGGCGCAAATACGACAGCGCCCGCCAGGCGCTGATGAAAGCTGAACTGGAACGCATCCGCACCTCGGGCGAGCTGTCCAGCGATGTCTTCGAGGTGGTCAGCAAAAGCCTGGCTTAGGTAGGAGCGGGTGCCCGCTTGCGGTTTCCTATTCAACATCGATGGCGCTTGACCCACCGCCATCGCGAGCAAGCTCGCTCCCACAGGTTTGCTGTATGTGATGCAAAATCTGCGAACAGCAGAATCTACTGTAGGAGCGGGCGCCCGCTTGCGGCCTGCTCGCGAAAAACGTCAACGATAACGCGTGTATTCAGTATAAACGCGACGCCTTTGAGTTCTTCGCGAGCAGGCTCGCTCCCACAAATATCTAAAGGCCACCTTCGTGGCCTTTTTTCATCATGCGCACGAATGCCTTGCCATTCAGCGCCTACCCTTACTCCCCAAGTTAACAAAACATAACGTGGCGTCGATTGTCAGACGATTCTAAAGCTGGATAGGATAGGCCAGCTTCCGAGAAGGGGCTCTAGATTGCAGGTTTCAGCTCAACGCTGAATCCGGTCATCCGGTAGCACGCCCCGCACGGCGCCCTGAAAGGTTGAACGACCTAACAATAATAATGGGGGAAAGGTCTATGAGTGAGCCTGTCATGGGTGTGGGTATTGGCCGCCCGCCGGCACTACGCAGATTCGCGTTGCTGGCTACAGCGCTCTCGCTGTTGGGCAGCGCGGTCCTGTCGGCACCGGCCCTGGCGAATGCCACGCCAGCCGTCGATACGGTCTATTCCATTGAATCGGTCAAGTCCGCCAAGGGCTTGATGCTGGATGTCGTGCATGCCGGCAAACGGCTGATCGCGGTTGGTGACCGCGGGCACATTCTCTATTCCGATGACCAGGGCAGCACCTGGACCCAGGCCAAGGTGCCTTCGCGGCAGTTGCTGACCTCGGTGTTCTTCATCGATGACCAGCATGGCTGGGCCGTCGGTCACGATGCGCAGATCCTCGCCAGCGCCGACGGCGGTGTGACCTGGACCAAGCAGTTCGAAGACCTCAAGCGCGAAGCGCCGTTGCTCGACGTCTGGTTCAAGGACGCCAGCAACGGCTTTGCCGTGGGTGCCTATGGTGCGCTACTGGAAACCACCGACGCCGGGAAAACCTGGGAAGACGTCAGTGACCGCCTCGACAACGAAGATCAGTACCACCTCAACGCCATTGCCGCGGTCAAGGATGCCGGCCTGTTCATCGTCGGAGAGCAGGGCAGCATGTTCCGCTCCGCCGACTGGGGCCAGACCTGGGAACGGGTCGAAGGCCCGTACGAGGGTTCGCTGTTCGGGGTCATCGGCACCGCCCAGCCATCGACGCTGCTGGCCTACGGCTTGCGCGGCAACCTGTTCCGCTCCAGCGATTTTGGCAGCAGCTGGGAGCCGGTCGAGCTCAAGGCCGCGCGCGGCGCCCTGGAATTCGGCCTGTCTGGCGCGACCTTGCTCGAGGATGGCTCGATCGTGATCGTCGGCAACGGCGGCAGCGTGGTGCGCAGCAATGACGACGGGCAGACCTTCAGTGTGTTCAATCGCCCAGACCGGATTTCGGTGGCGGGCGTCACGGCGGCAGGCAACGGCAATTTGATTTTGGTCGGACAGGGCGGCGTTCGCGCCACTTCGCCAACCGGTGCAGAACTGAATAAATGAGCCGGGCAAATAATAAGAAGGCGGAGAAATGACATCCATGAGCAGTCATCATCAAGACAAGGCGACGTTTCTCGAGCGCCTGATTTTCAACAACCGCCCGGCAGTCATCGTGATCTGCCTGCTGGTGAGCATTTTCCTGTTCTGGCAGGCGACGCTGATCCGGCCTTCCACCAGCTTCGAAAAAATGATCCCGCTGCAGCATCCGTTCATTGAAAAAATGATGGAGCATCGCAACGACCTGGCGAACCTGGGCAACACCGTGCGGATTTCGGTGGAGGCCACCAACGGTGACATCTTCTCCAAGGAGTACATGGAGACCCTGCGCCAGATCAACGACGAGGTGTTCTACATCTCCGGCGTCGATCGCTCGGGCCTGAAGTCGCTGTGGAGTCCCAGCGTACGCTGGACCGAAGTGACCGAGGAGGGCTTTGCCGGCGGTGAAGTGATCCCGCAGAGCTACAACGGCTCGGCCGACAGCCTCGAACTGCTGCGCAACAACGTGCTCAAGTCCGGCCAGGTCGGGCGGCTGGTGTCCAACGACTTCAAGTCGAGCATCGTCGACATTCCGCTGCTGGAGTCCTACCCGGACCCGCAAGACCAGGGCAAGCTGCTGGCGCTGGACTACCAGAAGTTCTCCCACGAACTTGAAGACAAGATCCGCAATAAGTTCGAGCAACAGAACCCCAACATCAAGATCCACATCGTCGGTTTTGCCAAGAAGGTCGGTGACCTGATCGATGGCCTGATCATGGTGGTGCTGTTCTTCGGCGTGGCCTTTGTCATCACCCTGGTCCTGCTGTTGTGGTTCACCAACTGCGTGCGCAGCACCATCGCCGTACTGAGTACCACCCTGGTGGCGGTGATCTGGCAACTGGGCTTGATGCATGCGTTCGGCTTCGGCCTGGATCCGTACTCGATGCTGGTGCCGTTCCTGATCTTCGCCATCGGTATTTCCCACGGCGTGCAGAAAATCAACGGTATCGCCCTGCAATCCAGCGAGGCCGACAACGCGCTGACCGCAGCCCGGCGTACCTTCCGCCAGCTGTTCCTGCCGGGCATGATCGCGATCCTGGCGGACGCGGTGGGCTTCATTACCTTGCTGATCATCGACATCGGGGTGATTCGCGAGCTGGCCATCGGCGCCTCCATCGGCGTGGCGGTGATCGTGTTCACCAACCTGATCCTGTTGCCGGTGGCGATTTCCTACGTCGGCATCAGCAAGCGTGCTATCGCCAAAAGCAAGAAAGACGCGACCCGCGAACACCCGTTCTGGCGCCTGCTGTCGAACTTCGCCAGCTCCAAAGTCGCGCCGGTGTCGATCCTGATCGCCCTGATCGCCTTCGGTGGCGGCCTGTGGTACAGCAAAAACCTGAAAATCGGTGACCTCGACCAGGGCGCACCGGAGCTGCGTCCGGACTCGCGCTACAACAAGGACAACAACTTCATCATCAACAACTATTCCACCAGCTCCGACGTACTGGTGGTGATGGTCAAGACCAAGTCCGAAGGCTGCTCGCGCTACGAGGCCATGGCACCGATCGATGAGCTGATGTGGAAAATGCAGAACACCGAGGGCGTGCAGTCGGCGATTTCCCTGGTGACCGTGTCCAAGCAGATGATCAAGGGCATGAACGAGGGCAACCTGAAATGGGAAACCCTGTCGCGTAACCCTGACGTGCTGAACAACTCCATCGCCCGCGCCGACGGCCTGTACAACAACAGTTGCTCCCTGGCGCCGGTGCTGGTGTTCCTCAACGACCACAAGGCCGAAACCCTCGACCGTGCGGTACATGCGGTGCAGGAGTTTGCCAAGGAAAACAACAAGGATGGCCTGGAGTTCATCCTTGCCGCCGGTAACGCCGGGATCGAGGCGGCCACCAACGAGGTGATCAAGGAGTCGGAGCTGACCATCCTGATCCTGGTCTACATCTGTGTAGCCACCATGTGCATGATCACCTTCCGCTCCTGGGCGGCGACCTTGTGCATCGTCCTGCCGCTGGTCCTGACCTCTGTGCTGGGCAACGCCCTGATGGCCTTCATGGGCATCGGCGTGAAGGTTGCGACCTTGCCGGTGGTGGCGCTCGGGGTGGGGATTGGCGTGGACTACGGCATCTACATCTACAGCCGCCTGGAAAGCTTCCTGCGTGCCGGTCTGCCATTGCAGGAGGCTTACTACCAGACGCTGAAATCCACCGGCAAGGCGGTGCTGTTCACCGGCCTGTGCCTGGCCATCGGCGTGTGCACCTGGATCTTCTCGGCAATCAAGTTCCAGGCCGACATGGGCCTGATGCTGACCTTCATGCTGCTGTGGAACATGTTCGGCGCCCTGTGGCTGTTGCCGGCCCTGGCGCGGTTCCTGATCAAACCGGAGAAACTGGCAGGGCAGAAGGGTAATTCGCTGTTTGCCCACTGATCCTGACCTGAAGTGAAAGAACCGCAGCCCCAGGGTTGCGGTTTTTTTTTGCCGGTTCGCTGCGCTGTCGGGCTCACGGCCGCTATCATTGCGCCTTTCAACTTGATGATTGATCGCCATGACTGCTGCAACCGATACCTTGCTCACCATTCTCGAAACCTGCGACATGCTGGAAATCGATGGCCTGCACGCCTTCGACTTCTCGTTGGACGAGGAGGATCAGTTGCACATCGAGTGCATGGATGGCCGCGCGGCCAAGCATTGGGTGTTCAGCCTGGCCCAGGTGCAGGCGGCCGTGTTCGACGCCGACCTGCAGAGCTGGACCCTGAGCGGCGATGCCGGTGAGCACCGCCTGGTGTGCATGAGCGCGTTCAGTGGCAGCAATGATGAAGGCGAAGACCATGGCGATGCGTAACCTCTGGCCGCTCCTGGTGGCCAGCAGCTTCGCCGCGATGGGGGTGCAGGCCGCTCCCGTCGAGCCCCATGAACTGTTGATTGGCAGCTACACCCAAGGCCAGAGCCAGGGCATCTATCGCCTGCAGTTCGACAGCCGCAGCGGCCAGCTCGACGCCACGCCGTTGCAAGTGTTCCAGAGCGCCAACCCTTCGTGGCTGACCTTGTCCCGCGATCAGCGGCAACTGTTCGTGGTCAACGAGAATGGCCCCGGACAAGCTGACGTGGTCGGACGCGTCAGCAGCCTGGCGATCGACCCGAAGACCCGCCAACTGAGCTTGATCAACCAGGTACAGAGCCTGGGCAACGAGCCGACTCATTCGAGCCTCAGCGCCGATGGCCAGTACCTGTTCGTCAGCAACTACTCGGTAGCGGCCGACCCGGGTGGCAGCCTGGCGGTCTTGCCGGTCAGCCGCGAGGGCCGGTTGTCGCCACCCGTGCAACTGAGCAGCCATCCGGCGAGCCGGGTCAACCCCGAGCGCCAGATGTCGGCCCACGTGCATTCGACGGTGTCGTCACCGGACGGTCGGTTCGTGTTTTCCAATGACCTGGGGGCCGACCAGGTGTTTGTCTATCGCTACGACCCCAAGGCTAATCCGGAGCACCCGCTGACGGCCGCCACGCCGGCCTCGGTGCAGTTGCCACCAGGCAGCGGGCCACGGCACCTGCTGTTCGCCGCCGATGGCAAGCATGCCTACCTGAGCATGGAGATGAGCGCGCAAGTCGCGGTGTTCGACTACCAGGATGGCACGCTGACCCAGCGCCAACTGGTGGACCTGGCAGCCGGGCAGCCAGCGGCGAAAAAAGCCGCAGCCGCGTTGCATGCCTCTGCCGATGGCAAGTTCCTCTACGTCAGCAACCGCGGTACGGCCAACGAGCTGCTGGTGTTTGCCATCGACCCGAGCACGGGTGAGCTCAAGGAGCTGCAACGGCGTTCGGTGGAAGGCGATCATCCCCGCGAGTTCAGCCTCGATCCGAGTGGCCGGTTTGTGTTGGTGGCCAACCAGAAAAGTAACCAGATCGTCGTCATCGAGCGTGATGGACACAGCGGCCTGCTGGGTAAAACCGTGCAGAAGCTGGCGTTCGATGCGCCCAGCGATCTCAAGTTCCTGTCCCGCCCGTAAGCGTGAGGCCCCGCCTGGCGGGGCTTGCACCGTTGTATTAATCGCAGTGATATCGGCTACTGATACAAAAGATTTCAAGCGCGCCAACCCTCGGGCGTAAGTTTGCTTCACGGCCTACACAGGCAAGCAAGCCAACTGCACACGAGGGTTACCGCCATGAACTTCAATCTCTTCTCCGTCATCGCCGCGTCCGCCATCTCAGCCAGCGTCGTGCTGCCAGCCAATGCCAGCGTCGAGATCAACGACAAAAGAACCGGCACCCAGACCTACACCCAGAAATACCTGCAACAGAGCGCCAATTTCTATGCGGCGCTGGATCACAAAGTCCAGCATTGATCTGCCAGGCACCAAGTGTGACACCATCAATGGTGCCTGTTCCGCCGCCATCGCGAGCGGGTCGCTCCCACGGGTTTGCAAAATCACTGTGGGAGCGGGCTTGCCCGCGATGAGGCCGGCATAGCCAACATCAATGGTGCCTGATTCAGTGGTATCAGTGATGCTCGGGTTGCTTGGCCATGATCGCCGTGAACAACGGCGACTCGATCATCCCCGTAAGCCACACCTGCAACTGCGTATACGGTAGCTGCGCGAAGCCGTCGCGGTCGACGTGGGCGAACTGGCGGATAAAGGGCATCAGGGCAATGTCGGCCAGGCTTGGGTGATCGGCCACTAAATAGCGCTGCTGTTGCAGCAAGCCATCGAGCTTGCGCAGGAACACTTCGCCCTCGGCGCGGTAGTGCTCCCTGGAATGCTCCGGGTAGCGCTCGGCGTACTTGTAGCGATTGAGGCTGACCTTGAACACCTGGTCGTTTTCTTCGATCAGCGCCGCCGTCAGTGATTGAGCGACAGGGTTGCCCTTGAGCAACCAGTCCTCGGGATCGTTCTGCGCCAGCGCCCAGGCCATGATCTGCAGGCTTTCGTCGATCACTCGGCCATCGGTACTCAGTACCGGCACCGTGCCCTTGCTTGAAAGCGCGAGCATCTCCGGCGGCTTGGCCTTGAGGCTGACTTCGACGATGGCCAATGGCACCGCGCTATAGCGCAGCGCCATGCGTGCCCGCATGGCGTAGGGGCAGCGGCGGAAGGAATACAGCCGGTTCATTTCACCTCCAGGGTGCTCAGTCCGTTGCCTTGGCGACGCACCTGAATCTGCACCGGAATCCGCTCGTGCATTTCCTGCACGTGGGAAATCACCCCCACCTTGCGTCCCTGGGCCTGCAGGCCGTCGAGGGCGTCCATCGCCAGTTGCAGCGACTCCGGATCGAGACTGCCAAAACCTTCGTCGATGAACAGCGACTCGATTTTCAAGGTGCTCGAAGCCATCGAGGCCAGGCCCAGGGCTAGCGCCAGCGAGACCAGGAAGGTTTCCCCGCCGGACAATGAATGCACCGAACGCAGTTCGTCGCCCATCTCGGTGTCCATCACCAGCAGGCCGAGCATGCTGCCGCCGCGCTTGAGCCGGTAGCGCCGCACCAGTTGGCGCAATTGCACGTTGGCGTGATGCACCAGCAGGTCGAGGTTGTAGGCCTGGGCGATCTTGCGGAAAGTGTCGCCGGTGGCCGAGCCGATCAAGGCATTGAGCCGGGCCCAGCGCTGCCACTCCAGATACGCCTGGCTGATGCGTTGCGCCAGCGCCTGGTTGGCATCCTGGCGTCGTTGATCCTCGGCCTGTTGTGCGCGCAACTCGGCGCATTGTTGTTCGCTGATGGTGGCCTGTGCTTGCAGATCGCCCAGGGCCGCGGCCAGTTGTTCGCCGTCCAGGTAAGCGTTGTGCTGGGCCTGATGTTCGTGCAGGCGCTGCTCGCGTTCCTGCAGCAAGACCTTGGCTTGCTCGATCGCGGTTTCGCTGCGTTGCAACTGTTGGCGCAACTGGCTGACCTGTTCGTCGCTGTAACCCAGCAACTGCGCAAGGCCTGCGTCGTCGAGTTCGGGGTGCAGGGCACGCCATTCGGCGACGTTGCTCTGCAGTGCTTGGCGTTCGCTGTCCAGCGCCTGCTGGCGCTGTTGCTGGGCCTTGAGTTCGGCTGCCAGCTGGATGAGCTGGCTATGCACTTCCTGCAGTTGCTGGCTGGCCGTGGCTTGTGCCTGGCGTGACAGTTCGAGCGCTTGCTCCAGTTGTGTTTGCCAGGCTTCGGCACTCGGCTGTTCACCCAGCAGCGCACTGAGTTGCTGTTGGGCGCCGTGCAGCTGTGCGCTGAGCAGGGCGTGCTGCTGTTGCGCGGCCTCGGTCTGTTGCAGCCGGGTCAGTTGGCGGTCTTGTTCCATTTCCAGGCTTGGCTGGCGTTGCTGCTGCTCGTCCAGTTCTTCACGCTGGCGCGCCAGTTGCTCCAGGCGCTGGGCCACCTGTTGGTCGAGCTGGAGGAAGGTCGCCGCAGGTTCATGGCGCAGGCCTTCAAGGATGGCGCTCGGGAGCAGGTTGGCGAAAGCGGCAAGCTCTTCGTCCAGGCGTAGGCGGTCGTTGCCCAGCTCGCGCTGCTGCAGGGTCAGCTGTTGCGCCGCCTGCTGGCTGGCCTGTTCGGCGGCCTGCAGTTGCTGCGCCAGGCGCGCGGCGTCCTGTTGCAGGGTGAGCAGGGCGCCCTGGCGCTGTTCGTCCTGGCTGAGGTTCTGGTTCAACTGAGTGTTTTGCTGGGCCAGCCAGGCTTCGCGGCGACCAGGATCCTGCGCCAGCAACTGGGCTGCCAGCGGATGGGCTTCCAGGCTCGGGGCCAGGCTCTGCTGCTGGGTGAGCAGGTTTTCCTGCTGTTGCAGCAGCTCTTTTTGCTGGGCGATCACGCCGCCGACTTCGGCGCGCAGTTCGGCGAGGGTTTCCTTGAGCAGGTCGACGGCTTTCTGGGCGCTGGCCTGTTCGTTTTCATCGTGTCGGCCCAGGCTTTGCAACAAGGCCTCGGGCTGGTGATAGGGGTGCTCGACACTGCCGCAGACCGGGCATGGCTGATCGTCCTGCAACTGCCCGCGTAACTCCTCGACACTGGCGCTGCGGGCCAGGCGTTGGCGCTCCAGCAGCGCTTGGGTTACGGTCAGTGTCTGCTCGGCCACGGTCAGCTCGGCCTTGGTTTGAACGCCTTCGCGGGTCAGGCGTTCGCGTTCGCCCTGGGCACTGTGCAGGCGCTGTTGCAGGGCTTGCCCGCGATTGTCCAGCTCCTGTTGGTTGGCCCACAGCCGCGTCAGCTCTTCCACCGCCCGCAGTTGCTTGCGGTTGTCTTGCAGCAGGCTGCCGAGAATCTGGATCTGCTCGGCGACTGCCTGAGGTTCGACGTCGGCTTCGCTGTACAGCACCTGTAGCAGCTGACGCTGCTCCTCCAGGCGGCTGGCGCTGGTGCTCGCCTGATGTTGCAGCCCCTGCAGTTCCGCCTCGCCTTGTTTCAGGCGATTGCCCACCAGCATCAGTTGCTGCAAGCGCTCGCGGTGCAGGTTCCAGGCATCGCTGACCGGCGCCCACTGCAGGCTTTGCTCCAACTGGCTGGCGATGCTGACCAGGCGCTCGGCCACGCGCTGTTGTTGTTCGAGCATCTGTGTGATGGCTTGCTGGCCTTGCAGGCTTGCCTGTTCGGCGCTCTGCTTGAGCTCCGCCGAGGCGCTGATGGCCTGGGTCAGTCGCGCCAGGTTGCCTTGTTCTTCGAATGCCTGACGCAGCAGCGGAACATTGTTGGTGTGCTGCTGTTGCGCCTGAATCAGTGCCGCCTTGGCCGACTCCAGGCTCAGTTCCAGCTGTGCCTGACGGGCCAGTTGTTCGGCCTGTTGGGCGCTGTGGTGCTGGATCGATGCGGCCAAGGGGCTCAACTGCGCATCTAGCTCGGCCTGGCGGGCAAACTGGTGGCGTTGCGGGGCCAGGTGCTCCAGGCGCTTGAGGTTCAGCCGTGCGTCCGCCAGGGCATCCCAGGCGTGCTGGGCTTGTTGCAGTTGCTCGGCGCCCGCCAGTTGCTGGTCCTGGATCTGCTGCAGTTCCTTGAGCCAGGTGTGCTGCAGTTCCAGCTGCTTGAGCTGCGCCTGCTGGGTCTTGAGCTGCTGCTGGGCCTGACTGAAACGCTGGTCGAGTTCGGCGCGGGCCTCGGGCTCCAGGGGGGTGACGCCGCTGGCCTGGTCCTGCAGCTGTTTGTGCAGCTCGCGGGTTTCCTTGCTCTTGTCGAAGGCGCGTTTGCCCAGACGGGTGTAGAGCGCGGTGTCGGTGAGTTTTTCCAGCAGTTCGCTACGGTCGTTGTCGTCGGCCTTGAGGAAGGCGCTGAATTCGCTCTGGGCGAGCATCACCGCCCGGGTGAACTGTTCGAAGTTCAGGCCCAGTACCGCTTCGAGCTGGGTCTTGTATTCACCTTTCTGGCTGGCCAGCAGTTGATCGGTGTCCAGGTCGCGCAGGCTTTGGCGGCTGGCCTGCAGTTTGCCGTTGGCTTTTTCCCGGGCGCGGTTGGCTTCCCAGCGCGCGCGGTAGCGCCGGCCATCAATGCCGAGGAAGTCGACCTCGGCGTAACCGTCGCCGGTGCCGCGGCGCAGCAGGGTGCGTGGATCGCCGGTGGCGATTTCGCCGTCGGCGTCCGGGACCTTGGCGTCACGCCCGGTGTTGTTGAGTCGCGGTACGGCGCCAAACAGGGCCAGGCACAAGGCGTCGAGCAGGGTACTTTTGCCGGCGCCGGTGGGGCCGGTGATCGCAAACAGGCCGGCACTGGCCAGCGGTTCGGCGCTGAAGTCGATCTCGAACGGCCCGGCCAGCGAGGCCAGGTTCTTCAGGCGGATGGCGAGGATCTTCATGGCTGTTCGCTCTCCTGCTGAACGTCTTGCAGCAGTTGCGCAAAATCGCTGAGGGTCTGTTCGTCGACGGCGCTGCCGTAATTATCCAGCCAGGCGCGACTGAACAGCTCCTGGGGCGTCAGTTGGTCCAGTTCGATCAAGGTGTCGCCCTCATCGCTGCCGCCCCCCGCGCCGCTGCCGGCGTATTCGGCGGCGATCCGCACCAGGCGCACGGCTTTGCCTTGCAAGGCGTTTTCCACCTGTTGACGCAGGTCCGGTTGCGGCTCGTCAAGGCGCACCCGTACCTCCAGCCAGGGCTGGCGCTGGACATCGGCCAGCAGGTCGATGTCGGGCAGTGCTGCCAGTTGGCCGAGGATCTCGGCCAACGGTGCCGGGCCCATGCGTTGCAGGTTGACTGCCCGCGGAATCAGGCGCGGCTCGACGCTGACCAGGGTCGAGCCGTCAAGACGCACGTCGAGGATCTGGTGCTGGTAGCCAATTTCGGAAAACGACAAGGGGATGGGTGAACCGCAGTAGCGAATGCGCTCCTCGCCGTTGACCTTCTGCGGCTTGTGCAGGTGGCCGAGGGCGACGTAGCTGATGCTCGGGCCAAACAGGCTGGCGGGCAGGGCTTCGGCGTTGCCGATGATCAGGCTGCGCTCGGAGTCCTCGGACACCGAGCCGCCGGCCATGTGCGCATGACTGATGGCGATCAGCGCCTGGCCCGGCTGGCGCTTGGCGTTGGCGGCTGCGATCAGCCACTCATGCACCTGGCCGATGCCGCGCAGGTAGTTGTCGCCCAGGTGGGCGCCGGTGACTTCGGCAGGGCGCAGAAATGGCAGTGCCAGGCACCAGCCGGCGATCTCGCCCGAGGCGTCGGGCAGCGGGATCAGCAAACGTTCGGCATCCAGTTGCCCGTCATCGAGCCACAGCACTCGGCCCAGGGCGTGGGTGCGCAGGCGGCGCATCAGCGGCGCGGGCAGTTCGATCCGGGAGCCGGAATCGTGGTTGCCGGCGATCATCACGATGCTCAGCGCGGGCTGTTGTTCGTGGGCACTGACGATGAAGTCGTACAGGCGTTCCTGGGCTTTGACCGGTGGGTTGACCGTGTCGAAGATATCGCCAGCGATCAGCAGCACGTCGGGCTTTTCCTGCCCCAGTTGACGCAGCAGCCAGTCGAGGAAACAACCGTGTTCGTAGTCGCGTTCCTGGCCATGCAGGTTTTGCCCAAGGTGCCAGTCGGAGGTGTGAAACAGACGCAAGGCAAACTCCGCTCATTCTGAAAGAGGTGGACTGTGTAGGGGCAACGCTTGCTGGCGATAACGTTCTTTGGGACGTGATCACCGTCAAGCCTTGCCCCTGCAGGGTATCGAAATTACTTAGGATAAAGCGGCGGCAAGCCACTGTCGCCCACCGGGTCCTGGACCCGTTCGGCGGTGGGGATGGCGCGGATCGCGCGCCACAGGTCTTCGCCTTGCCAGTGTTGTCCGGTTTCGCTGTAGAGCGCGCCGTTGAGGCCGTCGAGGGCGTCGGACAGCGGTACGAAGCGCGCCGCCATGTCAGCCAGGGTTTCCGGTTGCTGGCGCGCCCAGGCGTCCAGCGCCTGGCGGGTGGCTTGGGGGTCGTTGGCCTGGCTGGCGCGCTTGAGGTCATCGAGCAGGGTGCGTGGGCTCGGCCCGGTCTGGGCGGCGCGCAGGATCGCCGGTTGCCAGCGCGCGCGCCACCACAGGCCGAAGCCGAGCAGGGTGGTGCAGGACAGGATCAGCGTGGCGAGCTTCCAGTACCACAGCGCTTCGCTGTCGGCGGTGGGCTGGGCCGGCGCGTTGCCGGCCGGGGTGTCGATCATCAAGTTCGGGTTGTTCTGGATGTGCAGGGTTCGCGCCGGCAGGCTGCTGCGTTCCAGGCGGTCTTCGTCGGTGTTCCACCACACCACCTCGACGCCCGGCAACTCGATGTTGCCACTGCGGGTGGGGACCAGGGCTTCGCGGTCCTCGCGGCTACCGATCAGGCCACGGTCGCTCTGCTGATTGCTCAGTTGCGGTTGGTCGGGGTAGCGGCGCAGGCCGCTGACGTCAGTCGCCGGCAAGGGCGGCAGTTGCGAACTGGCCAAGCCTTCGGCCTTGAGCGTCAGGCTGCGGGTCAGCGAGTCGCCGACCTGGCTGCGGTCCGGTTCCGGGTTCCAGTGTTCCCCCAGGCTCAGGCTTCGGGCCGGTAGCCATGGGGTATCCGGCGGATATTCGGCGGGCTTGACCTTGACGGTCAGGGTGGTCTCGGCGGAGCTGACGCGCAGCAACTTGCCGGATTTCGGCCCCTGGGCCGCGGAGTCCTGGCTCGGCTGGGCGTCCACCAGGGTGGCGCTGAATATCTGCGGCGGGATGCTCAGGACACCGCTGTGCTGCGGGTAAATGGCATAGCGCTGTTCAATCACCCCATGGCGCAGGTCATTGATGACTTTTTCGTAGGTGCGCGACTCGCCCAGCGGTTCGACGCGCGCATCGGGAATCTGCAGCGGTGTGATGTTGCTGTCGTCGTACAGCGACACCGAGTGATAGATGCGCAGGGTCAGGATGGCCTGGGCCTGCACGTAGACGCTGTCCTGATCCAGGCTGGCCTCGACGAACACCGGTGCCAGTTTGCTCGGGGAGTCCTGGGTCTGGCTTTGCACCACGGTCAGCTCAATCGGTTCGCTGGTGAATTCCCCCAGTTGCAACGGTGCAATTACCACGCTGCCGGTGAGCTTGGGCAGCAGGGTGATGATCCAGCGGGTGGTGGCGTGATTTTCGCCGTTGAGGCTGGTCAACTGGTTGACCTGACGGGTGCCGCGCACTTCGAACTGCGCCTCCAGAGCACTCAGGTCGGGTTTGCCGAAAAGCGTGACATCGTTGGATTCCAGGGTCAGCTCCACCGTTTCCCCGGAACTCAGTTGGTTGCGGTCGACGCTGGCGACCAGGCCCGCCGCCTGGGTTTGCAGGGTGCAGAACAGCAGGCCGAGTGAGAGTGCGGTGCAGCGGTTCATCGAGTTTTTCCCTGATCTTGATGTTGTTGCTGTTCGTACCAGAACTTGCGTCTGAGCAGTTCTCCCGGTTCATCGGGGATTTTACGCAGCCATTGTTCCAGCGCTTCGCGGTGTTCGCCATTGAAGTCGTTATCGGCGCTGCTCAGCGGTGGGGTGGTGGTTCGCTCGTCGCCCAGTTCACTGCCCGGCACTTCATTATCACCTGGCTGGGGCGGGTGGTCGGGGTCGGGTTGCGGCTCGGGTGGATTCTCCACCACGGGCTCGGCTGGCTCGCTCGGGGTCTCGGCGGGCTGTTCTGCGCTGCTGGAAGGCGGTGTCGCAGTCCCCGGCGGCGGTGTTTGTGCACCGGGTGGCGGGGTTTCCTCACTGGTTGGTTCTGGCTCGGTGGCAGGCGGCGTGGCGTTCTGCTTGATCAGCGCCTCGACCAGAGCTTTGTTGGTTTGTGCCGGGCGCAATTCCGGTTGTTGCTCCAGGGCTTGCTCGTAAGCATCCAGCGCCGCTTCCAGTTCACCGCTCTTGGCCAGGGCGTTGCCGCGATTGTAGTGGGCTCGGGCGTCGCTGCCCTGGGCGAAACGTTCGGCGGCCGCGGCATACTGGCCGGCCTCGTACAGCGCCACCCCTTGCCATTGCGGGTCCTGGAAATGCTCGGCGGCGGCCAGCGGCTGCTTCTGGCGGAGCAGGTGCAGGCCCTGTTGATCAGGGCGCAACCACAGGTCGTTGAACTCGAAGGCCTGGCTCGGTTGCGGCAGCATGAACAACAGCGGCAGGCACAACAGCCAGCCCCTGCGCCCGGCGCAGGCGGCGAGCAGCAACAGCGGCAGTAACAGCCAATAGCCCTGGTCGGCCCAAGTGTCGAGGCGCAAGGTCTGGCCGTCTTCACGCAGGCTGTGGGGTGCGTCAAACAGGCCCAGGCCGCGCAGGTCACTGTCATCCACCCGCGCCTGGCGATAGCGGCCGCCCAGCTCATTGGCAAAGGCTTTTAAACTCGGGCTGTCCAGGCGTGGCACCAGGATCGCGCCCTGGGCGTCCTTGAGGAAGCTGCCATCCTCGGCGGTGACAGGTGCACCCTGGGGCGTGCCGATGCCCAGCATCAACCACTGCGGGGCCTGCCCGCGCAGGGCCTGGCGAATACCCTGGCGCTCCGGTTCGCTTAGAAACGAGCCGATCAACAGGATTCGTCCCTGGCCCAGGGCGCCACGCTCCAGCAAGGTCAGTGCCTTGGTCACGGCGAGGTCGGCGCGCTGGCCGACTTGCGGCATGATCGAGGGCTTGAGGGCTTCGAGCAGGTTGCGGCTGGTGGCCAGGTCATCCGACAGCGGCACCAGGGTGTGGGCGCTGCCGGAATACACGACGATTGCGGTTTGCGCATCGCTGCGGCTCTGCAGCAGGTCGAGTAGTTTGCGCCGCGCTTGCTCGAGGCGCGTCGGCGTGACGTCGGTGGCGAGCATTTGCGGGGTCAGTTCGAGCAATACCACCAGCGGGTCGGCAGGTTTTTGCGCGGACTGTTCGACCCGGTCCCAGCTCGGACCGAGCAGCGCCAGCACGGCCAGCAGCCACGCCAGGCCGAGGACGATCCACGGGGTCTTGCTCTCACGGCCACTACCACCCTTGAGCAGTGCGGCGTGAAAGGCCGGCGGCAGGATCATCTGCCAGCGCCCGGCACGTTTTTGCCGGTGCCAGAGTTGCCACAGCAACCAGCCCAGCAGCGGCAGCAGCAGTAACCACCAGGGACGGAACCAATGGGGCCAGAGGGCGATCATCGACGCCTCCGCAGACGCAGGCGTTTGAGCCGTTGGCGCCAGTCCGGGTGCTGTTGCAGAAAGTGCGATGAATTCAACAGGCGTTGCAGTGGGTTGTGCGGCCAGCGTTCGCGAATCGCCAGCAGCATGCTCATCAGCAACGCTGCCGCCAATGGCCAGCTATACAACGCCTGTGCGGGGCGGGCCTGGGTGGGTTGCTGGATCACCGGTTCCAGTTCGTCGAGGGTCTGCTTGATCGCCTCCAGTTCGGCACCGTCGCGGGCGCGGAAGTAGCGCCCGCCGGTGGCCTCGGCAATTGCCTTGAGCGCCGGCTCGTCAAGGTCCAGGCTCGGGTTGAGGCCGAGCAGGCCCAGGGTCCCGGTTTGTTCCGGGTCGGCGCCGATGCCGATAGGGTAGATCTTCACGCCTTCTTCGGCTGCCAGGCGCGCGGCTGTCAGGGGATCGATTTCGCCGCCATTGTTGGCGCCGTCGGTGACCAGGATCAGCACCCGGCTTTGCGCCGGACGCTGGCGCAGGCGCTTGAGGGCCAGGCCGATGGCGTCGCCAATGGCGGTGTTCTTGCCGGCGATGCCGATCCGCGCCTCGTCGAGCCAGACCCGCACGGTGCGGCGGTCGAACGTCAGCGGGGCCTGCAGGTAGGCCTGGCTGCCGAACAGGATCAGGCCGACCCGGTCACCATCGCGCTGCTCGAGAAAGTCGCCCAGCAGGTGTTGGACCAATTCCAGGCGGCTGACGTCTTCGCCTTGCCACTGCATGTCGGGAAAGTCCATCGAGCCGGACACATCGACGGCCACCAGCAAATCGCGGCCACTGGCGGCGATTGGCAACGGCTCACCCAGCCATTGCGGGCGGGCAGCGGCTACCAGCAGCAGCAACCACAGGAGTATGAACGGTGCCTGCTGGCGCCAGGCCGGCAGGTTGGCTCGGGCGCGACGGCGCGCCAGGCCTTCAAGGTCGCTGAGGAAGCTGACCTTGAGCGCCGGCTCGCCACTGTCGGCCACCGGCAGCAGCACGCGCATCAGCCACGGCAGCGGCAGCAAGGCGAAAATCCACGGCCAGGCGAACTCAAACATGTTTGCGGATCCAGGTGTCGATGGCCTGGGTCAGGCCGGCGATGGCCTTGTCATCGAGTTTGCATTCCGGCTTGTAGGCGCCTTCGACCAGGATCATCCAGCGGGTGAGGCCGGCAGCGGGGCAACGGTTATCGAGGAACGCCAGCCATTTGCGGCCGTTGAGGGTGTGGCTCTGGCTGTAGGGATAGTCGTTGCGGCACAGGCGCTTGAGCAACCCGTTGAGTTGTTGCAGCCAGGCCCCGGCCGGTGCGCCGTCGTAGGGCTTGGGCATCTGCGCCAGCTCGGCCAGCGCCGCGACCCGCAGTGGGTCCAGAGGTTGGTCGGCGCGCACCAGGTTGCGCTTGACCGGCAGCAACCGGCGCAACTGCCACAGGCCAAAGCCGAGCGCTGGCAACAGCAGGAGCAGCAGCCACCAGCCCGGGGCAGGCGGCCAGAACGGGATCGGCGGGGGCGTCATCAGCGGTTGCAGTAGCTCGAGGCTGCTCATTGGCTTTTCCCCGGGCGTTGCGGGTTGAGGTATTCGCGCAGTTGCTCGACCATTTCGCTCTGGGTGCTCAGTGGCATCAGCAGCACCCGCAGTTTTTGCGCCAGCAACTCCCAGCGGGCGATCCGCGCTTCGGCCTGGGCGCGATAGCTTTGGCGCAGTTCGAAGTTCAGGGTATCGAGCTCCAATTGCGCGCCGCGCTCGGCAAAGCGCAACAGGCCGGCGGCGGGGAGGGCGTGGTCCAAGGGGTCGGACAGCGGCAGCAGCAACAGGTCGCAGTGGCGTGACAGCAGGCTCAGCTGCTGCTCGGCGCCCTCGGTCAGGGCGCGCTCGTCGCAGATCACGATCACCAGGCTGCCGGGGCGCAACACTTCCCGGGCGCGACGCAGGGCCATGCCGAGGTCGTCGCTGGGCGGTTCACCTTCGGTGCTCAGGCTCTGATTGACTCGCACCAGGCGGTTGAGCAACTGCAGCAGGCTCTGTTTGCTGCGTCGTGGCTTGATCTCGTAGTGTTCGTTGTCGCCATAGACCAGTCCGCCCACCCGGTCGTTGTGGCCGAGCGCGGCCCAGCCGATCAGGCTCGCGGCCTGGGCGGCGAGGACTGACTTGAACATCAGCCCGGAACCGAAGAACAAGCGGCGGCTTTGCTCGACCATGATGAAGATCGGGCGTTCGCGTTCTTCGTGAAACAGCTTGGTGTGGGGTTCCTGGGTGCGTGCGGTGACGCGCCAGTCGATGGTGCGCACGTCGTCGCCAGCCTGGTAGACCCGCACCTGGTCGAAGTCCACGCCACGCCCGCGTAGCTTGGAGTGGTGCAGGCCGATCAGCGGGCTGCGCTGGCTTGGCGTGGAAAACAGCTGGACTTCGCGCACGCGATGGCGCATCTCGATCAGCTCCGAGAGGCTGACACGGATGCCCGGCTCGGGCGCTGCGGGGGTGCTCATCGGGGTCAAGCGACGGCTACGACGTCGAGAATCCGCTGGACCACGCGGTCCTGGTCGATACCGGCGGCTTCGGCTTCGAAGGACAAAATGATGCGGTGGCGCAACACGTCGAACAGTACCGCCTGGATGTCCTCGGGGCTGACGAAGTCGCGACCGGCCAGCCAGGCGTGGGCCCGGGCGCAGCGGTCGAGGGCAATTGAGCCCCGCGGGCTGGCGCCGTAGGCAATCCATTCGGCCATTTCCGGGTCGAACTTGCCCGGTGTGCGGGTGGCCATCACCAGTTGGACCAGGTACTCCTCCACGGCGTCGGCCATGTACAAGCCGAGGATTTCCTTGCGCGCGGCAAAAATCGCTTGCTGGCTGACTCGGCGTTCGGGTTTGGTTTCGCCATTGAGCGCTTCACCGCGTGCCTGTTGCAGGATCCGCCGCTCGACGGCGGCGTCCGGGAAGCCGATTTTTACGTGCATCAGGAAGCGGTCGAGCTGGGCTTCGGGCAGCGGATAGGTGCCTTCCTGCTCGATCGGGTTCTGCGTGGCCATCACCAGGAACAGCGGTGACAGTTCGTAAGTGCTGCGCCCGACACTGACCTGGCGCTCAGCCATAGCCTCCAACAGCGCCGACTGGACCTTGGCCGGAGCCCGATTGATCTCGTCGGCCAGCACCAGGTTGTGGAAGATCGGCCCTTGCTGGAACACGAAGCTGCCGGTTTCCGGGCGATAGATTTCGGTGCCAGTGATGTCGGCGGGCAACAGGTCGGGGGTGAACTGGATACGATGGAACTGGGCTTCGATCCCTTCGGCTAGCTCTTTGATGGCCTTCGTCTTGGCCAGGCCCGGTGCGCCCTCGACCAGCATATGGCCGTCGGCGAGCAAGGCGATGAGCAAACGCTCGATGAGTTTTTCCTGGCCGAGAATCTGCGTGGAAAGAAAGGTTCGCAGCGCCAGCAGCGCTTCACGGTGTTCCATCGTCGAGTGTTCCTGGAAGAGGCCCGGGGTACACAGCATCAAGAGCGCCCGGGCGGGGGCTGCTACTTTAATCTATCCGGGCCCCTGGCGACTAACGGCACCGGGGAAAAATCTGCAAATAAGTAGGTGGGCGCAAGTAACCTAGCGTTCTTGCCCCTGACGTTCGGGCTGTGCATCAAGATCAAAAGCACGGCGGCCAGGTTTTTCCAGTGGGCACCCGCAACCACTGTAGGAGCGGGCGCCCGCTCCTACAATGGTGTTGGGGGCTGAGGATGTTGCATACACCCACCAAGCCTGTGGGAGCTGGCCTGATCAGGCCTCACCGCAGAAACGGATATGCCCCCATACGCGCGACCCCAACCCGTAATCAGTTCTTGAAGCTCGAATGCTTACGCCCCTGGTCAAACAGCGCAAACACCACCACCAGTACCCCGGAAATCAGCAAAATCACCGCCACGCCATCGGTAGAGTGGGTCGCCGAGTTAGCCACCAACGCCAGCCCACCCAAAGGCGCCAGACCACCGGCGATCGCGGTACCGATTTCACGGCCGGTGCCAAACCCCGAAGAACGAGTCTGGGTCGGGAACTGCCGGCTGAGGAACGAGCCCTGGGGCGCGAACATCATGGGCGCGAGGATCCCGGTGCCGATAGCAATGGCCAGGTAGATCATCAGCGGCTCGCCAGTGTTGAGCAGGGTCAGGAACGGATAGGCGAACAGCGCCGAGAGCACACCGCCGAGCATCAGCACTTTTTTGCTGCTCCACTTGTCGCAGAGCCAGCCGAAGCACGGCACGGCAACGATCGCCACCAGGCTGGCAATGGTCACCGACAACGAGGTGACGTGGGCTTCGACACCTTTGAACTGGGTCAGGTAAGCCAGGGAGAAGGTCTTGAAGATATAGCTCAGTGCGTTGTAGCCAATCGCTACGAACAACACCACCACCAGGCCCTTCATGTCATTTCTGAACAGCAACTTGAGCGGCGAAACCTGTTCCTTGGCAACGGTGGCGTCGAGTTCCTTGAACTGCGGGGTTTCCGGAATGCTGCGACGCACCCACAGGCCTACACCCACCAGGACGATGCTGCAGATGAACGGAATGCGCCAGCCGCCGGACAGCAGGAATTCGTTGCCATTCATGGTCAGCACGTAGACGGTCAGCGACGACAGGAGCAAGCCCAGGTTCAGGCCCAGGGCCGGCCAGGCACCCTGGCTGCCGCGCTTGCCTTCGCTGGCGTGTTCGTAGGAAGTGACCGCGGCACCAGACAGTTCGGCACCCGCGCCCAGGCCCTGGATGATCCGCACCAGCACCAGGATGATCGGCGCCCAGATGCCAATCGCGGCATAGCTGGGAATCAGCCCGATCAGGGTGGTGCACACGCCCATCATGCAGAAGGTGATGACCAGTACTTGCTTGCGGCCGAAACGGTCGCCCAGGTAGCCAAACAGAATGCCGCCGAACGGACGGGCAATAAAGCCAATGGCAAAGGTCGAGAAGGCCAGCAGCGAGGCGACTGCGGGGTTGCTCGGATCAAAGAAGATTTTCGAGAAGACGATCGCCGCCATGGTGGCGTACAGGTAGAAGTCGTACCACTCCAGCATCGAGCCGAAGATTGTCGCGGCAGCCACCTTGCGCAGGCGTTTTTGCTTTTGCAGCGGAGTTTCCGGGGCGGTCGGGGCCGCTTGATGTACCGACATCGGTGATTTCCTTGTGGGTCTTTGTAGTTATTTTTTAGTGGGTGAAGCCACCCGTGCAGCGGGGTTCAGCGATTCTTGAGGATTTTCTCTGCGATCATCTGGCCGATGGGAATGGCCGAGGTCGCGGCCGGCGAAGGGGCGTTGCACACGTGGACCATGCGCGGCGTCTCGGCGAACAGGAAGTCATGCACCAGGGTGCCGTCGCGCATGACCGCCTGGGCGCGGATCCCGGCCTCATAGGGCAGCAAGTCGTCGACTTCCAGCGACGGGCAGTATTTGCGGCACTGTTCCAGGTAGCCACGCTTGAACAGCGAGTTCTTCATTTCCGTGGTGCCGGAGCCGAGGTTGTTCCAGATGGTTTTCCAGAAGCCCGGAAAGCTCGCGTACTCGGCGACGTCGCGCCAGTTGATCGAGAACTTGCGATAGTTCTCCCGGCCCAGGCCCAGTACGGCGTTGGGGCCGACCGTGACACTGCCATCGATCATCCGGGTCAGGTGCACGCCGAGGAACGGCAGCTCCGGGTCGGGAATCGGGTAGATCAGGTGGTTGACGATCTCATTCCTGGACGCTGGCAGGCGGTAGTACTCGCCACGGAACGGAATGATCTGATGGTCAATCTTGACCCCGGCCAGCTTTGCCAGGCGGTCGGACTGCAAGCCGGCGCACGCCACCAGTTGCCGGGCCTGCCAGACCTGGTCGAGGCTGCTGACGGTGACGCTGTCGGCGCTTTCGCTAATCGCGGTAACGCTGGTCTGCAGGCGGATTTCGCCGCCTGCGGCCTCGATCACCCGAGCCATGGCCTGGCATACCTGGCGGTAGTCGACAATCCCGGTGGCATCGAGAAACAGTCCGCCCAGGCCGACGATGTTTGGCTCGCGGCGGCGCAGTTCGGCCGCATCCAGTTGCTCGACTTTCAGGCCGTTCTGTTTCGAGCGCTCATACAGGGCATGCATGCGGCTGACTTCCAGCGGTGTCGAGGCCACCAACAACTTGCCGCAGACGTCGAACTTGATCTGGTGCTCGGTGCAGAACGCCTTGGTCGCCTCGGCGCCACGCTTGCACAGGTCGGCCTTGAGGCTGCCGGGGGCGTAGTAGATGCCCGCGTGGATCACGCCACTGTTGTGCCCGGTCTGGTGTTGCGCCAGCACCGCTTCCTTTTCCAGGATCAGCAACGAGGCGCCGGGCTGGCGTTCGAGTAGCGCCATGGCGGTGGCGAGGCCGACGATGCCGCCGCCGATGATGCAATAGTCATAAATCATGCAGGTGTCACCTTGGATTGCTGGCAGAGAGTCTGCTTATCAGGTTGTCAGACAAAGTATTCGGTAAAAACGACGCCAAATCGTGGCGTCCTCGGTGTTGCCGGTATTCAGTCGATGCTGGGCAGGTCGATCTTCAGGCGCTTGGCCGCTGCGCGCAGGTGCGCTTCGGCACAGGCGGCCGCCTGGGTGCGGTCGCCAGCGGCGATGGCTTCGTATAGGGCTTGGTGTTCGCGTCCGGCATCGGCCGAGCCGCCTACCGAGTGTGCTGCAGAGTTTTCCCACGCCCTGCGTCGGGCTTCGGCCAGTTGGCCACGCAGGAAATCGTGGAAGGCCACGAAGTAGTCGTTCTTGCTGGCATCGGCGATAGCCCGGTGGAACTCGACGTCGGCCAGGGCCGCTGCAGCAAAGTCGCTGCGCTTGTCGTGCATTTCCTCCAAGGCGCTGCGCATGCGCAACAGGTCCGCGTCGTCACGGCGCTGGGCGGCGATGGAGGCGGCCTGGGTTTCGGTCCACAGGCGCATTTCGAACAGTTGCACCAGGTCGGGCTTGCGGCCTTTCTGGCTAGGAAAACGGAACACTGTGCCGTTGGGGTTCTGGGAAATGTACGAGCCCAGCCCGCGGCGACTGATCAGGATGCCATCGGCCTTGAGCTGAGCCACGGCCTCACGCACCACCGAGCGACTGACATTCAGTTGTTCGGTCAGTTGCTGTTCGGTAGGCAGGCGCGATTCGGCGGTCAGGCGACCGGATTCGATTTCTTCGCGGATCGCATTGACCACTCGTTCAACCAGAGAGTCGGGGCGCTGTAGCTGAAGCATGAGGAGTGTGGCTCGTAGGTCAGGTTGTCAGACAATGCCCGTGCGCTGATTTCTTGTCAAGAAATCAGCTGGCCGTTACAGCTCGCTCAAGTAGGTGCCGGTGCCCTTGAGGATGTTCTGCAGGGTTTCTTCAACCTCGGCCAGGTCAGATGCGGCGGTGCTGTGGAGGATTTCCAGGTGATCGTCACCGTTCAGGGCATCGGCGTCGGCCGCGGCGATTTCGATCAGCAGGCGGGTAGGGCTGAGGGTGACTTTGACGCCGTCCAGGGTCGAGGGCTCGCCATCGAGGGTGATTTCCAGCTCGTCTTCGTCCGGGTAGCGGGTCATCAGGAACATGTCGCCCTGATCGCTGTGGCAGCACAGCATGGCCAGGTTGTCTTCTTCGTCATCGCACGGGTTGGCGATCAGGTGGGCGGTGGTCAGTTGCATGTGAGCAGTCCTGGCGCGGGGCGCGGTGTTGGCAGGCAAAGGGTGATTTTGCCAGTCCCGGGCATTTTTTGCTTCGCTAGTTTTGTGTTGGTGATGCTTGAAGTCCGACGCTGGCTGGGTCGCCCAAGTGCAGCCTGTAGGCGTTTTCCTTAAGTTAAATATCTATTGTGTGATTGAACTTTCCGCTGTTGTTGTAGGGGTAAAGGAGGGCGTAGGAATAATAACAAGTTGCGCAGTTATTGCTTGTTTGCAGCACGCTATGTCCCTTACGTTTGTGCCTTCAGAGCAAGGGAGTGCAGGGTAAATGATTGAAGGGGAAAGCTTTGAATGAAACCGTATTTCGAGTTGTTGGGCGAGGTAAAGCATCTGTCCGAAGAGGAAATAGAGCAGCTTTACCAACGATATCTTGCCGGAGAGAAAACCAGCGAGCTGATTGCCGAGTACAGAATCCCGGTGGCGGTCAGAAGTTTACTGACGGTATTGCCGCCGCTGCTCGATAAACAACTGAAGTGCCCCTACTGCGACCTGCCAATGTGGGCGAAGAGATACGCCAAGGGCACCCCAGCGTCTCTCAGGCCAGCGTTCAAGTGTGTCAGTTGTGAACACCGTCTAGTCCCGGCTGGCCAGTACCGGCGTCATAGCCATTGCACCTGTACTGCTTGCTACGAAGTCCGGCAGCAGGAGATCGCCACCGAGGCTGCGCGCAACCGCGAGGAACTGCTCAGCCGTTATACGCCGGGCGTTGCACCGCTGGCCTATGCCAGCCTGGGCTTCATGCAGAAACTCACCCTGCTGGCGTTGCTCGAAGGACTCAAGCCAGGCAACGACAGCATCGCTCCGCTGGAAGGGGCGAACCGCAACGAGAGCCTGGCCCCTAGTGCAGCGACCGCTGAAGAGTTGTTGAAAAACCTTTACCAGGCAGGTGTGCTGCGAGTAGACGCCGACTCGGACATCCAGGCATTCGATCCTATGGCCGGCTACCAGATCCGGCGGTTCTGTGCAGTGCGCTGGTTGCCCAATGTCGCCCTTGAAACCGGTGTGCGTTGCCCGTGTGACGAACTGTATGGAACGTTGTACCAGGAGTTGTCCGGTTTTATTCCAATCGCGTGGAAGAGTGAGTTGTATAGCCTGATGTTCAGTCTGGCCCGGGAAGAGTCGTTAAGTTATATCCGGGTGTTGGCCGAGGAAGTTGACCTGGTGTTTTCCGCCGCCAGTCGTGGTGAAGCGGTAATAGGTCAGCTCTTGCAGGACTTCTCCGTGAGCGAGATTTACTACTTCGCCAAACTGGCAGTCAAAAATGCCGCGCACTTTTTTGCCACGGGCAACTCCAAAGGCCGCACCCACGCCGCCAATACCATTCCCGGCTATATGCTGGGCACCGCCCAACATGCCCTGGCCGAAGGCTGGCGGCGACCCTCCTATCGTGATTCGCGCGTAGCCAAATCGGCACTGCATCGCTTGTTTTACGACGTGGTCCTCAAGGACAGCGGCGCCGGTTTTGCCACGTCCCCCGGTGTGTACTGGCGCGAACAATTGCTCCCGCGATTTTTTGCCAGCCAAACCGGCTACGAAGCAGGGCAACCATCCGCACAACTGTTCTGCCGCGAGTGCGACTCCTGCAACATCGATGTCTGGATGGACAAGGTGATCCTGCAGACCACCTGCTATGACTGCGCGACGGTCAGCCGGTTTCAGGCGGTTTATGAGGTGCAAGATTGATCGCCGCCCTGACTCAAATGTCAGGAAACCTGCCGTGAACAAATCTCAGGATCCAGTCATTTCCAATACGCAAACCCTGTGAATCCTGGGATAAAACCGCCATTTTCCGCCACGCCTGCTAGTGTTGTTCGAGGCCCCGCCGCGGGGCTGCGTACCGATGACCGAATATGTCGCAGCATCGCAAGCACGGGCCTTGCCGCACTCGTTAAGCTGCGCAACGGATGGACACCTGTAAAGACATTGCCGGGTTACCCGGCAGTCGTTTTTGCAGATGCCCATCCTTGGAAGGTGAATGTGACCTGAGTGTCTCGTCCAGCTTCACCCACCTGTCGCCCTGTTTCCTCTGCCCGAGAATCAGGAACCGGGTGACGAGTTGCCCCGAACAGGGGTTTTGCACGCGACGCTTCCATCAATAACAAGCCCAAGCGGAGTACCACAGATGGCGTTCTTCACCGCAGCCAGCAAAGCCGACTTCCAGCACCAACTGCAAGCGGCACTGGCGCAGCACATCAGTGAACAGGCACTGCCACAAGTGGCGCTGTTCGCTGAACAATTCTTCGGCATTATTTCTCTTGATGAACTGACCCAGCGCCGGTTGTCCGACCTCGCCGGCTGCACACTTTCCGCCTGGCGCCTGCTTGAGCGCTTTGATCACGCGCAGCCGCAAGTGCGCGTCTACAACCCAGATTACGAACGCCATGGCTGGCAGTCGACCCACACCGCGGTCGAAGTGCTGCACCACGACCTGCCATTCCTGGTGGACTCGGTGCGTACCGAGCTGAACCGTCGCGGCTACAGCATCCATACCCTGCAGACCACCGTGCTGAGCGTGCGTCGCGGGGCCAAGGGCGAGTTGCTGGAAATCCTGCCAAAAGGCACCCAGGGCGAAGGCATCCAGCAAGAATCGCTGATGTACCTGGAAATCGACCGTTGCGCCAACGCCGCCGAGCTCAATGTCCTGAGCAAGGAATTGGAGCAGGTGCTCGGCGAGGTCCGCGTGGCGGTCGCCGATTTCGAGCCGATGAAAGCCAAGGTCCAGGAGCTGATCGACGGCGTCGATACCAGCCAGTTCGCCATCGCTGCTGACGAGAAGGGCGAGATCAAGAGCTTCCTCGAATGGCTGGTGGGCAACCACTTCACCTTCCTCGGCTACGAAGAGTTCGTGGTTCGCGAAGACCAGGACGGCGGTCACATCGAATATGACCAGGACTCCTTCCTCGGTCTGACCAAGCTGCTGCGCGCCGGCCTCACCGCCGAAGACCTGCGCATCGAAGACTACGCCGTGAACTACCTGCGCGAAGCGACCCCGCTGTCGTTCGCCAAGGCCGCCCACCCAAGCCGGGTGCACCGTCCTGCGTACCCTGACTACGTGTCGATCCGCCAGATCGATGCCGATGGCAACGTCATCAAGGAATGCCGCTTCATGGGCCTGTACACCTCCTCGGTGTATGGCGAAAGCGTACGGGTGATCCCTTACATCCGCCGCAAGGTCGAGATCATCGAGCAGCGCTCTGGCTTCCAGGCCAAGGCCCACCTGGGCAAGGAACTGGCCCAGGTGCTGGAAGTACTGCCTCGCGACGACCTGTTCCAGACCCCGGTGGACGAGCTGTTCAGCACCGTGATGTCGATCGTGCAGATCCAGGAACGCAACAAGATCCGCGTATTCCTGCGCAAAGACCCTTACGGCCGCTTCTGCTACTGCCTGGCCTACGTGCCGCGCGACATCTACTCCACTGAAGTGCGGCAGAAGATCCAGCAAGTGCTGATGGATCGCCTGAAAGCCAGCGATTGCGAGTTCTGGACCTTCTTCTCCGAGTCTGTGCTGGCCCGTGTGCAACTGATTCTGCGGGTTGACCCGAAGAACCGCCTGGACATCGACCCGCTGCTGCTGGAAAAAGAAGTGGTGCAGGCCTGCCGCAGCTGGCAGGACGACTACGCCAGCCTGGTCGTGGAAAGCTTCGGCGAAGCTCACGGCACCAACGTGCTGGCCGACTTCCCAAAAGGCTTCCCGGCCGGCTACCGCGAGCGTTTTGCCGCGCACTCGGCCGTGGTCGACATGCAGCACCTGCTCAGCCTGAACGAAAAAAATCCGCTGGTGATGAGCTTCTACCAGCCGCTGGGCCAGGTCTCCGGCCAGCGCGAGCTGCACTGCAAGCTGTATCACGCCGACACCCCGCTGGCCCTGTCCGACGTCCTGCCGATCCTGGAAAACCTCGGCCTGCGCGTGCTGGGTGAGTTCCCGTACCGCCTGCGCCACAACGGTGGTCGCGAGTTCTGGATCCACGACTTCGCCTTCACCGCTGCCGAAGGCCTGGAACTGGACATCCAGCAGCTCAACGACACGTTGCAGGACGCGTTCGTGCACATCGTGCGTGGCGATGCCGAGAACGATGCCTTCAACCGCCTGGTGCTGACGGCCGGCCTGCCGTGGCGCGACGTGGCGCTGCTGCGTGCCTATGCGCGTTACATGAAGCAGATCCGCCTGGGCTTCGACCTGGGTTACATCGCCAGCACCCTGAACAACCACACCGACATCGCTCGTGAGCTGACCCGGTTGTTCAAGACCCGTTTCTACCTGGCGCGCAAGCTCTCGGGCGACGATCTGGAAGACAAGCAGCAACGCCTGGAACACGCGATCCTCAGCGCCCTGGACGACGTCCAGGTGCTCAACGAAGACCGTATCCTGCGGCGCTACCTGGACCTGATCAAGGCCACCCTGCGTACCAACTTCTACCAGACTGACGCCAACGGCCATAACAAGTCGTACTTCAGCTTCAAGTTCAACCCGCACCAGATTCCAGAGCTGCCAAAGCCGGTACCGAAGTTCGAAATCTTCGTGTACTCGCCGCGCGTCGAAGGCGTGCACCTGCGCTTCGGTACTGTGGCGCGTGGCGGCCTGCGCTGGTCGGACCGTGAAGAAGACTTCCGCACCGAAGTCCTGGGCCTGGTAAAAGCCCAGCAAGTGAAGAACTCGGTCATCGTGCCCGTCGGCGCCAAGGGCGGCTTCCTGCCGCGTCGCCTGCCACTGGGTGGCAGCCGTGACGAAATTGCGGCCGAGGGCATCGCCTGCTACCGCATCTTCATTTCGGGCCTGTTGGACATCACCGACAACCTGAAGGACGGCGCCCTGGTGCCGCCGGCCAACGTCGTGCGTCATGACGACGATGACCCGTACCTGGTGGTGGCTGCGGACAAGGGCACTGCGACTTTCTCCGACATCGCCAACGGTATCGCCATCGACTACGGCTTCTGGCTGGGTGATGCGTTCGCTTCCGGCGGCTCCGCCGGTTACGACCACAAGAAAATGGGGATTACCGCCAAGGGCGCGTGGGTTGGCGTACAGCGTCACTTCCGCGAGCGCGGCATCAATGTACAGAAAGACAGCATCACCGTGGTCGGTGTCGGCGACATGGCCGGCGACGTGTTCGGTAACGGCCTGTTGATGTCCGAGACCCTGCAACTGGTGGCGGCGTTCAACCACCTGCACATCTTCATCGACCCGAACCCTACGCCTGCCAACAGCTTCGCTGAACGTCAGCGCCTGTTCGACCTGCCGCGTTCGGCCTGGTCGGACTACGACACCAGCATCATGTCCGAAGGCGGCGGGATCTTCTCCCGTAGCGCAAAAAGCATCGCGATTTCCCCGCAGATGAAAGAGCGCTTCGACATTCAAGCCGACAAGCTGACCCCGACCGAACTGCTCAATGCCTTGCTCAAGGCACCGGTGGATCTGTTGTGGAACGGCGGCATCGGGACTTACGTCAAGGCCAGCAGCGAAAGCCACGCCGATGTCGGCGACAAGGCCAACGATGCACTGCGGGTCAACGGCAACGAACTGCGCTGCAAGGTCGTGGGCGAGGGCGGTAACCTGGGCATGACCCAACTGGGTCGTGTCGAGTTCGGCCTCAATGGCGGCGGCTCCAACACCGACTTCATCGACAACGCCGGTGGCGTGGACTGCTCCGACCACGAAGTGAACATCAAGATCCTGCTCAACGAAGTGGTGCAGGCCGGCGACATGACCGACAAGCAGCGCAACCAGTTGCTGGCGAGCATGACCGACGAAGTCGGTGGCCTGGTGTTGGGCAACAACTACAAGCAGACCCAGGCCCTGTCCCTGGCAGCCCGTCGCGCCTTGCCGCGGATTGCCGAATACAAGCGCCTGATGAACGATCTGGAAGGCCGTGGCAAGCTGGATCGCGCCATCGAGTTCCTGCCGTCGGAAGACGCCATCAACGAGCGCGTTGCGGCAGGGCATGGCCTGACCCGTGCCGAGCTGTCGGTGCTGATCTCCTACAGCAAGATCGACCTCAAGGAGCAGCTGTTGGGCTCCCTGGTGCCGGATGACGACTACCTGACCCGCGACATGGAAACCGCTTTCCCGCCGACCCTGGTGAGCAAGTTCTCCGAAGCCATGCGTCGTCACCGTCTGAAGCGCGAGATTGTCAGCACCCAGATCGCCAACGACCTGGTCAACCACATGGGCATCACCTTCGTGCAGCGACTCAAAGAGTCGACCGGCATGAGCCCGGCGAACGTGGCCGGCGCCTATGTGATCGTGCGCGACATTTTCCACCTCCCGCACTGGTTCCGCCAGATTGAAGCGCTGGACTACCAAGTCAGCGCCGACGTGCAACTGGAACTGATGGATGAACTGATGCGCCTGGGCCGTCGTGCCACACGCTGGTTCCTGCGTACCCGTCGCAACGAGCAGAACGCGGCGCGTGACGTCGCGCATTTCGGTCCGCACCTGGCAGCCCTGGGCCTCAAGCTCGACGAACTGCTCGAAGGCCCGACCCGCGAAGGCTGGCAGACCCGCTACACCGCGTACGTCGATGCTGGCGTGCCGGAGTTGCTGGCGCGCATGGTTGCAGGCACTACCCACCTGTACACCCTGCTGCCGATCATCGAGGCTTCGGATGTCACCGGGCAGAACGCAGCGGACGTGGCCAAGGCCTACTTCGCCGTGGGCAGCGCACTGGACATCACCTGGTACCTGCAACAGATCAGCGCTCTGCCGGTGGAAAACAACTGGCAGGCACTGGCCCGTGAAGCTTTCCGTGATGACGTCGACTGGCAACAGCGGGCGATCACCATCTCCGTCCTGCAGCAGGGCGACGGTAGCCTGGACGTGGAAACACGCCTGGCCCTGTGGATGGAGCAACACGAAGGGATGATCGACCGCTGGCGTGCCATGTTGGTGGAAATCCGTGCCGCCAGCGGCACCGACTACGCCATGTACGCGGTAGCCAACCGTGAACTGCTGGACCTGGCGTTGAGCGGTCAAGCGGCAGTGCCTGCCACTGCCTGATTGAGCGCCAAATAAGAAAGCCCCGTCTCGCAAGAGCCGGGGTTTTTTTTATGCCTTGTTGTCGATGTAGCAGCTGCCGAGCCCGCGTGGCTGCGTTCGGTTGCGCAGCAGCCGCAAAACTCAAACCAGAGCAAACCCACTAAAATCCAGGGAATTGGCCAGGCGGCTATCCAACTGCCCGATGATTCCCTGCACCTGAGGCCCGTCGAAGTGCGCCTGCATGGCCGCCTCGGATTGCCAGTGGGCACTCTGGCTCCAGCGACTGTCGTCATCGGGGCAGCGGTCTGCCAGGTAGCGGTCGTTGCCGGGGGCCTGGCGCAGGGTCTCGACGATCTGCTGCAACCGTCGACCCCGTTCATCGCTGCAGCACGGCGCAAACTTTTCGAGCATTGGCTTGGACATGTCACAGACCCTCGTTCCAGTCCCATGGACACCCATGCAGGATAGGCCGCTCGCCGGCACCGGCCAACGACCAATTGGCTGTAAAAACCCAGGCCTCTTAGACCCCAGGTGAAATGCCGGTCGTCAGCAAGGCGCTGGCCGGTTTAGACTCGACGGCCTGCCACTTTCAAGGAAGATAACCGTGTCCAGCAGCGATTCCAGCGTCACCATCGAGCGTTTTTGCGAAGCCCACATTCAAGGTATCACCGCGCTGTACAACGACCCGGCGGTTGCCCGTCAGGTCCTGCAGATGCCGTTTCAATCGACCGAGGTCTGGCGCAAGCGCCTGGCTCCCGACAACGAGCGGGTGGTGCAACTGGTGGCCCTGCATCAGGGACAGGTGATCGGCAATATCGGCCTGGAGCAGTTTTCCCGAATCCGCCGCAGCCACTGCGCCAACATTGGCATGGGCGTCGCGCAAGCCTGGCAAGGCCAGGGCCTGGGCAGCCGCTTGCTGGCGACGGTGCTGGACCTGGCGGATAACTGGATGAATGTGCAGCGCGTGGAATTGACGGTGTATGCCGATAACCAGGCGGCGATCAGCTTGTACCGCAAGTTCGGCTTCGACACCGAAGGGCTGCTGCGCCAGTATGCGGTACGCGATGGCGCGCTGGTGGACGCCCTGGCCATGGCGCGCTTGCGCCACGCCCCCGAGTCGGCGTGAGTCAGTCGCCGAGGGCGAAGGCCACCGCTGCACGGGCGTGCAACTCGGTGGTGTCGAGCAGGGGCAGGGCGCTGTGCTCGGGTTTGATCAGCAGGCTGATTTCCGTGCAACCGAGGATGATCGCCTGGGCGCCGCGCTCGGCCAGGGCCTGGATCACCCGCTGGTAGGTGGCGCGGGACTCCTCGCTAATGACTCCCACGCACAGTTCGTCGTAGATGATCCGGTGCACCGCCTGGCGGTCCGCCGCGTCCGGCACCAGCACCTGCAGCCCGCGGGCCGTGAGCCGCTCCTTGAGAAAGTCCTGTTCCATGGTGAAGGCGGTACCCAGCAGGCCGACGCTCAGGTGACCGGCAGCCTCTGCCGCTTGCCCGGCCGGGTCGGCAATGTGCAGGAAGGGCACGCTGATTGCGTCCTGGATCTGCCCGGCCACCTTGTGCATGGTGTTGGTACAGAGCACCACACACTCGGCACCGCCGGCTTGCAAGCGGCGGGCGGCGTCCACCAGGATCTGCGCCGCGTCGTCCCAGCGTCCAGCATGCTGGGCCTGTTCGACCGGCCCGAAGTCGACGCTGTACATCAGCAGGCGGGCGGAGCGCAGTGGCCCGAGGCGGTCACGCACCTGCTGGTTGATCAGACGATAATATTCGGCGCTGGACTCCCAGCTCATGCCGCCGATCAGGCCGATGGTGCGCATGCGGTGCTCCCGTTGATAGTTGATGTGCTGGCCTACAGTGCCCGCGATTGGCTGGCGCTGCAATCGCTCGTCCGGCGGTTAGTCGTACGCCCGGCGCGCACATCTGCCATGCTCAATGTCCGTAACACCGGTTTATCCAAGGAACAGCGCAATGGACGACGTACAGCAACTGGGTGAGATGCTTCGCCACTACGCAGAAAGCGAAGCGCACAAGAAGCAGCTGTTTGAAAACCAGTCGGCCGTGTGGGCCACGCGCATTGCTGAGTTGTTCGACCAGATCGAGCAGTGGCTGGCGCCGGTCAAGGCACCGGACCTGTTGGAGGTCAGTCGTGAGGCCTATGTGGCGTTTGGCGCGAGCGTGCCGGTGGAAAGCTCAACCTTCAACACCGAGAAGCTGAGCATCCTGATTGCCGGCAAGCCAGTGGAGTTCGTGCCCGAGGTGATGGGCGCGGCAGGCCTGATCTCCCTGGCGGTGATGGGCTTGACCGCGGCCCGCTACGGCAGCGTGTCACTGGTGTGCCAGCCGCCCTCGAGCGGCTGGCAGTGGCGCAAGACCAATGGCCTGAAAGACCCCGACACCTTCACCTTTGACGCAAACTTCCTGGCCCAGCAGTTGCAGAGCCTGATCCCCCGCGAACGCGGCTAACGACCTGTTCCTGTGGGAGCGGGCTTGCCCGCGAAGGCGTCGGTACAGCCACTATCATCATCGACTGACACACTGCTTTCGCGGGCAAGCCCGCTCCCACATGGCCCAGGGCTTAGAGGTCGATATTGCCCCAGCCCGGTTTCGCCATCTCAGGCGCCACGGCGTTGACTTTCTTGCCGGTGGCCAGTTCGACCCGCCGTGCCACTTCAGGGTCGTCGGCAAAGGGGATCAGGCTGGCTTCGTCCAGGCTCCTGGCGGTCTGGTGGCGCAGGCAGTATTCGATGGCGAACCACAGGAACGCCACGCCCAGGCTGTTGAGCAGTAGTTCGGTCATGGTGACCTCCTAGGCAATCTGCGCTTCGCGTTCGGCCATCCGCACGTCGGCCACCCGCACGGTACGCCAGGTGTTGTAGGCCATCAGCAACATGCCGCTCAAGAAGAACACCCCGCCGACAAACCGCACGATGAAGCCCGGATGGCTGGCCTGCAGCGCCTCGACGAAGGAGTAGGTGAGGGTGCCGTCGTCGTTGATCGCGCGCCACATCAGGCCCTGGGTGATGCCGTTGACCCACATCGAGGCGATGTACAGCACGGTGCCGATGGTCGCCAGCCAGAAGTGCGCGTTGATCAGGCCAATGCTGTGCATCTGCTCACGGCCGAAGATTTTCGGGATCATGTGATAGGTGGCGCCGAAGGTGATCATCGCTACCCAGCCCAGAGCGCCGGCATGCACGTGGCCGATGGTCCAGTCGGTGTAGTGGGACAGGGCATTGACCGTCTTGATCGCCATCATCGGGCCTTCGAAGGTCGACATCCCGTAGAACGCCAGCGACAACACCAGAAAGCGCAGGATCGGGTCAGTGCGTAACTTATGCCAGGCGCCGGAGAGGGTCATCATGCCGTTGATCATGCCGCCCCAGCTCGGTGCCAGCAGGATCAGCGACATGGCCATGCCCAGCGATTGCGCCCAGTCGGGCAGCGCGGTGTAGTGCAGGTGGTGCGGGCCGGCCCAGATGTACAGGGTGATCAAGGCCCAGAAGTGCACGATCGACAGCCGATAGGAATACACCGGGCGACCGACCTGTTTCGGCACGAAGTAATACATCATGCCCAGGAAGCCGGTGGTCAGGAAGAAGCCCACCGCGTTGTGCCCATACCACCACTGGACCATGGCATCGGTCGCACCGGAATACACCGGGTAGGACTTGAACCAGTCCACCGGGATCGACAGGTGATTGACCACGTGCAGCATGGCGATCACCACGATAAAGGCGCCGAAGAACCAGTTGCCGACGTAGATGTGCTTGGTCTTGCGCTGCACCACGGTGGTGAAGAACACGATGGCGTAGGCCACCCAGACCACGGTCATCCATACCGCGCCGGTAAACTCGATCTCGGCGTATTCCTTGGTAGTGGTGTAGCCCAGCGGCAGGGTCACCAGCATGCTGACGATCACCGATTGCCAGCCCCAGAAGGTGAAGGCTGCGAGCTTGTCGCTGTACAGTCGCACCTGGCAGGTACGCTGCACCGCGTAGTAGCTGGCGGCGAATTGCGCGCTGCCGGCAAAGCCGAAAATCACCAGGCTGGTGTGCAGCGGACGCAAGCGCCCGAAGGTGGTCCAGGGCAAATCGAGGTTCGCCTCCGGCCACACCAGTTGCGAGGCGATCCACACGCCCATCGCCATCCCGATAACGCCCCATACGACGGTTGCCACGACGAATTGGCGGACGACCTTGTAGTTATAGGCCTGTCCGATTGTTGCTGTGCTCATGGTCATTGCTTCCACGGTTGCAAAGTCTTGCCAGGCCACCCGGTCTGGCATGGTGCGAACTGTAGGAAACCGTGAAGAAACAAAACAGGCTCAGAAAAACTGCATTAATGCGGAGCAGATTTTCCCCGTGTCTACGGTGATCTGCCGCGAGCTGATATGGTTTTTTAGTTTTTAGCTGAATCTGTAACGCGCTGAGCTGTTGTCCCATAGTCCTCCTCACACAAGAACCCCGCCAAACCCCCGGGGCGAGGGTCAATCCTGATGAGGTAGCGACATGTATCAATACGATGACTACGACCGGGCCTTGGTGTTAGAGCGGGTCGCGCAGTTTCGCGATCAGGTGCAGCGGTTCATGGCCGGTGCCTTGAGCGAGGAAGAGTTCTTGCCATTGCGCCTGCAAAACGGCCTGTACCTGCAAAAACATGCCTACATGCTGCGGGTCGCCATTCCCTACGGCACCTTGAGTGCCCGGCAGATGCGCACGTTGGCCAGCATTGCCCGGGATTACGACCGCGGCTACGGGCACTTCACCACCCGGCAGAACCTGCAGTTCAACTGGATCGAACTGGCCCAGGTGCCGGACATCCTCCAGCGCCTGGCCGAGGTCGAGATGCACGCGATCCAGACCTCCGGCAACTGTGTGCGAAACATCACCACCGAAGCCTTTGCCGGGGTGGCGGCCGACGAGTTGATCGACCCTCGACCGCTGGCCGAAATCCTGCGGCAGTGGTCGACCATCAACCCGGAATTCCTGTTCCTGCCACGCAAGTTCAAGATCGCCATCTGCTCCGCCGAGGAGGATCGCGCAGCGATCATGATGCACGACATCGGCCTCTATCTTTACCCTGACGAGTCGGGGCAGATGCTGCTGCGGGTGATCGTCGGCGGCGGCCTGGGGCGTACGCCGATCCTCGGCCTGCAGATTCGCGAGGGCTTGCCTTGGCAGCACCTGTTGTCCTATGTCGAAGCGGTGTTGCGGGTCTACAACCGTCACGGCCGGCGCGACAACAAGTACAAGGCGCGAATCAAAATCCTGGTCAAGGCCCTGGGGATCGAGGCCTTTGCCCGGGAAGTGGAAGAGGAGTGGCAGTACCTCAAGGACGGTCCGGCACAACTCACCGAGGCGGAGTACCTGCGTGTCGCCAGCGCGTTCGTCGCACCGAACTACGTTCAACTGGCCGACACCGATCTGGATTTCGGCACGCGCCTGGCCGAAAATCCGGCCTTCGCCCGCTGGGTCTCGCGCAACGTGCAGCCGCATAAAATCGCCGGCTACGCCAGCGTGGTGCTATCGACCAAACCCGGGATCAGCGCGCCGCCGGGTGATGTCAGCGACCAGCAGATGGACGCTGTCGCCGAGTGGTCCGAGCGGTTTGGCTTCGCCGAGATCCGCATTGCCCACGAACAGAACATCGTCCTGCCGGATGTGCCCAAGCGTGATCTCTACGCCTTGTGGTGCCTGGCCAGCGAGGCCGGGCTGGGCACTGCCAATGTCGGGCTGCTGAGCGACATCATCGCCTGCCCGGGCGGCGACTTCTGTGCGCTGGCCAATGCCAAGTCGATCCCCATCGCCCAAGGGATTCAAGCGCGCTTCGATGATCTGGATTACCTGCATGACCTGGGGAACATCAGCCTGAACATTTCCGGGTGCATGAATGCCTGCGGCCATCACCATATCGGCAACATTGGCATCCTGGGGGTCGATAAGAGCGGCAGCGAGTGGTACCAGGTCACCCTCGGTGGCTCCCAGGGCAAGCACAGTGCACTGGGCAAAGTCATGGGGCCTTCGTTCAGCGCTGCCGAGGTGCCCGGGGTGATCGAGCAGATCGTTGCCACCTTCGTCCGTTATCGCGAACCAGAGGAGCAGTTTGTCGACACTGTGCAGCGCATCGGCCTGGAGCCGTTCAAGGAACAGGTGTATGCACAGCAGGAGGGGGCGGCATGAACAACCTGCTGCGGCTGCGGGAAGGGTTGGCAACGCACGAGCCAGGCGATCGCTGGACCTTGATCAAGGACCCGAGCGGTGATTTGCCCTGTGGCCCACTGATATTGCCCCTGGCGCTGTGGCTCAAACGCCGCATCGAGCATCACCCGGTGTTCGACGCGGTGTGGCTGGGCCCGGACGACGAAGTCGAAAGCCTCGCGCCCTGGCTCAACCGGTTGCCGATGATTGCCCTGGAGTTCCCCAACTTTCGCGACGGTCGCGCCTACAGCCAGGCCTACCTGCTGCGCACACGCCTGGGCTGGGCCGGGGAGCTGCGGGCGATTGGCGATGTGCTGCGTGACCAGTTAAGCCACATGCGTCAGTGCGGATTTGATGCGTTTGCCGTGCGCGAAGACAAATGCGCCGAGGACGCCCTCAAGGGGCTGGCGGGCATGAGCGTGACGTATGGCCGCTCGGCAATCGAGCCGCGGCCCTTGTTTCGCCGACGCCTGGCGGGTGAGGCCTGAGCTCACCTGAATGATCCAGGGTTGCCACCTGTGGGAGCTGACCTGCCAGCGATAGCGATGGGTCAGGCACCATAGATGTCGAATGGACCGGCCTCATCGCGGGCAAGCCCGCTCCCACAGGTTTGATGTGGTGTATACAGAATCTGTGAACAGCCAAAATCACTGTGGGAGCGGGCTTGCCCGCGATAGCGATGGGTCAGGCACTATAGATGTCGAATGAACCGGCCCCATCGCTAGCAGGCTCCCACAGCGTGCTATGGATACACGCAGATTCTGCAGGTCATTTCAGTGCCGGGTCTCCCGGGTTGAGCTTCTTCCAACCTTGCAACAAGACCTGGGCCTTGGGTTCCTGGCCGTTGTCCAGGTAGTACTGGATCAGTGACAACCGGGCGTTGCGGTTGGCCGGTTGTTGTTTGATCAGTTGCTCCAGTTGCGCGCAGGCTTCGTCGATCTTGCCACCGTCGTACAAGGCCACGGCCAGCACATAGCCGTACTGTGCGTTCAGCGGCTCCAGGCGAGCGGCATTGCGTAAGGCTGACATGGCTTGCGCGGTGTTGCCGGCTCGGATCAGGGCCAGGCCCTGGGTGTGCTGGAGCAGCGCCGAGTCCGGATGCGCCTTGAGGCCTTGGGTCAACAGTGCCTGGGCTTCCTGCGCCCGACCACGCGATTCCAGCCATTGCACCAGGGTCACCAGCGCCGGGAAGAAATCGCCGTCGCGCTGGATCGCCGCACGTAACATCGGCTCGACTTCGGCAGTCCGTCCACTGGCCTGATAGAGCATGGCCAGATTGAGGTTGGCTTCGGCGCGTTCGAGCAGGCTCAACTGGACCTTTTCGTACTCGTCGATGGCTGCCTTCCAGCGCGGCTGGGCGGCCCCCAATTGGTTGCCGGCCGCCAGCAGGTCACGGGCGGCGGCGATGCGCACGGCCTTGACCGGGTCACTGAGCAGTGGCGTATACAGCGGCACGCGCTCAGGGGCCGGAAGGAAACCGCTGACCGCGCGTATCGCGCTTTCACGCACCTGTGGATCGCTGTTGCCCAGGTCTTTGGTCGCCAGCTTCAGCGCCTGTTCGCTTGGGTACAGCACCAGTTCGGCCAACAGGGTGGCGCGCTGGATGGCGGGCAGGTTGCTGCGCTGCAATTGCTCGTACAGCGCTTGGGCGGCGCCCGGCTGGCCGTTGCGGATCAGCCACAGGCTTTCGTCATAGCGCGCAGCCTGGGCCGCCGGGTTGGCGTTCCACAGTTTGAATTGCTCTGTGACCTTGTCCCCGGCCTTGCCCTGATGGCAGGTCAGGCAGGCATCCGGGCTGCCGAGTTTTTTCGCGCGCTCGGGATTGGGGATGCTGAAGCTGTGGTCATGGCGAAAGTCGTTGCCCATGTAGAACTTGCCCGGCATGTGGCAATCCACGCACTGCGAGCCTGGCTGGCCTGCGGCATGGCGATGGTGTTCGGGGGAGTCATAGTTCTTGGCTTGCAGGCCCTTGCCGTCGACGCCTGGGAGCGTGGTCTTGCCGGCGGTGTTGTGGCATTGCAGGCAGACGCCATTGCCCGGCGCCTTGAGCTCGTTGCTGTGGGGGTTGTGGCAGTTGCTGCAGCGCACCCCCTTGTCGAACATCTTGCTCTGCAGGAACGAGCCGTGTTCGAACACTTCATCCTTGATCTTGCCATCCAGCGCGTACAGTTCGCGGGTCAGTACGCTGGGCAGGTAGTCGTCCATCAACCGTTTGCCGACGGTGAAGCCATCGCCCAGGGGCGCACGCCGGGAGTGACAGCGGGCGCAGGTCTCGATCTCGGTGGTGGCGTTCTTGTCCTTGAGGTCGACGGCAAAGCCTGCGTGGATCAGGTCGCCCTTTTTCGCCGCCCATTCAAGGTGATTGGAGGCCGGACCGTGGCACGCCTGGCATCCGACCCCCAGGCTGTTCCACTGGCTGGCAAAGGAATTGCTCGCGGCGTCGAAATTGCGTTGGTACCCGGTGGTGTGGCACTCCACGCACATAAAGTTGGCGTTCTGGCTGGGTTTACTCCAGTGCAGCGGATTCTTGAAGCTCACGCCCTGGCCCGGATACAGGTGAAACCAGCGGTTCTTCTCGGTATCCCAGGCCACGCCCAAGGCTTGCAGGCGGCCTTCACCGACTTCGATCAGGTACTGCTGCAGCGGCGCGATACCGAAGGTGTAGGCCACCTTGAAGTCGGCGTTCTTGCCGTCGGCGCCCGGGGTATTGACCCAGAAGCCAGCGTCCTTGCGAAAGAACCGGGTCGTCTCGTTCTCGCCCTTGAAGGTGCTGTCCTTGAAGTTGGCCAGCACGGTCTGCTCGTCGGCGACCTGCATCGCCAATTGGTGATGGGAGCCTTGCCAGTCCTTGACCTGCTCGGTGTGGCAAGCCTGGCATTGCTGCTCGTCGACCATGCGGGCCGGCGGCAGGAGCGCAGCGACTGGCGGCGTCGGGGCCACGGCCACGCTCGGCGCTACATAGGGCGCTGGCGTCGGTTTGCTGGCGAACAGGAACCAGCCGAGGCCCGCCATGACCAGCAGCAACAGGCCGGCAGTGACGGGAAACAGGTAGCGGGAAATCAGGGTCGGTGGCGAATCAGGGTCAGGTGTAATCGAATTTTTCTTATGCTTGGGCATTACGACTTCCGTAGTCCAGAGGCGCTGGCCATAAAGGCAGGCTTTTTGTGCTGCCGTGCAGCTTTGCTGCATAGGGTCAGTCTGTCAAATGACGCTTGTGATCGATCCTACAGTTGTTTGTGAATTTTCAGAGCCTGTCACAGCAATCGTCTTAACTTTTGGCTATACCTGTAAGTCCGTTTGACAGTACCGTTGTCGTCCTTTTGACAGGAGTTACCGAATGAAGCTTGCCCTCATGATGAGTACGCTGTGCATTGCCTCCCTTGGGGTAGTGGGCTGTTCCAGCACGATCACCAAGCCGGAAGACTACTCCGGGTTTCTCAAGGACTACAGCCAGCTCAAGGAGGCCAAGTCGCCGTCGGGCGTAGACGTGTTGCGTTGGGTCGACCCCAAGCTCGATATCAATAAGTACACCAGTGTCTATGTCGAACCCACCCAGTTCTATCCGCAGCCCAAGCCGACGGTGAAAATCCCGCAAAGCACGCTGTCAGGCATTACCAGCTACTACGACCAGGCGCTCAAGCGCGAGCTGGGTAAAAACCTGCCATTGGCCAACGGCCCGGGCCCGGGTGTGGTAGTCGTGCGTGCGGCGATCACCGCTGTCAGCAGCCAGACCGAAGGCCTGAAAGCCTACGAGGTGATCCCGATTGCCCTGGTGGCAGCGGCGGTCAGCACCGCGACCGGTATTCGCGATCAGGAAACCGACCTGGCCACCGAAGCGGTGTTCCTCGACGGCAGCACCAACAAGGTGATCGCCCAGGTAGTCCGCAAGGGCACCGGCAGACCGCTGGAAAACGACTCGCAAGTGATGACCGCCAACGACGTGAAGAACGTGGTCGATGGCTGGGCCCACGACCTGGGCCAGTCGTACATCAAACTCAAGGCCAAGTAAGCGCCTGGATGGGAGCGAGCCGACTCGGGATGGTGGGGTGTCAAGGCCATAAATGTTGGCTGTGCCGGCCCCATCGCGGGCAAGCCCGCTCCCACAGTGGTTCTGGGGTGCTCGCGGACTTTGCATGCGCCACAGCCAACTTGTGGGAGCTGGCGCCCGCTTGCGGCCTGCCAGCGATAGCGGTGGGTCAGGCACCATCGATATTGAATGTTCTGGCCCCATCGCTAGCAGGCTATCCCACAGGGGATATCACACAGAGATATCGCCGTCAGGAAAAGCAGGCCGGCCGCTAGGCCGCCTCGCCCGCCCTCACCACTCAGGCCGACTGTCAGGTCGCCGTGCTCTTGCTTTTGATCTTGATCCACCCGCCCCATTGGAAGGCTGAGCGAAGGTGTCCATCTGGGGGGAGGCGCGTAGCGCCGTGCGGCGAAGCCGCATACATCGAGAGGAGGTGCAGCGCAGCAAACCGGAGGCGATGCCCCCGGATGGATACCGTAGCGAAGGTACCCCGAGCCTAAGCGAGGGGCCGTACGTCAGGGGTAAGAGCCCTTGGTTACTTGGGGCTTTTCCAAGTGACCCGCCGTAAGGGCGGAACCATTAGCCGCCATTACCCAAGCAACGGATATACCTCCACATCACTGGCCGACAAACCAACGGAAATACGGGTTGGCGGCATCCCCTTGCATCACCTCACGAATATCCCTGGCCCAGGCTTCACGATCGCCATCGTAGGCGTGCAGGCTGGCGCGGTAGAACTGCATCAGGCGCTGCTGGTGGGCATTCATGCGCTCGATGAACGTGGCGTCGGCATTGAGCAGTTCCGGCGGTCGCCGCAGGTCGAGCAAGGCGGGGAGTACCCGGCTGATTTCCTTGGCGCGCACCCACGGCGCGTACTCGATGCGCGGCTGGTCGTCGGTGACGGGCAGGGCCTGGCCGGCGAACTGCTGCAGGCCCTGGCGATCGGTGACCCAGGTGGCCAACAGCGCCGCGGCCGAACTCACCCCGACATCCTGCAAGGTGCTGCGCACGGTTGCCTGGGCATAGCGTTGAGTGATCCGCGCCGCATCCAGCTCGATGGGGTCGAGCGAGCCCACCAGGAGCATTTCATGGAACTCGCTGGTCCACACGTTGGCGTACGGAAACACGTCGAGGAAGCTCTGTACCAACGCCCGCGAGTCGTCGATGTTCTGGGTTGGCAATGGCAGCCACTGGGCCACCAGGCCGTTCTTTTCCAGGCGGCTGGCAGCCAGTTGATAGAAGTCCCGCGAGTACAGGTTGACCACGCCGGCCGCAGAGGGCGGTGGCGGCTCCAGGGTGATCAGGTCATAGGTCTGTTCGCTGCGCAGCAGTTCCTGGCGACCGTCGCGCAGGCGCACCTGCAGCGCCGGGTCGGCGGCGGCGTTGAAGTTGCCTTTGAACAACGGCGCGGCCTTGACCACCGATGGCAGCAGCTCGGCGACCACCCGCCGTTCCAGGCCCGGGTACTGCAGCAAGGCGCCGGCGGTGATGCCGGTGCCAAAGCCGATGACCAGGGCCGAACGTGGCTCGCCCTTGTGGATCAGCAGCGGCAGCAGGGCCTGGATCCGCATGTAGCGCAACGACGGCATGGCATCGCCGGTGTTCGATACGCCTTGAATGTACAGGCGCTGGAACGCGCGCTGGCCCTTGCCCTGGGTGACCACGGCGACGGTACCGCCACGACCTTCCTCATAGAACACCAATTCGCCGTTGCGCGCTCCTGGCAGCAGGCTCGCAAGCTTGTCCACCGGGGTCAGCAGCGCGACCCCCAGCGCCAGCACTCCGACAGCCACCACGCCCTGGCGGGTGCCTTTGTGTACTGCGCTGCCACGGCTGACAGCCAGGTAACCGACGGCCGCAGCGACCAGTGCCAGCAGGCCCAGGGTGTGCACCAGGCCGAGCAGCGGTATCAGCACAAAACCGCAGAGCATCACCCCGACGATGCCACCCAGGGTATTGAACGCCACCACTGCACCGACATCCCGGCCCACCCGGTCCTGGCCCACGCACAGGCGCAAGGCCAGGGGGAACGCGGCACCCAGGAGCAAGGTCGGGAGGAACACGATACTTAAGGCCGCCACGGCAAAACGGCTACTCATGGCCACCAACTCACTGGCGCCCAGGGCCAGCACCGCTGATTCGGCCTGGGTTTGCGCCAGCACCAGCCAACGTCCCAGCAGGGCTACTTCGAGCAGTGCCAGCAGCCCCGCACCGGCAATCAACAAGCCGAACAGGCCCCATGGATCGCGTACCCGCGCCACGCGCCGGGCCATCCACACGCTGCCCAGGAACAATCCGCACAGGTAGGTCGCCAGGACCACGGCGAAGGCATAGGTGCGGGTACTCATGAATTGCACGATCGCTTGCGACCAGACCACCTCGTAGCCCAGCGCCACGCCACCGGCGATCGAGTACAGCCACAGCGCCAGGCGCGCGGGTGCGGCCTGGGGTGGGCGTTCCACGGGCGCCGCGATGGCCGTCAGCGGTTGGCGTTGAAACCACAACAGCGCGCCGGCGGCGGCCAGCAGGTTGAGCATGGCCGCGGCAATGGCGCTGCCGCGCACGCCGAGGGCCGCGATCAGGACGAAGGCGGTCAGCAGGGTCCCGACGATGGCCCCGGCGGTATTCGCTGCATACAACTGGCCGCCGGCCTTGCCCAGTTGCTGTGGGTCGGCGGCCAGCGCGCGCACCAGCACCGGCAGGGTGCCGCCCATCAACACGGCGGGAATCCCCACCAGGGCAAACGGCAGCACCCAGGCTGCCAGTCCGATGTGCTCGGCCAGCCAACTGAATGGGCTGGCCGCCAGGCTCATGCCCACCGTGGCACCGACACCCAGCAGCGCCACCAGCACCTCCAGCCCGGCGTACAGCAGCACCGGCCGTTGCAGGCGGTCGGCCAGGCGCCCGAACAGCCAGCCGCCCAGGGCCAGTCCGGCGAAAAATGCGCTGATGCCGGTGGTGATGGCGTAGACCTCGACCCCGACCACCAGCGACAACTGCTTGATCCACAGCACCTGGTATACCAGCGCGGCAGCGCCCGAGACCAATAGCAGCAGGGCCGGGATCAACAACGCCGGGGCACTGGCGTGTGGGGCGGGAATGGCCGTCGACTTGCTGGCGACTCGTGAGGACATTGTTGGTTGCCTTGTACAGAACTTGAAAAATGTGGTGGACCCAGAACACTGGCACCAAGGATGGTGAAGGCCATCGCGGGCAAGCCGCAAGCGGGCGCTCGCTCCCACAGGGGAAAAAGAAAAAACGCCGTTCACCGGTGAGGGTGAACGGCGGTGTAACGGCTATTACTGTGCAGCTTTCATTTTTTCAGCAATTTTTGCATCTACCGCAGCGCGGATCTGGTCGACGCTGAAGCTCGCCGGTTTCTGGCTAGGTGGGTACTCGATGAACGTCTGCAGGAAGTGCGCAGACTTGGTCACCGCCTGGGCTACCAGGTAGACGTTTTTGGTGGTCCAGTCGTAGTACTGATCGGAAACCACGTCAGCACGCTCGTACGGGTCCATGCGCAGGTTGAAGATTTTTGGTACACGCAGGCACACGAATGGCTCGCTCCAGACCTTGAAGCCGCCGGGTGCACGTTGTTCACAGAACACTGCTTTCCAATTACCGAAGCGCATCGACACCAGCACGCCGTCGTCGTTGAAGTAGTAGAACTCCTTACGCTCGCCCTTGGGTTGCTGGCCGGTTACGTACGGCAGTTGGTTGAAGCCGTCCAGGTGCACCTTGAAGCTGTTGCCACCGGCGACTGGCGCCCAGCCCTTGAGCAACTTGTCCTTGACCCCGGTATCACCAGCGGCAGCCAGCAGGGTTGGGAACCAGTCCAGGCCCGAGAACATCTCGTTGGACACTTCGCCAGCCTTGACCTTGCCCGGCCAGCGGATCATCGCCGGTACGCGATAAGCGCCTTCCCAGTTGGAGTTCTTCTCGTTACGGAACGGCGTGGTCGCCGCGTCCGGCCAGGAGAACTGGTTCGGGCCGTTGTCGGTTGTGTAGACGACGATGGTGTTGTCGGTGATTTTCAGGTCGTCGAGGGTTTTCAGCAGTTTGCCGACGTCGCCGTCGTGCTCGATCATGCCGTCGGCATAGTCGTTGCCGGGCATGCCGCTCTGGCCCTTCATCGACTCACGTACGTGGGTGAACAAGTGCATGCGGGTAGTGTTCATCCAGACGAAGAACGGTTTGTCCGCCTTGGCCTGTTTCTCGATGAACGCCTGGGCGGCGGCGGTGGTTTCGTCGTCGATGGTTTCCATGCGCTTGGTGGTCAGCGCGCCGGTGTCCTCGATCTTGCCGTCGGCGAAGCTGTGGATCACGCCGCGCGGGGAGTTGGCCTTGACGAACTCGGCATCATCCTTGGGCCAGTAAGGGCGCTCTGGCTCCTCTTCGGCGTTGAGGTGATACAGGTTGCCGAAGAACTCGTCGAAACCGTGGTTGGTCGGCAGGTACTCGTCCTTGTCGCCCAGGTGGTTCTTGCCGAACTGGCCGGTGGCATAACCCTGGGATTTCAGTGCCTGGGCGATGGTGATATCGCGGGCCTGCAGGCCAACGCTGGCGCCCGGGGCACCGACTTTCGACAGGCCGGTACGCAATGGCGTCTGGCCGGTGATGAACGATGAGCGCCCGGCGGTGCAGCTGTTCTCCGCATAGTAGTCGGTGAACATCATGCCTTCTTTGGCAATCCGGTCGATGTTCGGCGTCTTGTAACCCACCACGCCCATGGAATAGGCGCTGATGTTGGTCTGGCCGATGTCATCGCCGAAAATCACCAGAATGTTCGGTTTTTCTGCCGCCATGGCGGTCGCCGAGATGGCCATGACCGAAGTCGCCACCAGGGCAAATTTCGGCAGCCACTTTTGTATGCGAGTCATCTGACTTGCTCCTTGTACTGACTGGAGTCGTGTTGAAGTACGACTAACGTTTACTGCGGTCCTGCTTACATCTTTTACTTCTTTTGCTCAGTTGTGCCGGTGTCGAACGGATAGATCCGGTTCCATTCGGTGCTCATGTCGACGACACTCCAGCCGCGTTTGTTGGCTTCATCCAGGGCCTTGTCCAGGCGACCGATGTTCGACTGCCGGTCGTAGGCCCATTCACGCTTTGCATCGGTATGGTGCACCAGGCCCATGAACCTTTTACCGGGGCCGGCAGCCGTCCACTGGAGCATTTGCAGGTCACCGTCGGAGTTGCCGAAGGCGAGAATCGGCTGGCGCCCGATGACCTGCTGGATGCTTTCCGGTTTACCCGAGCCATCGTCGTTGTGGGCCAGCTTGGGCAGGCGCAGGATCGAAGCGTCGTTGCCATTGAGCTGGAACTGCGTGGCAAAGGTGGTGCCGATCACTTGCTCCGGTGGAATGCCGTAGACCTGCTCGGCGAAGGCACGCATGAACTCGACTTCACCGCCGGACACGATGTAGGTCTTGAAGTCCTGGCTGCGCAGGTAGTCGAGCATCTCCAGCATCGGCTGGAAAATCATCTCGGTGTAGGGCTTGCCGGTCTTCGGATGGCGGGCCTGGCTCAGCCAGGTCTTGGCGTTGTCCATGAAGGCGGCGGTGGTGATCCCGGTATGGGTCGCGCCGATGATCTTCATCAGGCCGTCCATGCCGCTGGCGGCCAGGGCCTGGTGGTCATTCTCGAGTACGGCCTTGAACGGCTGCTCGGTTTTCCATTGCGGATGCTGGGGCGCCATGCGCTTGACTTCTTCCAGGGCGAACAGCACCTGGAAGTACATCGGCTGTTCGCTCCACAGCGTACCGTCGTTGTCGAACACGGCGATGCGCTCGGCCGGCTTGACGTAGTCCTTGGAGCCTTCAGTGGTCACGGCCTGGACAAATTCGATGATGCTTTTTTTCGACGGGCCATCGTTCCAGGAGGGCAGCGGCTCGGCCGCCAGTGCCAGGAGCGGCAGGCTCAGGGCCAGGCTCAGCAGGAGCTTGAAGGCGTGACGTTGGCGGGGGGCTGCGTGATTCGTCATGAAAAGTCCTTATCGTGACCGGGGTTCAAGGGGCGCAAGGCCGAGGAGTGCGTCGCGTTGGCGGTGACAGCCTGATCATGCAGCGTAGCCAAGGATTGCTTGAGTTGCGGCAATGCCTGACTTTCCGCCGGCTGGCGCCCATACCGCCCACGCAACAGCGCCTGCACGTTGTTGCCCAGGCCGCCGATCCCCAGGCCCAGGCGGCTGCGCCGGGCCCAGAGGTACAGCGCGCTCAAATGCGGCGGCTGGCCGTCGAGTTGTTCGGGGATCTGCTTCCAGGCGTAGTCGGCAGAGGCCTGCCAGGCGGCATGGCGTGCGTTGCGACGCGCTTGGAGGGCGCGCCAGGCCCGCAGGCACCAGGGCTGCAACAGGTAGCCGGCGGTGGCCAGTATCGCCAGCAGCACTACCAGCATCAGCCAGTGCCGCGAGAGGTGGAAGCGGCCCTGTTGCCCCAGTTGCTTGAGGTCCTGGGTAATCGAAAACACCGGCCGATAGCTGGCGTTGGCCGCAGCCTCGAAGGTCACTGCCGGAACTTCGGCGCTACGTGCCTGTTGGGTGCTGGCGTCCCACCAGTGCATCTGGATGGCCGGCAGGCTGTAGTGTCCCGGGCGTTGCACCTGGTAGACGACGCTATCGATCCGCTGGCCGCCGCTGATATGGCCGCGGCCATCGTCGAGGTTGCTGACTTGCGCAGTCTTGGGATAGCGCTTGAGGCCGTCGACCTCGCCCAGGGGCGGCGCTGGCAGGGCCATCGCCAATGCGCCGTCGGCCTGCAGGGTCAGTTGGCGGGTGAGGGTGTCACCGACCTTGATTGCCGGCGATGACTGCTTGAGTACCTGGGTCAAACGCACGCCCTGGGCCACCAGCACCGGTTCGCCGGGCTTGAACCCGGGCGGCTGCTGGGCGATGAAGTGCAGGGGTTGGCTTTGCGCGCTCAGTGGCTGGCTGGCCTGGCCGGGCGTGGCCTGTACGGTCAATGCCGGGATGTCGAAGCCCTGGGCCTGGTTCGGGGTGATCAGGTAGAGGTAGCGCATGCCGAAGAAGGTTTTACCCTCCAGGGTCTGCGTGGTGTGCTGGGCTTCGCCGTTGGGCGGCATCACCAACGCGCCCGGCAGCTTCAACTCCGGCAGGGTCGGGGCGCTGGTGAACCAGCTGTCGGTCAGCACATCGACCTGCAATTGCACGACGCCGCCCACCATCACCGCAGCGCCAGGCTGCAGTTGAGCCTGCACCCGCAGTTCGGGTTCAGCCGCCAGCACACGGCCGGTCAACAGGCACAGCAGCAGGGCGCCGCTGGCGGTGAAACACTTCGCGAGTCTGCTGCTCATGGCTTGCCCGCCTGATCCTGGAGGCTGAACTTTTGCTTGAGGAACTTGGCCGGCGAGGTGGTCAGGTTCTGCAGCCACAGCTCATCGGAAGTCGCCTGCTGGGTCTCTAGCGATTTGCTCTGGCCCTTGCCCTTGGGCTTGTCGTATTTGACTTCGTCGGGCTTGACCTCCGGGGTGTTCTGCTGCGCGCTGTCGGTGTCTTTTTCCAGGGCGATGGCCAGCGCCAGGTTGGCCGTCGCCTCGGGGAACTGTGGCTGTAGCTTCAATGCCTGGGTGTAGGCGGCAATCGCCTGGTCGAACTTGAAGCGCCGCACATAGATGTTGCCCAGGTAGAAGTACGCCTGGGGCGTGTCGAGACGGGCGAAACTGGCCAGTGCCAGGTCATAGTCGGCGGCGTTGTAGGCGGCGATTCCCTTCCAGTACGGGTCCTGGAACAACTGGGCGGCAGCGGGAAAGTGCTGGTGCTCGAAGGCCCAGCGGCCTTGCTGGTCGCGGGTGAAAAACGCGTCGGTGAGGGCGTTGGCCTGGCTCTCTGGCGCCTGCAAACCCAAGCCCAGGCCCAGCAGAAGTGCCGCCGCCCAGTTCAGGCTCCAGCCCCGGCGCACGCTGAAAAAGGCCAGCAGCAACAGCGGCCAGCACAACCAGTAGCCGGCGTCTTTCCAGTGCAGTTCACGCTGTTCGGCGCTGGCATTCTGGAAATGTTGCTGGGCATGCAACTCGATCCAGTCCAGGTCGTCGTCGTTGAGGGTCAGGCTGCCCAACGGGGCGTCGGTGGCAGCGGCCAGTTGCTTGAGGGCGGCCTGATCGAAACTGCCCAGGGTCGGACGGCCATTGCTGTCGGTGCGGGGCTGGCCGTTGGTGTCGGTGATGATCCCGCCATCGGTACTGCCCACGGCCAGCACCAGCACCTGCAACTGACTGTTGTCCAGCAGCTTGTCGAGATTGCCCAGTTGGCTGGTGTCGGCGCCGTCGGTGATCAGCAGTAGGGTGCCTGGGGCTTTTTCTGCCACCAGCAAGCGCTTGGCCTGTTCGATCACGCCGGCGACATCCTTGCCCGGTTTGTTCAGCAACTCGCTGCCCAGCGCCTGGATGAAGCTGTCGAGCAACGCCGGGTCATCGGTCGGTGGGAGCACCAGGTGGGCGCTGCCGGCGTAGGCAATCAACCCGGTGCGCGCGCCGCTGCGGCGCTGGACCAGGTCATGCAGCTTGTGTTTGGCCGCTTCCAGGCGAGTCGGCTGGACATCGCTGGCGTCCATCGAGGGCGACAGGTCGAGGGCGATGATCAGCGGCGCGCGGTTTTCCAGGAAGTCCGGGCGATCGCGCTCCCAGGTCGGGCCGGCTGCAGCGATGGCACCCAGCACCAAGGTGGCGCAGACCAGATGGACCGGGCGCAGGCGATGGCTGTCCTCGGGGGTGATCAGCAGGTGCGACAGCAGATGCGGGGCAATGTTGCTGCCCAGGCGTCGCCGCAGGTCGCGGCTGCGGCGCCAGAGCAGCGGCAGCAGGGCGCCGAACAGTGCCAGCAAGAGCCAGAGCGGGCGCAGGAAGTGCAAGTCGCTGAGGTTGATTTCCATCTCAAGCCTCCTGGCGCGATGGGGTGCTGCGCAGGCGAGGCCAGAGCAGGGCGAGCAGGTGATAGACGGCCAGCAACGCGATGGCGGCCCCCAGGGGAATCCAGAACAGGTCGCGCTTGGGCTGGTGACTGAAGTGCTGCACCTGGTGGGGGGTGATCTGGTCGAGGGTGCTGTAGACCTGGTCCAGGGCCTGGCGGTCTTCGGCACGGAAAAACCGCCCGCCGGTGGCCGTGGCGATCTGCTGCAGGCCTTGCAGGTTGACCTTGGCTTCGCCGTCGGCGTTGGGGTCGCCGATGCCGATGGTATGAATCACCACGCCCTTGGCCGCCGCCATGCTGGCGGCGTGGTCCGGGGTGATCGCACTGCTGGTGTCATTGCCATCGGTCAGCAGAATCAGGACTTTTTCCTGTTCGTGGGCCTGGTCGAGCATCTTCAAGGCCAGGCCAATGGCATCGCCGATCGCGGTATTGGGCCCGGCCATGCCGATGCCGGTGTCATCGAGCAACAGCGCCAGGCTGGCATGGTCCAGGGTCAGCGGTGCTTGCGGGTAGGCGCCGCTGCCGAACACGATGAGGCCCAGGCGATCGTCCTTGCGGCGGTCGATGAAGCCGTGGACCACTTCCTTGACGGCTGCCAGGCGATCGATTTTCTGGCCATTGGCATCGCTGTAGTCAGTGGTTTCCATGGACTGGGAAATGTCGATGGCGAGCATCAGGTCGCGCACCGGTTGCTGGCGTTCGATCGGTTTTTCCACCAGCACCGGGCGCGCCACGGCCACCACCAGCAAGGTCCAGACCAGCAGGTTCAGGGCCAGTTGCCAGCGATTGCTGCGGCTGCCGGCCTGGCTTGGCGCCTGGCCGACGGCGCGGCTCATGGCGGCGAAAAACGGCACCCGCACGGCACTGCGCGCTTCGCGGTAGTCGGGCAGGAAGCGATAACCCAGCCAGCAGAGCGGGAGCAGTAGCAACAACCAGGGGTAATCAAGCTGCCACATGATGATGCTCCACCCAGTGTTTGCAGGTGCTGAACAGCTGATTTCGCTGCGCTGCCGGCAACGCCAGCAGGACTGTATCCGGGGCGTAGGCCAGGGTTGCCAGTTGCTGGCTGAAATCGGCGGGTAACGGCTGCGCGCTGTGTCGCACCAGAAATGCTTGCCAATCCTCACCGCCCAGAGCCGCAACCACAGTATTTGCATTGCAGTCGTTGGAGCCCCGGGAAGGCATCGACAGCGCTACGCGCTTGAGCAGCTCCGGCAATTCGCGCAGGGCGGCCAGTGGGTCGCTGCTGCGTTGCAGTTCCGCCAGGCGTGCCAGGGCTTCACGTCGATAGCGGTCCCGGCGCCATAACCAGTAGCGCCGGCCGGCCCACGCCAGCAATCCCACCAGCAGCAGGCCGAGCAGTAGCCACCAACCCCAGGTTTGCGGCAGATAGCTGACCGGCGCTGGCAGGCCCAATTCAGTGAGTTGCTCGATGCTCGGGACGTGCGCAGTCATGGCCGACCTCCGAGCTTGCCCAGTTCGGCGCGCAATTGTTCATGGGCTGCCTGGGCGGTGCTGAACATCATCAAAGGCACCTGACTGCGGCGCAGCAGGCTGGCGACATCCTTGAGCCGGCCGCTGAGGAAGTCCCCCAGGGGCTGATGGACCTGCCGCTGGGCCACCGCCAGCTCCACCTGCAACTGACCCTGGGTCACCAGCAGGTGGCCGTTTTTTGGCAGATTCAGTGCCAGTGGGTCATAGACCTGCATGGCGATCACATCGTTGTGGGCGCTGAGCTGGCGCATCAGTTGCAGGGTGCGCGGACCGGCGCCGGCAAAGTCACTGATGATGCAGATCAGGTGATCGTGTCCGGCCACGGCCAGGCAGTGCTGCAAGACCTTGTCCAGTTGGTCCTCGCCTTCGCGATCGGGGTTGTGGGCGCTGAGTTCCTGATTCTGCTGGGCGATGCGATTGCACAGCGCCTCGATCCGTTTGCGGCTGCGCAACGGGCCAATGCTGTCGATCCGCTGATCGTTGAACACCAGGCCGCCGACCCGGTCGCCGGCATTGAAGACCATCCAGGCCGCCAGCGCGCCGAGTTCGGCGGCCAGGGCCGACTTGAAGCTGCGCTGGGAGCCAAAGAACATCGACATGCGCTGGTCGACCAGGATCAGCGCCGGGCGATCACGCTCTTCGGTGAAGGTGCGCACTACCGGTTTGCCGGTCCGCAGGGAGGCGCGCCAGTCCAGGTGCCGCAGGTCATCGCCAGGCTGGTAGCGGCGCAGTTCGTCGAAGTTCAGGCCACGCCCGCGCAGACGCGAGGCGTGGTTGCCCGCCAGGATGCTGCCCTGGGGCTGGCGCGCGAGGAAACTAAGATCGGCGGCCTGGTACTGCAGCGCCATCAATTGCGCCAGCGACACGTACACCAGGCCATCCAGTTCCTGAGTGTTCATGGGCATCACCTCAAGCCGGGATCGCGACTTTGTCGAGCAGGCGGTCGAGCACCTGATCGGCCGTCACGCCATCGGCCACGGCGTCGTAGCTCAATTGCAGGCGATGGCGCAGCACCGGATGGGCCACGGCGCGTACATTGTCCGGGGTGACGAAGTCCTGTCCTTGCAGCCAGGCATCCGCGCGCGCACAGCGATCCAGGCCAATGCCGCCACGTGGGCTGGCGCCGATGGCGATCCAGCGGCCGAGGTCGGCGTCGTAGTCGGCCGGGTGGCGGGTGGCATTGATCAAATCGATCAGGTAGCGATCGATGGCCGGCGCCACACTGACCGCGCTGACTTCACGGCGCGCGGCGAAGATCACCTCCTGGCTCAGGGAAAATCCTCCTGGCGCCTCGGTCTTGGCGCCCTGGGCCTGCTCTTCTTCACGCAGCAGGCGCAGGACCTGGCTTTCGTTGTCCGCACTCGGGTAATCCAGCAGGACCTTCATCAGGAACCGGTCCATCTGCGCTTCGGGCAGCGGGTAGGTGCCTTCCTGCTCGATCGGGTTCTGGGTCGCGACCACGATAAACAACTCAGGCAGCACGTGGCTGTTGCCGGCTACGGTGATCTGGCGTTCTTCCATGGCTTCGAGCAGCGCCGCCTGGACCTTGGCCGGGGCCCGGTTGATCTCGTCCGCCAGAATCAGGTTGCCGAACAACGGGCCTGGCTGGAACTGGATCTGGTTCTGCCCGTCGACCTGGTGCAGCACCTCGGCGCCGGTGATGTCGGAGGGCAGCAGGTCAGGGGTGAACTGGATCCGGCTCATCTTCGCATCCAGGTGCTTGGCCAGCGCCTTGACGGTGCGGGTCTTGGCCAGTCCAGGCAAGCTTTCGAGCAGCAGGTGGCCGTTGGCCAAGAGACCGAGCATGATCTGGCGGATGACCTGATCCTGGCCAAGTACCGCCTCGGCAATGCTGGCTTGCAGGGCGTTGATGTCATTAAGCGCTGTCATGGGACGGTCCTTTGCGTAGACGGGTTAAAACATGAACGTTGGCATAACCGGGATAAACGATAGACCCAAGTTTCAACTACCACTAATAAGATCATCCCGGTGAATGGCCAAAGACTGGACCCGGACGTATCCTTGAAGATCCCATCGCTCAGCTCTCTCTTACCAGGCGTACTGAAGACGCAGGGTCCAGGTGTTGACGTCCGGCGAACCGCTGCGTTCGGCGACGGTGTCGGAATAGGCGATCAGGCCGCCGAACTGCGGCGAGAGCATGAAACCCAGGCTGGCGCCGAGGATGCCGTTCTCTTGCTTGTTGTCCTGCCAGTCACCGTTGATCCGGGTTTCGCCGCCGCGGTTGTACGTGGCATCCAGCGATGCCCACAGCGCACGGTTGAAGGTGTAGCTGTAGTGTCCTTCAATGGCGTACAGGGCCTTTTGTTCGAGCGTGCCGTCGCCGTGGTAGTCATCGTTGTCGCCGTACAGCGAGACGTAGGTGTTGAGCTCCAGCCAGGTCGGGCCGATTGGCGTGCCAAAGGCAACTTCCGGCTTGAAGGCCCAGCGGTTGGCGCCGATGTTGATCACCCGGTTCTTGTCATAGTCGCCCGTGGGAGCGGTGACCCAGAGTGCGCCGGTGAGGAAGGTTTCCGGGGTCCAGTTGGCAAACTCCTCCTGGGTCAGCGCCGGGCCGCCGAAGAGGTTGTGCACCAGCACTACCTGGGTGTCGGCCATGCCGCCGTTGCGCTTGGTGCCCTTGAAGAACTCGGCGTTGTCGAACGAGGCGGAGATGTCGGCGTAAGGCTGCAGGACCTGGATCGCGCTGTTGCGCCCGTCAATGGCGAACGAGCGGGCAAATCGGGCGATGTACAGGTCGGCATTGACCGACAGGCCGTCTAGCGGCAACGCGGTGTCGATCGGGGTGTTGCTGTCGATCCGGTTGTAATAGCCGAAGACCATGTTCAGGTCGGTCGGCAGGTTCTGCCAGTCCCGGGCGTTGTCGGCAGCGGCGAGAACAGGTGTCAACGCCAGGGTGAAGACGCCCAAGCGACCCAGTTTGGAGGTAAAACCCATCGGTATGCTCCTTGCAGAAGGTAATTCGGCTGGGCCGGCTTGATCAGTTGATCGGTGTCAGTGCTGGCTGTTTCCACTGGCCATTGGCGACTTCGGGCTTGGGCAGGTACAAGCGCAATACCGCATAGAACGGGCCGTGGGGTGCTGGCAACCAGTTGCTGCGCTGCTCCTTGAGTGGCACCGAGTGCTGCACGTAGAGGGTCAAGCCGCCATCGGCATCGCGCTTGAGGTTGGGCAGCATGCGTGAATTGATCAGGTAGCGTTGCTGGTGGTTGGCTACCAGCAGCTTGCTCTTGCCGTCGTACATGGTCAGCGACCAGAAGGCATCCGCCGGCGGCAATTGGTCCTTGGCAAAGTGCAGGGTGTAGCTGTGCTTGGCGCCGTTGGCCGGTTTTCCGCTGCTGTCGACGAAGTAACCGATATACGCCGCTTCATCGGCGGAGTTGCCGAAGATGCCCATGTTGGCGCCCGCGTAGCGGTACAGGTAGTTGTTGTCCAGGTGGTCACGGGTGCCGAAGAAGTCGCCGCTGACGACCTGATGGGTGTCCACCTGGTCTTTCTTGAAGGCGGCGAACTCGGCCTTTGCGTCACTGATGCCATCGTCCAGGGCCTTGCGTTGTTCGACACTGAGGGCCTTGAGGTCGAACGGCTGGCCGGCAACGATGCCGATCCTGGCGAAACGCGCGAGCAGGTCTTTCTCGGAGTCCTGGGCCGGGGCGAAGGCCAGCATGAAATTCAGGTAGCGAAACAGCTCCGGGCTGTCGGTCATGCTGGCGGTCGGTTTCGGCCAACTGATCTTCGCCGGGGTCGCCGGTGCCGGTTGCTTGAGGTATTGGCTCAGGGTCTGGACCTTGTAGTTGCCCTGGATTTTCCGGACCTTTTCCAGGTCTTTGTCATCGAACAGTTGGGTGCGATAGAGGGCGTAGGCGATGTTGCTTTCGCTGCGCACCACGCGATCGATGTTGACCGGTTGCTGGCCTTTCCAATCCGGCCCGACCACCATGAAGTGTCCGCCTTTGTTACCGGTGCTGCGGGTGCCCAGGTACGCGAAGTTGTGCGTGAAGAGGTCGATCAGTTGCACCGAGTAATAACGCTCCTCGGCTATCTGCGGCAAAGTCAGGACCAGCGGTTCGGCGCGCAGGTCCATCCACACGAAGGAGTAGGGGGTGTCCGAGTTGGGCGTGACAAACGCAGTGTCCTTGGGCGTGAACACCTTGGCGGTGTTGCCGATACGGTTGAACGGTGCCTTGAAATTCGCCCCTGTCTTGTCCACGGCCTGGGTGTACAGGGTCTTGTACATCTCCACCACCGGGAAGCCGTAGAGGTAGGCCTCCTTGGCAATCCCGCGGGCCTCTTCGGGGCTGGCCGTGAAATCGGCCCAGGCGCTGGCGCTGAGCAGCAGCGAGACGCCAGCGAGCAACAGACGGGTCGGTTTTGCAAAAGTCATGGCACTGTCCTGTGGGTCGCGCGGTTATTTGCCGAAGGTCACGTTGATGCCGGCAAACAGCGTGAACTGCGGCAGGCCATCACCCTTGCGCTCGACCGTCCATTGCGGTTCAACGAAGGCGTTGATGATGTTGCTGCCGGATTTCCAGGCCTTGCCCGCACCAAAACCGATGGGGATGTAATGGGTGTTGTTCTTCAGGTCGAAGGTCCAGGTGCCCGTGGAGCGCAGGTACCAGCCTTTTTCCAGGTTGTGCATGAGAAAAGGCTGCAAGGTGGCGGTTTCGACGTGTGCCCGGTCGTGGTCACCAGCGAACGAGCTTTGATACTGCACCAGTGCGCCCAGCAGGCCACGGGGCGTCGCATCGATGGCCACGGCGGCCAGGCCAGCCTGCCATTTGCCGGTGCCCAACTCATCCTGTTCGGCGGTCGGCGCGGTGATCTGCGGGCCGATGCCCAACTGCACGCCTTCGGTCTTGAGCAGGAAAATGTCGAACAGGTTCAGATCACCGATGCCGGTGCTGTAGCCACTGTGTGGATCGGGGCGGGTGCTGATGGGCAGGGTCGCGCGCAGCAACTGCGGGACTGCGATGAAGTCATTGGCGGCCATCGGCAAGGTGCCGCGCAACAAGGCATCGTTGGTGTGGGCGTTGCTGTCGAAGAGTTGCGGGGTGTAGTAGTCCTGAAGGTTGGCGCCGGGCGCCAGGCTCAGCGGGTTGTTGCTCTTGTTGGCGGTCTCGGCGTTGTCGGCCAGCGCACCAGCAGCAGGCAGCAGTGTGACGGCCAGCAGCAGGACGCTGCTTGAAATTCCCTTTGACATCGTTCCTTCATATCCCTGTTGGCTCGATTGATGGTCGATTGCTTTGTAGTATTTATTCTGGAGAGCCGTAGGACGAGTCAGGCTTGGTTAGCATTAAACACGGTAACGACCGCTCGTCGTCATTAAATATTTCGATATGTGTCGCAGTTCACTTAAAGTTTTTCAATAAAATCCATTGGATTCATTGGATTAAGCGGGGAATGTGCGGTGAAGCCTCAACAGCTGAGGTCGAGTCTTGGGCGTTGACGATCCGTGAGGTCTGCAACTGGCATTTCAGGGATGAAATGTTCAAAGCGGCCGCAGTTCGCGCCAGTTCCAGGGGTGTGTTTCGCGGTCATTGCGATGAATTGTCTGACAGCTTGCCGGGGTAGGCTCACCGGCACATTCGTGGTTAACTTTGGCTCCTCGCAACACCAGACGATTGTTCATAACCACTGCATTAATAAGGATACTGTTCATGGCTCAAGTCACTCTCAAAGGCAACCCAGTCCAGGTCAACGGCCAACTGCCACAAGCCGGTGCCAAGGCACCAGCCTTTTCCCTGGTTGCCGGCAATCTGTCGGACGTGACCCTGGCGGACTTCGCCGGCAAACGTAAAGTGCTGAACATTTTCCCAAGCGTCGACACCCCGACCTGCGCGACCTCGGTGCGCACCTTCAACGCCCAGGCCAATGACGTGGCCAACACCGTGGTGCTGTGCATCTCGGCTGACCTGCCGTTCGCCCAGGCCCGCTTCTGCGGCGCCGAAGGCCTGGAAAACGTGCAGAACCTGTCCACCCTGCGGGGTGCCGAGTTCATCGAAAACTACGGCGTAGCGATTGCCGATGGCCCACTCAAAGGCCTGACTGCCCGTGCCGTGGTGGTGCTGGACGAAAACGACAACGTGCTGCACAGCGAGCTGGTGAAAGAAATCGCCGAAGAGCCTAACTACGCAGCAGCGTTGGCCGTTCTCAAGTAATAGGCTTTACAATTATTCACGGCCTGGCTCTGTCCAGGCCGTTTTCATTTGTGCTTCAGTAATTTAGCAAACACTCGCAAAAGTCAGCTGAAGGTAAATTGCCGGTAAAGGCGCTTTGCTAAAAGGCCTCTAGTGCTTATCTTTCAGCCTCCCGTATAAAGATGCCCACGCGCCCAATGGTTAATCACTCCATGCAATCCTCCGCTTCCCGTAATTCTCGTCGCTGGCTGTTCGGCCTGCTGGTCCTGCTGCTGGTTGGCGGCCTGTGCTGGAAATTCTGGCCCAGCAGCTCCGCCAGCAAGGATGCCCCGGCATCCAAGGCGGCGGCCGGCCATACCGGCAGGGCAGGTGGCATGCGCCCGGGTTTCGGTGGCGCGGCGGGGGCGGTTCCGGTGCGGGTGGCTCCAGCGGTACTCGGCGATTTCCCGCTGTACTACAAGGCCCTGGGCACTGTTACCGCGCTCAACACTATCAATGTGCGCAGTCGGGTCGGCGGCGAACTGGTGAAGATCGCCTTCGAAGAAGGGCAGATGGTCAAGGCCGGCGACCTGCTCGCCGAGATCGATCCGCGCCCGTACCAGAACGCCTTGCTCCAGGCCGAAGGGACCCTGCTGCAGAACCAGGCTCAATTGAAAAACGCCCTGGTGGACCTGGAACGCTACCGCGGCCTGTACGCCGAGGACAGCATCGCCAAGCAGACCCTGGATACCGCCGCCGCGCTGGTGGGCCAGTACCAGGGGACGGTCAAGACCAATCAGGCTGCGGTCAACGACGCCAAGCTCAACCTTGAATTCACCCGCATCCGCGCGCCGATTACCGGGCGTGTCGGCCTGCGCCAGCTGGACGTCGGCAACCTGGTGGCGGCCAACGACACCACGGCCCTGGCGATCATCACCCAGACCCAACCGATCAGCGTGGCCTTCACCTTGCCGGAGAACAGCCTCGACGTCGTGCTGGCCCGCTACCGCTCCGGGGCCAAGCTGCCGGTCGAAGCCTGGGACCGTGGCGACACCCAGTTGCAAGCCACCGGCGTACTGCAGAGCCTGGACAACCAGATCGACACCACCACCGGCACTTTGAAATTCAAGGCGCGCTACGACAACCGTGACCAGGCGCTGTTCCCCAATCAGTTCGTCAACGTGCGTTTGCTCGCTGACACCCTCAAGGGGGTGATCCTGGCGCCCTCGGCGGCAATTCAGTTCGGCACCAACGGCACGTTTGTCTACGCCCTGGATGGCGACAAGAAAGTCACCATTCGCCCACTGAAAATCGGCGCCACCGACGGCGACAACACCGTGATCAAGGAAGGCCTCAAGCCAGGTGACCGGGTGGTGCTGGAAGGCACCGATCGCCTGAAAGAGGGCAGCGAGGTGGAGGTGGTCAACGACAGCAACCAAGTCCCGGCCGCGCCGGCCGACAACCTCCACAGCCAGGCGAGCGATGCCGCGCCTGCACCAGAGGCCAATGGCAAGGCGCATAAGGGCGGCGCATGAACATCTCCCGCCTGTTCATCCTGCGTCCGGTCGCGACTACCCTGAGCATGCTGGCCATCGTTCTGGCCGGCCTGATCGCCTATCGCCTGCTGCCGGTCTCGGCACTGCCCCAGGTGGACTATCCGACCATTCGGGTCATGACCCTGTACCCCGGCGCCAGTCCGGACGTAATGACCAGTGCGGTCACCGCGCCCCTGGAGCGGCAGTTCGGGCAAATGCCCGGCCTGACCCAGATGGCCTCGACCAGCTCCGGCGGCGCTTCGGTGCTGACCCTGCGCTTCAACCTCGATATCAACATGGACGTCGCCGAGCAACAGGTGCAGGCCGCGATCAACGCCGCCAGCAACCTGCTGCCCAACGATTTGCCGGCACCGCCGGTGTACAACAAGGTCAACCCGGCGGACACCCCGGTGCTGACCCTGGCGATCACCTCCAAAACCATGCTGCTGCCCAAACTCAACGACCTGGTCGATACGCGCATGGCGCAGAAAATCGCCCAGATCAGCGGCGTCGGCATGGTCAGCATCGCCGGCGGACAACGCCAGGCGGTGCGGATCAAGGTCAACCCCGAGGCCCTGGCGGCCAACGGCCTGAACCTGTCGGATGTGCGCACCCTGATTGCCGCTTCCAACGTCAACCAGCCCAAGGGCAACTTCGACGGCCCGACCCGGGTGTCGATGCTCGACGCCAACGACCAGTTGACCTCGCCCAAGGACTACGCCGAACTGATCCTTGCCTACAACAATGGCGCGCCATTGCGGCTCAAGGATGTCGCGCAGATCGTCGATGGCGCCGAGAACGAGCGCCTCGCGGCCTGGGCCAACGAAAACCAGGCGGTGCTGCTCAATATCCAGCGCCAGCCGGGGGCCAACGTGATCGAGGTGGTTGACCGGATCAAGGCGCTGCTGCCGAGCATCACCGACAACCTGCCGGCCGGGCTGGATGTCACGGTGCTGACCGATCGCACCCAGACCATCCGTGCCTCGGTCACCGACGTGCAGCACGAATTGCTGATCGCCATCGCCCTGGTGGTGATGGTGACCTTCCTGTTCCTGCGCCGCGTCAGCGCCACCATCATCCCTTCGATTGCCGTGCCGCTGTCGTTGATCGGCACCTTCGGGGTGATGTACCTGGCCGGTTTTTCGGTCAACAACCTGACCCTGATGGCCCTGACCATCGCCACGGGGTTTGTGGTCGACGACGCGATCGTCATGCTGGAGAATATTTCGCGCTACATCGAGGAGGGCGACAGCCCGCTGCAGGCGGCACTCAAGGGCGCGAAGCAGATCGGTTTCACCTTGATCTCCCTGACCTTGTCGCTGATCGCGGTGCTGATTCCGCTGCTGTTCATGGCCGACGTGGTCGGGCGGCTGTTCCGCGAGTTCGCCATCACCCTGGCGGTGGCGATCCTGATTTCCCTGGTGGTGTCCCTGACCCTGACGCCGATGATGTGTGCACGCTTGCTCAAGCCTGAGCCCAAGCCTGAAGAGCAGGGCCGTTTCTACCGTGCCAGCGGCGCGTGCATCGACTGGATGATCGCCGCCTACGGACGCAAGTTGCAGTGGGTGCTCAAGCACCAGCCGCTGACCCTGATGGTGGCCATCGGCACCCTGGCTCTCACTGTGTTCCTCTACATGATCGTGCCCAAGGGCTTCTTTCCGGTGCAGGACACCGGGGTGATCCAGGGGATTTCCGAAGCGCCGCAGTCCATCTCCTTCGCCGCCATGAGCCAGCGCCAACAGGAACTGGCCAAGATCATCCTGCAAGACCCGGCGGTGCAAAGCCTGTCGTCCTATATAGGCGTGGACGGCGACAACGCCACGCTCAACAGCGGCCGCCTGCTGATCAACCTCAAGCCGCACAAGGATCGCGACCTCAGCGCAGCCCAGGTGATCACCCGCTTGCAGCCACAACTGGACAAGCTGGTGGGCATTCGCCTGTTCATGCAGCCGGTGCAGGACCTGACTATCGAAGACCGGGTCAGTCGCACCCAATACCAGTTCAGCATGTCGTCACCGGATGCCGAGTTACTCAGCCTGTGGAGCGGCCGCCTGGTCGAAGCCCTGGGCCACCAGCCGGAGCTGACCGACGTCGCCAGTGACCTGCAGGACAAGGGCCTGCAGGTGTACCTGGTAATCGACCGCGACGCGGCTTCGCGCATCGGCGTGTCGGTGGCCAACATCACCGATGCCCTGTACGACGCCTTCGGCCAGCGGCAGATCTCGACCATCTACACCCAGGCCAGCCAGTACCGCGTGGTGCTGCAGGCCAAGGATGGCGAGAAGATCGGCCCGCAGGCGCTGGAGCAGATCCACGTCAAGACCACCGACGGCGGCCAGGTTCGATTGTCCAGCCTGGCGCGCATCGAGGAACGCCAGGCCCAACTGTCGATCGCCCATATCGGCCAGTTCCCGGCGGTGATGATGTCGTTCAACCTGGCGCCCGGCGTGGCATTGGGGCAGGCGGTGGAACTGATCGAACAGGTGCAGAAGGACATCGGCATGCCACTGGGCGTGCAGAGCCAGTTCCAGGGTGCGGCCCAGGCGTTCCAGGCCTCGTTGTCGAGTACCTTGCTGCTGATCCTGGCGGCCGTGGTGACCATGTACATCGTGCTCGGGGTGCTCTACGAGAGTTACATCCACCCGATCACGATTCTGTCGACCTTACCCTCGGCGGCAGTCGGGGCCTTGCTGGCGTTGCTCTTGAGTGGCAATGACCTGGGGATGATCGCGATCATCGGCATCATCCTGTTGATTGGTATCGTCAAGAAAAACGCGATCATGATGATCGACTTTGCCCTCGAGGCCGAGCGCAACCAGGGCATGGACCCGGCGACGGCGATCTATCAGGCGGCGCTGCTGCGCTTCCGGCCGATCCTGATGACCACCCTTGCAGCGCTGTTCGGTGCGGTGCCGCTGATGCTGGCCACCGGTTCCGGCGCGGAACTGCGCCAGCCCCTGGGCCTGGTGATGGTCGGCGGGCTGTTGGTCAGCCAGGTGCTGACGCTGTTCACCACGCCGGTGATCTACCTGTACTTCGACCGCCTTGGGCGGCGCTGGCGGCCCGCGCCTGAGCGCCTGGAGTCGGTAGAACAGCCATGAACCTGTCCGGACCTTTCATCAAGCGCCCGGTCGCGACCATGCTGCTGAGCCTGGCGATCATGCTCCTGGGCGGCGTCAGCTTCGGCCTGCTGCCCGTATCGCCACTGCCGCAAATGGACTTCCCGGTGATCGTGGTCCAGGCCAGCCTGCCGGGTGCCAGCCCCGAGGTGATGGCCTCCACCGTGGCCACTCCGCTGGAGCGCTCCTTTGGCGCCATCGCCGGGGTCAACACCATGAGCAGCCGCTCCAGCCAGGGCTCGACGCGGGTGATCCTGCAATTTGACCTGGACCGCGACATCAATGGCGCGGCGCGGGAAGTGCAGGCGGCAATCAACGCCTCGCGCAACCTGTTGCCCAGCGGCATGCGCAGCATGCCCACCTACAAGAAGGTCAACCCGTCCCAGGCGCCGATCATGGTGCTGTCGCTGACCTCGGACGTGCTGGAAAAAGGCCAGCTGTATGACCTGGCCTCGACCATCCTCTCGCAAAGCCTGTCCCAGGTGCCGGGCGTGGGCGAAGTGCAGATCGGCGGCAGCTCGTTGCCGGCGGTGCGCATCGAGCTCGAGCCGCAGTTGCTCAACCAGTACGGCGTGGCCCTGGATGACGTGCGCAACACCATTGCCAACGCCAACGTGCGCCGGCCCAAAGGCTCGATCGAAGACGATCAGCGGATGTGGCAGGTGCAGGCCAACGACCAGTTGGAGAAGGCCAAGGACTACGAACCACTGATCATCCGCTACCAGAACGGCTCGGCGTTGCGCCTCAGTGACGTGGCCAAGGTCAGCGACGGCGTCGAGGACCGCTACAACAGCGGCTTCTTCAACGACGACTCGGCAGTGCTGCTGGTGATCAACCGCCAGGCCGGCGCCAACATCATCGAGACGGTCGACGAGATCAAGGCGCAATTGCCGGCCTTGCAGGCGGTGCTGCCGGCCAGCGTCAAGCTGAACCTGGCGATGGACCGTTCGCCGGTGATCAAAGCCACCCTGCACGAAGCGGAAATGACCCTGCTGATTGCCGTGGGGCTGGTGATCCTGGTGGTGTTCCTGTTCCTCGGCAACTTCCGCGCCTCGCTGATCCCGACGCTGGCGGTCCCGGTGTCGCTGGTCGGCACCTTTGCGGTGATGTACCTCTATGGTTTTTCCCTGAACAACCTGTCGCTGATGGCGTTGATCCTGGCCACCGGGCTGGTGGTGGACGATGCCATCGTGGTGCTGGAGAACATTTCCCGGCACATCGACGATGGCATCGCCCCGATGAAGGCGGCGTACCTGGGGGCCCAGGAAGTCGGCTTCACCCTGTTGTCGATGAACGTCTCGCTGGTGGCGGTGTTCCTCTCGATCCTGTTCATGGGCGGGATTATCGAGAGCCTGTTCCGCGAATTCTCCATCACCTTGGCCGCCTCGATCGTGGTCTCGCTGGTGGTGTCCTTGACCCTGACCCCGATGCTCTGCGCCCGCTGGTTGAAACCCCATACCCCAGGCCAGGAAAACCGCCTGCAGCGCGGCAGCCGCAAGGCCAATGACTGGATGGTCAAGTACTACGCCAGCAGCCTGGACTGGGTACTGCGCCATCCGCGCCTGACCCTGTTCAGCCTGTTCATCACTATCGGCGTCAACGTGGCGCTGTACGTGGTGGTACCCAAGACCTTCCTGCCACAGCAGGACACCGGCCAACTGATCGGCTTTGTGCGCGGTGACGATGGGCTGTCGTTCAGCGTGATGCAGCCGAAAATGGAGATCTTCCGCCGCGCGGTGCTCAAGGACGATGCGGTGGAAAGCGTCGCTGGGTTCATCGGCGGCAGCAACGGTACCAACAACGCCTTCATGCTGGTGCGCCTCAAGCCGATCAAGGAACGTAACCTGTCGGCGCAGAAAGTCATCGAGCGCCTGCGCAAGGAAATGCCCAAGGTGCCCGGCGCGCAACTGATGCTGATGGCCGACCAGGACCTGCAGTTTGGCGGTGGCCGCGAGCAGCAGTCGTCGCAATACAGCTACATCCTGCAAAGCGGTGACCTGTCGGCGCTGCGCGAGTGGTACCCGAAAGTGGTGACGGCGCTCAAGGCCCTGCCGGAGCTCACCGCCATCGACGCCCGCGAGGGCAGTGGTGCGGCGCAAGTGACACTGGTGGTCGACCGGGACCAGGCCAAGCGCCTGGGCATCGACATGGCCATGGTCACCTCGGTGCTCAACAACGCCTACAGCCAGCGGCAGATCTCCACCATCTACGACAGCCTCAACCAGTACCAGGTGGTGATGGAGGTCAATCCCAAATATGCCCAGGACCCGATCACCCTCAACCAGGTGCAAGTGATCACCTCGACCGGCGCGCGGATTCCGCTGTCGGCCATTGCCCACTACGAAAACAGCCTGGAAAACGACCGCGTCAGCCACGAAGGGCAGTTTGCTTCCGAGAGCATCGCCTTTGACATGGCTGAAGGCGTGACCGTGGAGCAGGGTGGGGCTGCCATTGAACGGGCGATCGCCAAGCTCGGTTTGCCAGAGGAAGTGACCGCCAAGATGGCCGGCACCGCCGACGCCTTTGCCGCGACCCAGAAGAGCCAGCCGTGGATGATCCTCGGCGCCTTGCTGGCGGTCTACCTGGTGCTTGGGGTGCTGTATGAAAGCTACGTGCACCCGCTGACCATTCTCTCCACGCTACCGTCCGCCGGGGTCGGCGCCTTGCTGTCGATCTATGTGCTGGGCGGCGAGTTCAGCCTGATCTCATTGCTGGGATTGTTCCTGCTGATCGGCGTGGTGAAGAAAAACGCCATCCTGATGATCGACCTGGCGCTGCAACTCGAGCGCCATCAGGGTCTGGCGCCGCTGGAATCGATCCGCAGCGCCTGCCTGTTGCGCTTGCGTCCGATCCTGATGACCACCCTGGCCGCCATCCTCGGCGCCTTGCCCTTGCTGCTCGGCAGTGCCGAGGGCGCGGAAATGCGCCAGCCGCTGGGCCTGACCATCATTGGCGGGCTGATCTTCAGCCAGGTGCTGACGCTCTACACCACCCCGGTGGTCTACCTCTATCTCGACCGTTTGCGCCACCGGGTCAACCGCTGGCGTGGGGTTCGTACCGATGCTGCTCTGGAAACCGCGCTATGACTGACCGTTACCCACTCAACCGCGACTGCCTGTCGCCCCAGCGCCTGGTGACGGCCCGTGGCTCGCGATTGCTGAGCCTTTCCCTCAGCGCCCTGATGCTCAGTGCCTGCGCCGTCGGCCCGGACTATCAGCGCCCCAGCGTCGCAGAACCGGCCCAGTACAAGCAGGCACAGGGCTGGCGCCAGGCTAATCCGAGCGATTCCCTGGCCCGTGGCGCCTGGTGGGAGCTGTATGGCGATCAGCAGCTCAATGGCCTGGTGGAAAAACTCAACAGCTCCAACCAGACCGTCGCCCAGGCCGAGGCCCAGTACCGTCAGGCCCAGGCCCTGGTCGCCAGCGCGCGGGGCGCGTTTTACCCCACGGTCGACCTGAGCGCCGGGAAAACCCGCTCCAGCCAGGGCACGGGGAGCAGCAGTTCATCCTTGAGCAGTTCCAGCAGTGGCATCCGCAACACCTACAACACGCAGTTGGGGGTGAGTTGGGAAGCGGATATCTGGGGCAAGCTGCGCCGCGGCCTGGAGGCCAACGAGGCCAGCGCCGAGGCGAGCTTTGCGGACCTGGCGGCCATGCGCCTGAGCCAGCAATCGGAGCTGGTACAGAATTACCTGCAACTGCGGGTCATCGATCAGCAACGGCGCCTGCTGCAGGCCACCGTGGAAAACTACCAGCGCTCGCTGAAAATGACCGAAAACCAGTACCGCGCCGGGGTGTCTGGCAAGGACGCGGTGTCCCAGGCCCAGACCCAGCTCAAAAGCACCCAGGCCGACATGATCGACCTGATCTGGCAGCGCGCGCAGTTCGAGAACGCCATTGCGGTGTTGATGGGCCAGGCGCCCGCCGAATTCACCCTGGCCGAAACCCAGGACATCCCGGACTTGCCCGAAGTGCCGTTGGGCCTGCCTTCGCAATTGCTCGAACGGCGTCCGGATATTGCCTCGGCCGAGCGCTCGGTGATTGCTGCCAACGCCAATATCGGCGTGGCCAAGGCCGCCTACTACCCGGACCTGACCCTGAGCCTGTCCGGTGGTTACAGCAGCAGTACCTCGACCGACCTGATCAGCTTGCCCAACCGTTTCTGGTCGGTGGGGCCGCAACTCAACCTGCCATTGTTCGACGGCGGCCAGCGCTCGGCGGAAGTCGATCGCAACGAGGCGCTGTATGACCAGACCGTGGCCAAGTACCGGCAGACCGTCCTCGACGGGTTTCGCGAGGTAGAAAACTACCTGGTCCAGCTCAGGGTCCTGGGCGACGAAGCCGTGGTGCGCCAGCAGGCGCTGGATGCCGCTCGGGAGTCGTTGCGCCTGATCCAGAACCAGTACAAGGCCGGCTTGATCGCCTACCTCGACGTGGTGGTGGTGCAGGCCACGGCCTTGAGCAACGAGCGCAGTGTGCTGACCTTGCAGCAGAGCCGACTGATCGCCAGCGTGCAGTTGATTGCGGCGTTGGGCGGCGGTTGGGACGGGCAATTGATACCCGCTGAAAGCCAATGACCTAGGCTCCGTAAGGGCTTGTCGAGCTTGTTACAGTCTTTCTGTCGCGCTGGTGGCCTTTTGATTACTTTGCAGGTGCTTTCGCCCTTGGAATCAGTACAATCGGCAACTTTCGCCCAGGGTGCACGGACGCTTCAGCCAGGGCATAGTCGAGAAGTCTGATGCTCATCGGTAACTATTCCCCTGCGCTGGTCCTGATTTCGCTCTGCGTGGCTATTTTGGCGTCCTACACCGCCCTCGACATGACCGGGCGTATCGCTACGGCGAAGGGGCGAGCGGCCCACCTGTGGACCGTCGGCGGTGCACTGGCCATGGGCGTCGGAGTCTGGTCCATGCACTTTATCGGCATGCTGGCCTTCAGTTTGCCGATCGACCTGGGCTATGACTTCGGCATCACGGCCTTGTCGCTGCTGATCGCCATTCTCTCCTGCGGTTTTGCCCTGTGGCTGGTCAGCCAACCCCAGTTACCTGCCTGGCAGTTGGGGTTTGGTGCCTTGATCATGGGGACGGGCATCAGCGCCATGCACTACACGGGCATGGCAGCCATGCGCATGACCCCTGGCATCGACTATGACCCGAGTCTGTTCGGCGCCTCCCTGTTGATTGCGGTGGGGGCATCTGCCGCAGCGCTGTGGATCGCCTTCCGCCTGCGCCAGAACACGCCCTATGTGCGCTTCGCCCGTGGTGGGGCGGCGGTGATCATGGGCCTGGCCATTGTCGGCATGCATTACACCGGGATGGCTGCGGCACGCTTTGCCGATGGCAGCTTCTGCGGTGCGGCGGTCGATGGATTGAGCGGCAAGGGCCTGGACAATCTGGTGCTGGTGACCACGTTGGCGGTGCTGAGCATTGCCTTGCTGACTTCGATTCTCGACGCGCGCCTTGAGGCGCGCACCTCGGAGCTGGCCAATTCCCTGACCCTGGCCAACCGCGAACTGACCCAACTGGCGCTGCATGACACCCTGACCGGGCTGCCCAACCGGGTGTTGCTGGCCGACCGCATCGACCAGGCCATGCTCATGGTGCAGGAACAAAGCGGCTGTTTTGCCCTGATGTTCATCGACCTGGACGGCTTTAAACCGGTCAACGATGCCTTCGGGCATCACATGGGCGATCAGTTGCTGCGTGAGGTCAGCGTGCGCCTGCGCGAGGACTTGCGTAGCCAGGACACCCTGGCGCGGATCGGCGGTGACGAGTTCGTGTTGCTGGTGCAACTGCACGAGCCGGACGATGCGCTGCGCTTGGCAGCGCGCCAGGTGGGCCTGCTTTCCCGGGTATTCCGGGTCGGTGAGCACGATCTACAGATCTCGGCCAGCATCGGCATTGCGGTCTATCCCGGCAACGGCCACACCGCGCAAGAGCTGTTGATGAACGCCGACGCGGCGATGTACCACGCCAAGGGTACTGGCAAGAATGGCTATCGCTTCTTCGATGTGTCGATGAACAACAACGCGCGGCGCCAGTTGCAGTTGCTGCAGGACCTGCGCAACGCGCTCGAACAGGATCAGTTCCGGTTGTATTACCAGCCCAAGTTCGATGCCAGCAACGGTCATCCGGTGGGGGCCGAAGCGCTGTTGCGCTGGGAGCACCCGACCCAGGGCATGCTGCTGCCGGACAAGTTCATCGAACTGGCGGAAAAAACCGGCTTGATCATCCCGATTGGCGATTGGGTGCTCAATGAAGCCTGCCGGCAGATGCGCCTCTGGCATCTGCAGGGCTACACCAACTGGCGCATCGCGGTGAACCTCTCGGCGCTGCAGTTCTGTCACACCGAGTTGGTCCACAGCGTCGCCAAGGCCCTGGCTACCCACGGCCTGCCTGCCAACAGCCTGACCCTGGAAATCACCGAAACCACGGCCATGAGCGACGCGGACGCGAGCATGACGGTGCTCAATCAGCTATCGGAAATGGGTGTCGACCTGTCCATTGATGACTTTGGCACCGGTTACTCGAGCCTGATGTACCTCAAGCGCCTGCCCGCCAACGAGCTGAAAATCGATCGCGGCTTCGTGCGCGACCTGGAGCGCGACAGCGATGACGCCGCGATCGTCTCGGCCATCGTTGCCTTGGGCCAGGCATTGGGGCTGCGGATCGTTGCCGAGGGCGTGGAAACCGACATGCAGCAGGATTTCCTGACCCAGTTGGGCTGCGATTCGCTGCAAGGCTACCTGCTGGGCCACCCGTTGCCGGCGGAACGCTTCATGCTCGACATCCATCGGGCGGAGCAGGTGGTGTAGGAGCAAGGCTTGCCCGCGATGGGCATAGGTTTCTACACAGCTGTGGTGCGACGTTGCACCTGTGGGCCTCTGGGGTGTTGGATTAGACCGCGTACATATCCATTTCTGCGGTAACGACCACCTATGGTTCCGCTTTTACAGCGGCTCACTTTTGAACAGCGCAAAAGTAAGCAAAAGGCTCTTAC